>NZ_JAMPQO010000019.1:0-227941 GCF_028482485.1 Providencia sp. PROV116 | reverse complement strand
CGCGACAGGCCGAAATATGACGAGGATTTTTAGAACCAAGGAGCTTGGATCATAACCGCCCCATAAAACAATGCACGACCGGCCAACTCTCCGCTAAACATCGCCAACATTATCAATACAAGTAAGACGGCGGATGGTCGTTCCTTGTATACTTTTACCGCCATAATGCAAGGCAATATCATACTCATCACTACTTGCCACCATAGCAAGTAGCTCCCGCCTTGGCTTGCAGGTAATTGTAAGCGAATAATCTGTGCAATTAATACCAATGCAACGCCTATCAGCACGCCAACTTTAATGGTCGAGGGTAATGACTTGCCTTGCTCAATAACAAATAAGGCTACTAGACTAAAACCAAGGACAATTGCACTGCCTATAAACGCGATTTGGGTTGCCGGTGTATGCCATAATGGATGAGCAACCATTTGATAATAGACTTGTGCTGTGACAAGTATAGCGGCTAATCCACCAATCCCGCTGATCCAGCCTAATATCGTATTGCGCGTGTTTACTGTGGGTTGTAACCAGCAAGATAGAGCCCACAAAGTGATAACACCATTTAATAATACAAATGTCACTGCCTCGCGACTTAGCCATGAATGACTTAGCCCCAGAACGGAACGGTATGCTTCGAGAGGCACACCTAAATGCCCCATTGACATCGATGAACCAATAACTTCAATCAGCCATATCAATAGCACTGCGCGACGTAATACAGAGCCTGATAATAAGGAGCCTTGACAGGCTTTCATTTGGTAAATGGTTAATGCGAGAACCGCACCAATCCCCCATTGGCTCATCACTGTAAAAAATACCAGAGGGAGTTCCATATGTTTAATATCCATGATTAATCCTCCATCCCAATAATGACAATGTTTGGATTGCTGATCGTGTGGTCTGGCATATTGTAACGATGTTCCAGTACCGCCCAGTTCGTCGTGTGCTTTTTACGTAGTTCAGTGATATCACCAAACTCAATGGCACCCGTAGGGCAAGACTCCACACACCTTGGCAGTAGGCCTTCATCTAACCGTTCCGCACACATATTACACTTGCTGGTTTTCCCTTCTGCTGGGTCAAAGACAGGAGCATGATATGGACAAGCCATAATACACATCTGGCAACCAATACATTTCTCATGATCTTGAACGACAATACCGTCCGCCCGTTTGGTATAGGTGTCTGCTGGGCAAACTTTTAAACACTGTGGGTCATCACAATGGTTACAAGACATCGTAATAAATGCTTGAGTATTCGGTGAATCATCATTGAATTCACGAACTCGACGCCACAAGACGCCCGGCGGGGTCACATTCTCAGATTTACAAGCCATTGAACAAGTGCGGCAACCATAGCAATCTTTTGTATTTATTAAAAAACCATATTGCTTGACCATGATTAAGCCTCCCTTCTTACATCAACTAACGTACTATTACAGCAGTGCCCCGTTCCCAAATGTTCAACTTGGTCATTCGTGACATGACTGCTGCTCCCCCCCTGTTGTTCCCACCAGCCGTTATCCAGTGAAATTACGCCTTTTTTAATATGCGTTGTCACGACAGCAATTGCTCGGTGTTCTCCTCGGTCATTAAAGGTGATCGCCCATTCTCCATCTTTAATGCCTCGTGATTTAGCATCTTCTGGGTGAATCAAGACATTCGGCTGGTTTCGTTGTACTTCAAGGATCCATTCATTCATTCCATGACTTGAATGCACACTACGCGCTAACTTGCGCTGAACCGCCATCAAAGGATACTTTTTGGCTAATTCAGGTGAACCTTTAACAGACTCGGTCACTTGGTAGTAAGCGACGACAGGTGAAAAATTTTTCTTTTGCCAATCTTCAACAAATAAGTGTGCTTTTTTGGTTGATGTCCTAAACACACCATCTTTGAACGGTATCCAATCCCCTTCGACTGGGCGTACTGGCCCTTTTTCTAACATTTGGCGAGTGATACCAGAGCCGACTAAACAGGCATCAATATAGTGCTCTATTGGCTTATTAAATACGTCGCCAAACCCGAAACGTTCTGCTAATCGGGCGAAAATCCAATAGTCGGGTTTTGCTTCACCTGCTGGCTCAACCGCCTTTTCCATTAATTGGACATATTGGCTACGAACGCCCGCCATCAAACTGGTATCTTCAAAAATAGTGGTCACCGGTAAAACTAAATCAGCATATAAGGCTGTTGAGCTCATGAGGTTATCGGCTACCACAACAAATGGAACTTTCTTTAGTGCTTCGCGAACCTTGTTGGTATTCGGCAATTGGGTCATAACCCCCATCGTCATAATCCACCAGAAATTAATCGGATGTGGCTTTTCATTGACGATAAAATCGCCAACTTTCGCTACAGGAATGGGAGGAATGTTTTTCACATTCGGCGCCGGTGGCACTATTGGACTAAAATTCGCCATTTGCCGAGCTCCGCCAGCATCACAAACACCCGCCCCTCGTTTACCTATATTTCCAGTCAATAAGGCGAGATAGAACTGGCTTCCTGCGACATAAGCGCCATGTTCGGTTCGTTGTGCTCCTGACATGTTTTGCACAATCATTGAAGGAGTTATTGATGAGTAATCCCGAGCAAGACGTACAATAGTTTCCGTTGGAACATCCGTTTCTTCACTGACCCGGGCAATATCCCAACCTTTTGCTTGCTGGTAAATTTGTTCAAAAACAGTGGTGTAATTCAAATCCTCTGGAAGTTCATGTTGAAAAAGTGCCGGTTTAATGCCCGATGAATCATGACGAACTAATTGTCTGCTTAATGTGTCGAAAACTAAATAGCTGTCCTTATCATCTTTGTTTTGCCTGACTTGTTTTTGATTCGCATCGACCAAATAAACCGCGCCAGTATGAGCCCTCAAGAAATTTTCATCTATCCGGTTTTCTTCAATAATAATTTTAATCATACCTAAAGCAAGCGCGGTATCTGTCCCTGGAATAATAGGTATCCACTCGTCCGCTTTTGCAGCTGTTTCACTAAAACGCGGATCAATCACCACTAATCGAGCGCCATTTCTTCTCGCTTGGTTATAATTTTTAAAATAGGCTTGCATCGTAACAGCTGGGTTATTGCCCCAACACAGGATATAACGGCTATCCGCTATCGTATCGCGGGTGTCTGCATACCTCAGGCCGAGCATCGGGATCATCGCAGCTGTTACAGCAGAGCAACAAAGTGAACCCGCTTGTTTCGTTGAACCGCCTAAATAATCAAAGAAAGCCTTCCCCATATCATTTTTAATCGAGTCCATATTTCCGGCATGAGTGGAAATAAACAACCCTTCATTACCATATTTATCAATGGTCTCTCTAATATTTTTTTCAATAAGATCCAGCGCCTCATCCCAACTTATCGGTTTGAATTCAGCTTTACCTTTTTCGCCTACTCGTAGTAACGGTGTTTTGATGCGTTGGTCATGATAGACCCATTTAGTTCGGCTCATACCTCGCAAGCAACATTTGACATTAAACCCTTCCGTCGCCTGAATTTTCATCAGCTTACCTTGGTAGGTATATGCGGTTAGGTTGCAATGCAAACACTCCATTGCACAAGTTGACCGAAATGTTTTGTAGTCCGACAGTTTGAGTCGCACCTTCGGTAAGGGTTGATTGCTGTTTCCTTGTGCATAAGAACTGGGGGCGATACTCGCCAACCCTACAACGCCAAGCCCTTTGAGTAGAGTTCGGCGTTTCAAACGTAGTGAATTTATCGTTTTCATTATAGTAAACCTCGACATTGCCTTTATAAGTACACTATATATATACGCCATTCACTAAAGATGAACTTGAGTAGCATCAATAATTCTATCTATTTATAGGTAATAAGGTGCTACCGCTTTCGGATTATTCTTCTGCGTTATTGGTTCGTTAGCAGCGCAAGGCAACTCATGGTAAAATTTCAGGACTTGTTAAACTGAGGTTTATGTATGTCTACTCTGCAAGGTGTTAATTCTGTTGATATAGCCGTAAGCATTTTAAATTATATTGCTCAAAATGGGGGCATTGCTCGTGCAGCGGATATTTCAAAAGGTTGTGAGATATCAAAAAGCCGTCTACATAAATATTTGGTTTCACTGTGCCGTACACAAATGCTGTACCAAGATACTCAAACTAGCCGTTATGGTTTAGGCCGCAATTTAACCTTCTTAGCTAATTTTGTTAAACCTGAAGACTCATACATCGACGCCATTAACAATAATTTGATTCAATTTCGCGATGAACAAAACGTTTCAACAGGCATAGCCACGCGTCTAGGAAAGGCACTGTCTTTAGTGAAATATAATCGTAGCTTCAAAAATATTGAAATTGACTTTTTACCTAACACGCCATTGCCTGTCGTAAAAAGTGCAGCTGGGCTGATTTATTCTGCATTTGATAACCAATTTGGTTCGAATTCCTATTCGCAGGACGAAATTAATAAAGTTATCCAACAAGGCTATGCCATCCGTTACCAACCAACTGAAGGAATTCCCGGAGCGCAATCTATTGCTTGTCCTGTATTTAATGGTGAAGGCCAGCTTGTCGCAGCAGCAGTGACGATGGGATTTATTGCAGAAAATGAAATGGAAAGGTTAGCAACCGCATTAATCAAACAAGTTAATAGGTTAAATTTATAATCACTACGTGCGGTCAATGCTATCTATCAACTCAAGTCAAAAACAATAAAGCCGAGATGACCTCGGCTTTACGTGGTAATTATTTCACATCAATACGCGGTAATTCACCCATCTCTTTGAGCTTTTTCGATATTTCACGACGTTCTTTGGAGAGTTCAGCGTTCTTGATAATATAATCATCAACACGATCATCATAATCACTACGCATATTCGCAATAATTGCCTGAATATCTTCAATCGACATACCTGGTTTTATATATTCACTCAAGTTATCCAGCAGCAAAACACGCTTCTGGTTATCACGAATTTTTTTCTCATTGTCGGTGATTTCACGACGAATTTTATTTTTGCGACGAAACATACGCACAAATTCCAGAACATTTTGGAAAGACGGCTTGTTAGCGTTGTCCATGTTTAAAACCCTCTAGTCAATATTCAAAACGCATTATCTATTAACACAATACAATCTAATCCTATTGAGTTACAAGCCCGTTTCGCATATTTATCAAATTATTCCGCTGAAAATTGATTTCACTTTATACTTTAACGACCAAATTTTCGGAGTGATCTTGATTACATTTATTTGTTTGATCTTTTTCTCTGATTTCTTGATGACCTGCCCCATCACCTCTGAGACAAAATGCAGATAATATCGTCGTAATAATAACAAATATCCCCATGACCAGATAGGTATCAGCAAAACCAATTTTATCATACCCCCAACCCGCTAATGGCGATAAAATACTTGCAACGACAGAGCTCATGCAACTAAAGCCAACCAAATAAAGTGTCGATGACAAACGTTTATCGAAATGAAGGCTGTTATACTTAAAAATCGCGACTAACAGAATCGGGAGCTCAACGGCATGCAGTAATTTCATTATCGATATCATAATCGCGCCATCAACTAGGCCTGAACCAATAATGCGTAGAGCCATGACAGAACTCGCAAACAGCAATCCATTTTTAGCACCAATTCGGTTGACGATAAATGGCGCTAAAAACATTCCTCCTGCCTCCAAGAAAACCTGCAATGAATTTAGATAACCGTACATCTCATTACCTAATTGCTCACTTTGAAACTGATGGGCAAAATACACCATAAATTGCTGGTCATACACACTGTATATACAGGTACCTAATACAAACAATATCAAAGCCCAAAAATGGGGCTGTACAAACAATTGCAAAGCATCTTTCACAGTGATGGCTGAAGGTTTACCATGTTCAAGGCTATTATAGGCATCTGCGTTTGCCGTTTTTAAATTCAATAAAATAACTAAAAATAATAAGCCTGAAACGGTTGCCATGATAAAATTGTAATCAGGGTTCAGGTTAATATTACGCCCAGCAAAAAACGTTGCAGTCGCCCAACCCAATGAGCCCCACATCCTCGCTTTTCCATATTCAAAATTACGTAATCGGCTAACTCGCTCTGTATAAGATTCAAGTACACCAATGCCCGCATGAAAAGTCATGCCAATAAACAAACCACCAATAACACTACCCAAAAACACATTCCATCTTAGCAACGTACCGAAAACCATAAAAAATGGCCCAGATGAAATCAGTAGAACTGCAATAAATAACAGTAAATTTTTTCGTAATCCTAATTTATCTTGCATAAACCCATAGAGTGGCTGTGCGCAAAGTGCCACAATCGAAATACAAGAGAAAATAAATCCTGTATCCGCCCCATCCAAGCCAACATATTTACGCAGCCAGATTGCGACGACAGAAAACGTTGATGACCACGTGAAAAAGAAAAAAAACAATAATGCACTCAAAGAGGCATAATACTTTCTTGAGCCACGATTCATATTTCATCACCTATCAAAAATTATCTTGATGAAATGTTAAGGTTAACATTAATTTCAAACCACAAAATAGCCTGTTAATTGTGATGTTAATCACTAATGTTAACGTTAACAATTGATATATGTGATATCAATCACGATATACTCTCGCAAATTAATGACGAATATCTGCTGGGTAAAAGATTTCATCAAATCATCCAAGTTATGCGGCTCTCAATCTTACCCACTCAATAACAGATAGCCTTGGTTTAGCTTTTACGGTAGATAAGGTATCATTAATCAACAAGGTATAGTGAATAGCAATAAATTAACCACTATCAATCTACTATATAATCATCAAAATGGTGAAAACGTTGCAAGATAATAAAAAACAACCGACCTTTTTTATTCATGACTATGAAACCTTTGGTAAGCGCCCTGCTCTCGATAGGCCTGCGCAGTTTGCAGGCGTTCGCACTGACCTTGATTTTAATATCATTGAAGAACCCGAAGTTTTTTATTGTGCTCCGGCTGATGACTATTTACCGCAACCTGAAGCCGTCATGATCACTGGGATCACCCCGCAAGTCGCATTATCTCAAGGCATTAATGAAGCCGAGTTTGCTAAACGAATTCATGCGGCTTTTAGTGTCCCTAATACCTGTATTATGGGCTACAACAATATTCGTTTCGATGATGAAGTTACGCGTAATATTTTTTACCGAAATTTTTACGACCCATATGCATATAGTTGGCAACAAGGAAATTCGCGTTGGGATTTACTCGACACTTTGCGTGCCTGTTTTGCGCTTCGCCCTGAAGGTATTCAATGGCCAGAAAATGAAGATGGTTTACCGAGTATGCGTTTAGAACATTTGACCAAAGCAAATGGGGTTGCTCATGAAAATGCACATGATGCAATGTCTGACGTTTTAGCGACTATAAATATGGCAAAACTGTTGAAAGCCGCTCAACCGCGAATGTTCGATTACTTTTATCAGTTAAGAAATAAAAATAAAATAAGTCAACTTATTGATATTGTAGAAATAACACCATTAGTTCATGTCTCTGGTATGTTTGGCGCATTGCGCTCTTATGCCAGTTTAGTCGCTCCGCTTGCTTGGCATCCTGATAACAAAAATGCCGTTATTATGTGCGATTTATCTGCCGATATCTCACCATTAATTGACTTAGACGTTCAACAATTACGTACCCGATTATATACGCCTAAAGCTGAATTGGCGGGCGCTTCTCCCATTCCTGTAAAATTAGTTCATATTAATAAATGCCCAATTTTAGCGCCAGAAAAGACACTGCGCCCAGAAGATGCACAGCGAACAGGTGTTGACCGTGACTTATGTATGCGCAATCTGGAAACCTTACGCAAGCACCCTGAAATTCGTAATAAACTAATTGAGTTATTTAGCGAGCCTCAAATATTTGCAGAGTCAGATGATGTCGATACACAAATTTATAATGGTTTTTTCAGTCCTTCTGACCGCTCAACGATGGATATTATTCGTGAAACTTCCCCACAGAACTTACCTGCATTGGAATTAAGTTTTGAAGATAAGCGCATGAAAGAACTTTTCTTTCGCTATAAAGCACGTAATTACCCTGCAACCTTATCTTATGATGAGCAGCAGCGCTGGTTACAGCACCGTAGAGACTACTTTAATGAAGAGCGTTTAACAGAATATATGCAACAAATACAGCTATTACTTGTAGAGCATCAACATGATGAAAAGCGTTGCCAGCAATTAAAAGCATTGATTAATTATGCGAGAGACCTCGCCAGCTAATTTAGTCATAAAAAAGCAGATATTGAAATGCTTACCAATACCTGCTTTTTTTCATTTATATGACACGTGCCTTAATGGTCATGAGAATGACCGCAACTACAATCCCCTTCCCAATTTTTGCGTTTAGTTGTTTTACCTAAACCGGGGTTCATTGTATTTGTTGGGTCAGATTGCTTATAGAACGATTTCAACTGTTCAGGGGCTTTATATAAATGACCTACGTTATGCTCTGCAGGATATTGAGCGCCTCGTTCATCTAACAAAGCTAACATTTTTTCTTTTAGCTCTTTCGGGTCTACGCCTTTTTTCAATACATAATCCTGATGCATAACATGGCACATAAAGTGGCCACAGTATAATTTATGCACCAATAACTTTTCAATTTCTGGTGGTAACGTTTCAAACCAATTTCTATCATTGCGGCGTAATGCGATATCAAGAGGTAAAACATCTTCCACATCTTTGTTGTGGACAGCATGATAACGAACCGCAGAACCCGCAGCAGCAAAACGATGTAAAAATGCTTTTGCTCCCTCCTCGGGTGTACATTCAAAATAGCCGCCATCTGCGCTTGAAAAATAAGATTTTAGCCAAACTTTAGCTTCATCAATGCCGTCTCCAGCCATTTTTAACATTAAGTGGTGTTCGTAACGATCACGGAACTCTTTCATACGAGGCGGCAAATGGGAGGGCCATAATTTACTGAGAACCTGCATAGTACGGTCAATCAGATTTGATGGCAGGAATGGGACTTTATTTAATACCGCATCAATTCGCCCTTTAATGGTGAAAAACATTGGCATTTTGTCAGTGCCGAATTTATCAATCATTAAAAAGGTATCTTTGCCATAAACTTCTGCAATATCGAAGCAACCACGGTGCATATATTCACCTGCTACTGGCAGGTTTTTAAATTCACTCAAAATATAACGACGGATATCTTCCAAAACATCTGGATTATTAGAACCGATATAAAATACCTGTGTTTTTTTATCTGCAGGGAAAGTATCTAAACGAACAGCAAATACGGCTAATTTTCCTGCGCATCCTGATGCTTCAAATAGACGGCGTTCATCAGCATTAAAGCGTGATGGTGTATCGGCATCGACATCACGAACACGTTCTGCATATTCGTGATCAGAGGCTAATTTATCGCTAACTTGCACGTCTTCACTGCTATAACCGCGATTTTGCAGATTTGTCAGAATTTCTTCTGGGGTGTCTCCTAAATCGATACCAAGATGATTTACCAATTCTACTTTGCCATCATCATTGACTCGACCATAGAGAGCCAGCTCCGTATAAGCAGGACCTCGGCGTACTAGCGACCCACCAGAACTATTACAAATCCCCCCAACTACAGAAGCACCAATACACGAAGACCCAATCAAAGAGTGCGGTTCGCGCCCTAATGGTTTTAAGATTTTTTCCAGATCGTACAAAGTGCTTCCCGGCATCGCAACCACTTGGTTAAATTCTGGTAAAACTTGAATTTGGTTTAATTTCAATGTACTAATGATGACGATATCGCGATCATAATCATAACCGCTCGGTGTTGACCCTTCGGTTAACCCTGTATTCGCTGCTTGCATCAGGACAATTTTGTCCGCTTCAACACACGCCTTGAAAACATACCATTGTTCGAGCAATGTTGTTGGAAATACAACCGCGATTGCATCCCCCATACCAGAGCGAAAGCCTTTGCGATAACGTTCTGTTTTATGCGGCTCTGTTAAAATATTTTTTTTGCCAACAATATTCCTAAGCGTCAGTAATAACCGTTGATTCTCAGGTTTCTTTGCATCATTCATTTGTGTGCCTTATTAATCGAATTCGTAATTATCATAGTTATGCATTATGTGTTGTAACAACAATATCACATAATATTATGATGTTAATAGGCTACACGCTTTATCTTAAATAATTCTTAACGGGTAAAAAAATAGCGCCTCAAGGACGCTATTTGATCAATTCTAATTCTGAGTATATTCAAAATAGTTCGTGTTGTAGCAAGGCGCCGAGCAAAACGAGCATGGGGAGCATACATAAGTATGTGACCCATGTCGTTTTGAGAACGCAACGCAGCTACAGCGCGAAATATGAAGAATATAGTTAGATGTCGCTCATTTGCGGCATAGGACGCTTAAACATACGCGTTAAAATAGCCATATAAACTAAACCAACCGCAGTCCAGACTAAACCATATACCATTGAATCTTCTTCAATATTTAGCCATAACACACAGACTGTTAATGTCCCTATGACAGGTAAAATCAAATAGTTAATGATATTTTTAGCCCCAGTCATACGGCGTTCACGAATAAAGAATTGGCTGATAACCGAAATATTCACGAAGGTAAACGCGATTAGTGCACCAAAGTTAATTAATGCGGTTGCAAAATCCATTTCAAACCAGATAGCGCCTAGTGCTAAGAAACCAACCATTAATACGTTATATGCAGGGGTGCGCCACGTTGGGCTAACATAGCCAAATACTTTTTCTGGGAATACTCCATCACGCCCCATGACATACATTAAACGCGCACTACCCGCATGAGCGGCCATACCTGACGCTAATACCGTAACGCATGAGAACACCAGAATGATTGACTGGAAGAATGCTCCAGCAACAAAACGCATAATATCTGGCTGTGTCTCGTTAATATTCTTAAAGCGTGATACATCTGGGAAGTATTGCTGTAAGAAGAAAGAAACGGTAATAAAGATAACCCCACCAATTAACGCAGTTAAGAAAATAGCCCGCGGGATGACTTTACCTGCATTTGGCGTTTCTTCTGACAATGAGCTTAATCCGTCGAAACCTAAGAATGAGAAACAAAGAATTGTCGCCCCAGCTATCAGTGGGATCACTTCGGTTTTTTCATTAGCAAATGGATTAAATGTCCAAATCTCACCTGAACCTTCACCATTCGAAACACCGTGAATGACTAAGCCCGTAAAGACCGCCATGACACCAACTTGGATAATCGCAATCACGGTACTTAAGTTCGCTATCACGTTGATACCGCGTAAGTTTGCTGCCGTCATCAAAATGACTAAACCCACAACAAAAATCGCTGGTTCAACATTAGGGAAAATATCTTGTAAATAAATTTTAGCCAATAAGATGTTGATCATTGGCATAAAAATATAGGACAGCAAGGATGTCCAACCCACCAAGAAGCCAATATGAGGGCTCATCGATTTTTGGGCGTAAGTGTACGCTGAACCGGCTGATGGGAAACGTTTCACCAATTTACCGTAGCTCAGAGCAGTAAACAGTATCGCAGCAAGTGCAATAATGTATGAAGTTGGAACATGTCCACCGGTTTTATCTGACACCATTCCGAAGGTATCAAATATCGTCATTGGCTGGATATACGCAATACCGATCATCACTACTTGCACCAATGTTAAGGTTTTTGCAAGTTGTACGCGGTTATTCGCACCCGTTTGATTGTGACCGATGTCTAATGGAATTGGAGTATTATTTTGCACGTCTAAGCCCTCCCATAACTTTCGATTGCATACTACTTCGGCTTAATCGACAGTTACTGGGAAGACTTTGCATCTGCCTATAGGCAGAGAAAAACGAAGAAAGGGAGAAAGGCGTGTGAGCGAAGCCACCGAGAGCCCCATAGTCATCGATACGGCAGCCACCAGCGCCTGGCCCTGCTGCGAATGCGAAAAAGTAAGCCATAAAAGCATTCCTCAAATCGGTAGCGAAAAATGTTTGCTACACGTAAATATTAAAATTATCTCTCCGGCTCTATGTCCGGCCCCGCTAGAATGAACGTTCCTAAAAACAAAAAAACCGATGCTTCATTTAATTAAGCATCAGTTATTTTTTAGTTCGCGCATTTTGCACGCCATAACCACAAATAGCAAGTTAAATTGTTAACAAATCACCCTATTTTCCATAAGAAATTTTGATTATTTCTGACTTTTTGCCATATCTGCTTATAACCTCTTTTCTTATGATTTTTATCAGGTTTTAATCAACAAAAAACCCTTTGGTAGAAGCCAAAGGGTTTGGATTAATCGAAATTGTTTTTTCGATTAGAAGTTGTAGTTGATACCGATATTGTAGCGACGGCCTTCTAATTCAGCACCGTAAGTCGCATTATCGATTCGGCGATCTAAGACGTTATAGACACCACCAACAATGTTCGCATTCTTGTTAAGCTGATAACTCGCACCTAAATCAAACAAAGCATAAGATGCTGTACCACTTGACATTTTTTGTCCACGACCTTGGTATTCAGAGGTTTTTCCACGAAAATTCATACGTGTCCATGTTTCTAAATCTTCAGTTGTTTGCCATGTCAGTGTGGAGTTAGCCATATGTTTAGGCTGCTTATTTAATGGCTTACCTTTATTTACACCACTTTTTTGTTCAGTATCAGTATAGGTGTAGTTAGCTGCAAAACTTAAGTCATCCACAATACGCCAGTTGAAAGTTAGTTCAACACCGCGCATCCTTGCTTTATCAACATTCGCTTTATCGCTAATGAAACGATACGGTTGGTTAGGTTTGTCACCTTCACCATCTTGAGCTACTGTACATGCTCTTACTGTGCTACTATTTTCTTCACAACGCCTAACTTCAGTAATTTTATCTTTAAAGTCAGTGTTATAGATAGTTATCCCCGCAGTAATATTATCTTGATTGTTCCAGATAACACCAATTTCTTCGGTCACACTTTTCTCTGGTTTTAAGTCAGGATTACCATAAATAACGGCATTACCTGCATTACCACCTGTTGCTTGTCCCCAGTTTGCAGACGATTCACGCAAGCTTGGTGCTTTGTAACCTGTAGTTACCCCACCTTTAATTGTCCATTGTTCATCAGCATGCCATACACCATACAAACGTGGAGTCCAGTGTGAACCGTAGTTTTCATCTTTATCCATACGAATACCACCCGTTAACGCAAAGTCATTGGTCATTAACCATTCATCTTCTGCGAATAACGCCCAGCTATATCGTTCAAGCTGATTATACTGTTTAAATTTATTACCTTCGTCTTTCAATTTCTCTTTACGATATTGACCGCCAATACTTAAACTATGGTCACCCAGTAAAAAGACACTTTGATTACGGAAAACAAGGTCTTCTGCCGTCATTTTACGGCCTGGGTTTTTTGTCTCATCGTATTGAACATAGGTATCTGTTGATGCAATATCATAAATACCCGTATGGGTTAATGCCATATGAGTCAACTCATATTTGCTAAAACCGCTACCGTCGCCTCTTTTGCTTGTATAACCTTCACGGTCATCACGGTGTTGGTTATCTCGTTTAAATTCTGCGTCGAAGGTATTTTTGTCATCAGGGGTCAACGATACTGTTGCTCCACCACTCGCCATGATTTGGCGGTTAAAACCATTAATGATTTTATCTTCACCACGATGTGAATATTGGCCTTGCAGTTTTACACCTAATAACCCATCAATTAATGGGCCTGAGGTGTAAAAGCTGCCTTGCCCTGTATTCCCTGAATTTTTACGTTCTGTTAATGTTGTATCAGCACGTAAACTGGTCGTCCACTCTTGTTGTACGCGACGAGTGATAATATTAATTACCCCTCCCATCGCATCTGAACCATACAGCGATGACATTGGGCCACGTACCACTTCAATACGTTCAATAGCTGGTAATGGTGGTAACCAACCTTGTTCAATACCAGAGCCATCACTATTTGGGCGAGTTGTACGTGTGTCAACACGTTTACCATCGATTAAAATCATGGTGTATTTAGCATCCATACCACGGATGCTGATGTCTGAGCTACTGCCGCCACCGGTCACTAAAACACCCGGTACATCTTTTAATGCGTCAGTCACATCACGGTAAGCTTTAGTTTCGAGTTGTTCGCGCGTCACAACAGAAATAGACGCAGGTGCATCTTCAATTTTCTGTTGGTAGCCTGATGCTGTTGTTACATAGATTTTATCATTACTATCATCAGCAAATGCAGGCGCCGCAGCAATAGCCGCAATAATGCTAATTGCCACTTTTCTTTTATTAAAAACAACCATTCCCAACTCTCCAAGAGATATTTTGTTTTATATATGAATTGATTTGCTCACATTGATTTCATTGAATCAAAAAATATTTTTTATTATTGGGGTATTTAAATACCCATAGGAAATTCATGGTAAAAACCATTATATAATTCAATTAAATTTCCTATGGGTAATTACTATTAATTAAGATTTGATTTTTTAATATTGCGCCCTCTATATTTTATTTAATGTGCTTGCCAAATGCTGCAAGCACACTATTCTATTACTATATTAACTTGCTAATTTATCAACCAGCCCATCTATTAGGACTTGTGGCACACCTTGCGAACAACGTTCAATACGACCCCGCACGCCATAAACCTCAGCAAGGCTTTCGGGGGTAATAACCTCAGCGGGTTCGCCTTGAGCAATTAAATTACCTTGTTTCAACATTAATACATGCTCCGCATGTTTGAGCGCAATATTAATATCATGAACCACCACAACCGTGATTATATTTCGACGTTTCGTCTCTTTTGCGACTAAATCCATCACATGATATTGGTAATTTAAATCTAACGCACTTAAAGGCTCATCTAATAACAATAAGTTGGGTTGACGAATTAAAGATTGTGCCAAACCCACTAATTGTTTTTGACCACCTGAGAGTTGGTCTAAATAACTTAACGCCAAATGCTCAATACCCAATTGACGTAATAACCCCATCACTTCGTCTTTACTATTCTCATTCCTCAAACCGCCTGAAGCACGTTGAGCAACAATCACTGACTCTAAAACATACAGGTGCACACCAGCAGGTAACGTTTGCGGTAAATACACCACATTTTGTGCTCGCTGGGCAAAACTCTGTTGGGTTAAGTCCTGACCATCCAGTAACAGCTGCCCTGTTGCCTTATTTAACCCCGCCAACGACCGTAATAATGTGGATTTACCACTACCATTTGGCCCAAGTAATACCGTGATCTTGCCGCGAGGCAAGATATCCGTCGATAGGTTCTCAATTACGGGACGTTTAGGGTAACCTGCATTAAATTGGTTAATAATCAGGCCACTCATGATACGTTCCCTCTATGACGCAAAATAATACTTAGGAAGAACGGTACACCAACCAACGAGGTCACGATCCCAACAGGGATAATCACACCCGGAATAATATTCTTCGACGCTATTGAGGCCATGGATAAAATTAACGCCCCAATTAATGCACTTGCAGGCAGATAAAAACGGTGATCTTCACCAAAAATCAACCTTGCTATATGTGGCGCAACTAAACCAATAAAGGCAATAGGACCGACAAATGCCACGGCTAGCGCCGATAAAATACTAATGCGTAATAACGTTGTTAACCTTAAACGGCGCACATCAATACCGAAACTGATCGCCCTATCCTCACCCAATCTTAAAGCCGTTAGCTTCCATGAACTCATCATGGCAATTGGGAAAATAAGTGCGAAAACTAATGCCATCACCCCAAGTTTCACCCAAGTCGCTTTTGATAAACTGCCCATCGTCCAAAAGACTAAACCCTGCAAGGTATCTTCTGTTGCGATGAATTGCATCATGGAAACCAATGCATTAAAGGTGAACACAAGCGCAATACCAAACAGTACGACACCTGAAGTTGCTACGCGTGTCCAGCGGGTTACTGCGTCTAACATCAACGCTGCTAATAATGCAAAAATAAAGGCATTGGCTGATATCACCCACTGGTCGGGCACGCCTGGAATTGCAATGCCAGAAACAATTGCTAATGCGGCGCCGAATGCCGCGGCATTAGATACCCCTAATGTAAATGGGCTCGCTAACGGGTTATTGAGGATTGTCTGCATCTCAGCACCCGCAAGCCCTAATGACATGCCAATCACCACGGCCATCAATGCGTAAGGCAAGCGAATGTCCCAGACAATGACACGCGTTCCTGCATCAACCGACTCTGGGGTTATCAACGTTTGCCATAAGCGCTCGAGAGATAACCCTGAAGGCCCCAAGGTAAAATCTATAACCAGTGATAATAAAATTGCCGCGATGATAACAACTATCCATGTCAATCGACGGCGTAACATAGTCTGATAATGCTGTTTTACATTATCGTCAGCCTGAATAGCCGCTTTTTCAGCCGTAATCATTGGCTCGCTCGTAATACTCATCAACTCTTACCCGTTTTCATTACTTTTCGCTGACCCAATATACACCTGTAGGCTCAATGGCGAGAAACTCTCTGTGCAATTCTTCGAGTGTTTTTTGCGGTTCAAGGTCAGCAAACTGTTCTGGATAAAACCATTTGGCGAAAACTTGCGTCGCAATCACATTGTATGGAGAGTTATAGTAATTGTGCCAGATAGCATAATCTTGCTTATCTTTTACGGCTGATAACGAGCTAATCCCTTTACGTTCAGTAATTTTTTTCAGGCTTTTTTGTGCATCTGTTAATGTGCTTTGTGCGCCTAATTGAACGCCGGCATCTTTACTACCCGGTGCTTTTGCACCAGATGCAATGTAAACATTTGGGTCTGCAGCAATGATTTTCTCTAAGTTCATCGTACCAAGTGCGCCCGGCAAAACACCTTTAGCAATATTTTTACCACCAGCTAAATCAATAAAATTCCCCATATTTCCATCGCCAGCGGTACCGCAGCAATCTTCAAAAGCACCAGCGCGTAACTCAATAAAAACACTTGGTTTTTTATCTTCTGGTATTTTCGAAGTAATATCAGTGACTAATTTTTGGTTTCTTTCATAAAAATCGACATACTTATTTGCCGCCTGTTCGCGGTTCAATGCTTTACCAAGTAAACGCATGCTTGGTAAAGTGTTTTCCAGTGGTTTATCACGGAAATCCACAAATACGACAGGGACACCCGCTTTTTCCAGTTGGTTGACTAACTCACTATTTTTACCCGGTCCATGACCTGATAAACCAAAAATGGCAATATCCGGATTTAGGGTTAATACTTTTTCTGAACTGACGCTATCTGCACTGGTATTACCAATTAATGGAATGTTATCAATTTCAGGAAATTTCGCTTTATAAACAGCATAGGTTTGCGGGTCTAGTTTTCGAAGGTCACCTTGCCAACCTACAATTCGCTCAATGGGTTTATCACCTTCTAGCAGAGCTATTGCACTAAATAGGCGTCCTTCGCCTAATAAAATGCGATTAACATTATCAGGAACCTCAACGGTACGACCTGCAATATCAGTCACCGTTGCAGCCCAAGCGCTCATACTGGCACTTGCTAATAACGCTAAACTTATTCCTTTTACTACCGACCTAGCTACAGACTTCTTGGCTACCGACGACATAGTATTGAGCTCCACTCTTAACCTCATTGACTTACTTTTTTATGAGGTAACAATAAAGCAAATAAGAATACTTATCAATACGATTATTAGTTTAATCATGGGTTTCATCAATGGAATTCTGTGACCATTATCGTAAACCCAAACATTCAGCCTATTTTACCGCCAAAATGTAGGTTTATTGCGCTATATATAAAAAAACAGCACCCTATGAAGAGTGCTGTTATTGATGATAGATATTTTAAAAAATTATTTATCTAAATTTTCGCGGTAACTTGGAAAGCTCATGTCTTTATAACGGATAAACGTCGTTTTCTTCGCTATTTTATAACCAAACCAAATTGCTAAAAATAACGGAATTCCAATATAAGTTGCGGTAACCCCTACCCAATCAATTTTATCTTCTAAAAAAGCTTGGTAGTTTTGACCCAACGTGATTGTTAAGCACAAAATAAAGGCAAAAATAGGGCCGATTGGGAAAAAACCTGAACGATAAGGTAAGTCATTAAGATCTCTCCCTTGTGCAATATAGCCCCTACGGAAACGATAATGGCTAATGGCAATACCTAACCAAGCAATAAACCCTGTCATCCCCGATGTATTTAACAACCACAAGTACACCGTTTGGTTGCCAAACATGGAACTTAGGAAACATAACCCTGCAACAACCGTCGTTGCTAACAATGCATAACGAGGTACGCCACCTTTAGATAAACGGGCGAAAATACGCGGAGCCTTACCTTCACGGGCTAAGGTATACAACATACGCGTTGATGCGTACATACCGGAGTTACCTGCCGATAATACCGCTGTTAAAATAACCGCATTCATTACTGCTGCCGCAGATAATAAGCCTGCATTTTCAAATACTAAAGTGAATGGGCTTACACTAATATCTTTGACATCATTACGCAGTAAGTTTGGATCAGTGTAAGGAATGATCAAACTAATAATTAAGATTGCAAAGATATAGAATAACAAGATACGCCAAAATACTTTGCGCACGGCTTTTGGAATATTTTTAGCGGGGTCTTTCGATTCACCCGCAGCAATACCGATTAATTCAGTTCCTTGGAATGAGAACCCAACTATCATTGCCACACCAATCATGGCTGAAAAACCACCAGCAAAAGGCGCATCACCAATTTCCCAATTATGCCACCCGGCATTTTCCGCACCGCTCATGATGCCAAAAATCATTAATACGCCGACAACAATAAAAATGACGACCGTGGTGACTTTTATTAATGAGAACCAGTATTCAGCCTCACCAAACCCTTTAACTGAGATGAAATTCAGTAAGAAAATAATGGCAAGGAAAATGGCGCTCCAAATCCAACCGGGGGTATCTGGGAACCAGTAAGTCATCACTAATTGAGCGGCAACTAAGTCAACTGCAATGGTCACAGCCCAGTTGTACCAATAGTTCCACCCAAGTGCAAAGCCAAAACCTTCATCGACATATTTTGCACCATAGGTTGCAAATGAGCCTGAAACGGGCATATATGCGGCTAACTCACCTAGACTGGTCATCAAAAAGTAGACCATTAAACCAATGATAGCATAAGAAAGGAGTGCTCCACCGGGGCCTGCTTGTGCAACCGTTGCCCCAGAGGCAACAAATAAACCTGTACCGATGGACCCACCGATAGCAATCATCGCAAGATGGCGTGCCTTTAGCTCACGGCGTAGTCTTTGTGGGCCGCCCTGCGAGATAGTATTGGTATGTTGTTCTGACATTTGTTCCCTGCATTTTATTATTCAGCTAATATCGCAGGGATTCTAGCAAAATAGACTGTGAGAACTAAGCAACTCTTCACTGTTATAAGATACCTTCATAATTCACACAAAATTATAAGTAAAATGCGTTATCTCAAAAAATTCAGTATACCCTCTTAATAAGAGGACGACGTCTTATTTTCTTTATCGTGTCAGTAGCGGCAAATGTGGCTGTTCAAGGCACATAAAAAGTGCAGCCAACAACGCGATAGCCTATCACAAGTGCAACACATTCACTGCAATCCTCTATAGCTTTTAGCGTGTCGCTAGGCGGCAATTGAGACTATCCAAGGAGCATACATTAGTATGTGACTTGGGTCGTCGATTGCAGCCAACAACGCGACAGGTTAAAAGATGACGAGGATTTTTAATTACAGTAAGACAGAAGGTTAGTAATCGCATTCGAAAGATGCTTTTGGCGGTGATAAATCAAATATAGCGTTCTTTCTAAATGAAGTTCATCTATTTTTAGTTCAACTAGAGAGCCATTTTCTAATTGCTCTTCGATCACCCGACGAGATAAACAACTTATACCTATTCCATAACGAACTGCATGCTTGATAGCTTCTGAATTCCCTAGCTCCATTAAAATATGAAAGCCAGGAAGATGTGCAAATAATAATTGGTCGAGTACATCCCGCGTACCTGAACCTCTTTCACGCAAAATCCAAGGCGCATCACGCAAATCTTTTAAAGAAACTTTTTTATTCGCCAATGGATTTTGGGGTGAAACAAAAATAACGAGTTCATCTTTTAACCATGCTTTTGAAATTAACTCAGGGCTATGACAAACGCCTTCGATTAACCCAACATCGGCTCTAAATTCCATGACTGCTTTAATAATTTCTTCTGTGTTACTGATAAAAAGCTCTAAAGGAATATCCGGGTGGTCATGACGGTAACCCGCTAAGACTTCTGGTAAAATATAATTACCAATCGTTGTACTTGCTGCAAGACGCACTGCGCCCATCTCTTTTTTAAATAATTGCTCGACTTCTAACCCTTGCTCTAATAACGCTAAAGCTTTGGGATATAGCAGCCTTCCGTGCTCATTCGTAACAAGTCGTTTACCCACACGGTCAAATAATTGAACGCCTAATTGACCTTCTAAATCCGTTAGCGACGCGCTGACAGCCGATTGTGAAAGTGCTAATAACTGAGATGCCTGCGTCGTGGAGCCACTTTTTAATACTTCCGTAAAAACCTCAAGTTGCCTAAGTGTAATTCGCATAAAGGTAAGCCCCAACGTGATTTTTAGTATTTGTAATAATAATGTTAATATTAACGATTTATTCGCAATATTCCAGAAGAAACTTATAATCTATTTTGGTGGTAGATTATATAATGATAATCAATTTAAATTATTATTACTTTTGTTATATCCTTATTACTAAATCTTATAAGCGGTAATAAAGAGTATTATCATGAATAAAAGTGACACCAACACCCTTGAGCATAATAGCCTAAACCCTATATTTAAACTCATACCAGGTATTATTCTAGCGGGTATTCTAACTGCTATTGCAATTTACCTCGGTGACCAACCCTGGTTTATGGATATTGGTTTAGGTGCATTAACTCTCGCAATATTATTAGGAATTATTGTCGGGAATACTTTTTACCCCGTAGCCAGTCAATCTTGTGATGCTGGCATTAAATTTGCCAAACACTATTTTTTACGTGCCGGGATTATTTTGTATGGCTTTCGCCTTACTTTTCAACAGATCACTGACGTAGGCGCTACTGGTGTAATTATTGATGCTTTAACATTAACATCGACATTTTTATTAGCGTATTGGCTAGGCAAAAAAGTGTTCGGTCTTGATGAAGAAACAACATTATTAATTGGTGCTGGCAGTAGTATCTGTGGCGCAGCCGCGGTCATGGCAACTGAGCCTGTCGTTAAAGCTTCTGCGAGTAAAGTCGCTGTTGCCGTTTCAACTGTTGTTATCTTTGGTACAATTTGTATCTTTGTTTACCCTTGGATTTACCAATTAAACGCGCACTTTGGTTGGTTTCCGGCAACAGAAGAAACCTTTGGAATTTACATTGGTTCAACAGTACATGAAGTTGCACAGGTTGTTGCAGCAGGCCATACAATTGGTACAGACGCAGAAAATGCCTCTGTTATTGCCAAAATGATCCGTGTCATGATGCTTGCGCCATTTTTAATTATTTTATCTGCGTTTTTAAGCCGTAAAACGGCTGCAAACCAAACAACAAAGACCCAAAAAAGTAAAATTACTATTCCTTGGTTTGCTGTATTTTTTATTGTTGTCGCAGGTTTTAACTCACTCAATTTACTGCCTCAGGCATTAGTACAGCAAGTTATTGCTTTGGATACCATTTTACTTGCTATGGCAATGGTTGCTTTAGGGTTGACTACCCATGTTAGCGCTATTCGCCAAGCGGGCATTAAACCATTGCTAATGGCGTTGATACTGTTTGTTTGGTTGATAGTTGGCGGACTATTAATTAACCTACTGATTCAAAACATTTTTTAATCTACATTCTCCTCGTTTTTAGCCACCTTAACCGGTGGCTTTTTTGTTGATTTCATTTATTCGCTTATTAATGGCATACTCCAATAAAAAGGAGTCAAAAATGAAATATATTGGAGCACATGTCAGCGCCTCTGGTGGTGTTGACCAAGCCGTTATTCGCGCACATGAAATCAACGCAACCGCTTTTGCATTGTTCACAAAAAATCAGCGTCAGTGGAAAGCTGCACCACTTAACGAAGAAGTGATTAAAAAATTTAAAGATAACTGCAAAAAATATGGATACGGTAAACACCAGATCCTGCCCCATGACAGCTATTTAATCAATTTAGGTCATCCTGAATTTGAAGCTCTAGAAAAATCTCGGGTCGCTTTTATCGATGAAATGCAGCGCTGTGAGCAATTAGGTATTGATTTACTTAATTTCCACCCAGGTAGTCATTTAAACAAAATTGAAATTGACGACTGTTTAGCGCGGATTGCTGAATCTATTAATATCGCGCTTGCTGAAACCGAGGGAGTGACTGCTGTCATTGAAAATACGGCAGGGCAAGGTACTAACTTAGGTTTTGACTTTACACATCTCGCAAAAATTATTGATGGGGTAAAAGATAAAAGCCGTGTAGGTGTGTGTATCGATACTTGTCATGCTTTTGCCGCAGGTTATGACCTACGCACTGCCGAAGATTGTGATAAAACATTTGACCAGTTTGCAGAAATTGTCGGGTTTGAATTTCTAAAAGGAATGCACCTTAATGATGCGAAAAGTGAATTTGCCAGCCGTGTCGACCGCCACCATAGTTTAGGTGAAGGGAATATTGGTTTTGCACCATTTACTTACATTATGCAAGATAACCGCTTCGATGGTATCCCTTTGATTTTAGAAACCGTAAACCCCGATATTTGGCCACAAGAAATTGCGTGGTTAAAAGCACAACAAAATAATTAGCGATTTAGCCTACTTTCTAATAACAAAAACCCCCGCATTTATCATATGGGGGTTTTATTTGAACTGAATGACCTATAACGATTTCATTTCAATTTTTGCCATCATATCCGCTAATTTATTTCTATTTTTTAAGCCGACATCTGGCTGGGAAACTGAGAGTGCAGAAATTGCAGTCGCCATACGTAAGGTATGCTCACTGGACTCACCATTGAGTAGCCCGTAAGCTAGCCCTGCCACCATCGAGTCACCAGCCCCAACCGTGCTTATCACTTCACAATGTGGTGGTTTAGCTAGCCAAGAACCCGAAGCATTAACCCACAGAGCCCCTTCTTCCCCTAGCGATATGACAACATGGGAAATGCCTTTATCTCTTAATTCATGGGCTGCAGCTACGACATCTTGTAAGTCTGGTAGTTTTCGACCAACCCAACTTTCTAGCTCATGACGATTAGGTTTTACTAGCCATGGTGACGCTTTTAAACCCGCCTTTAAGGCTTCTCGACTGCTATCAAAAATAATACATGGGCATAATTGGCGAAGGCGAGTCATCCACCGAGTAAATTCTTCTGGATCAATACCACTTGGCAAACTTCCGCTAACCACAACCATATCAAAATGGCCAAGCCAATTGAGTGATTCTGTCGAGAAACGGTTCCAGTCTTCTTTGCTGACCTCAAAACCTGAAAAGTTGAAATCAGTCGACTCCCCATTGTTTTCAGTGAGTTTTACGTTAATTCGTGTTCGTCCTGGCACCATACTAAAGCGGTTAGCCATGCCATTTTCACTGAAAAAATGTTGAAATTCCTCTTGGTTATCCTTTCCCATAAAACCACTAACAGTGATATCAATACCTAAGTCACGGAGTACTTTTGCGACATTGACCCCTTTACCACCCGCATTGAGGCTAGCGGTTTTGACTAAATTGACTTCCCCCACTTCGATAGTAGAGCATAAGCCCACAAGGTCGTAAGCAGGATTTAATGTAATTGTAGCAACCCGGCGAGTCATAACCACTAATCTCCCTTATCATGATTATCGTGTCTTTAAATTTAAGTATAGTTATAACATTAAAGCATATTGTTTTCAGTGATATTTGTACTTTTTCCTGCTTGTTTTTCTACAAGATTATGTCAGGATCAGCGCGCTGAAAAATAAAATAATAAGGAGAATATATGTCTGAGCCTGCTTACGTCGTCGTTGGTGTCGGTGTGCTAATCACTAACAAGTATGGGCAAATTTTGATAGGTAAACGCAGTAGTAAACATGCGCCCTATTGGTCCATTTTCGGCGGACATGTCGACCCCGGTGAATCTTTTGAAACCTGTGCAATTCGCGAAATAAAAGAAGAGATAGGTATTGATATCCAAGCCCCCACTGTTTTTGGCATCAGCAATAATTTACAAACTCACCAACAAGAAGGTAAACACACCGTTTCTGTTTGCATGCATGTTGAATATGACGGTGATGTTGAGCCTCAAATTATGGAACCAGATAAATGTGAAAGCTTAATGTGGGTTTCACCAGACAAACTCCCAGAACCGCATTTTGAGGCTAGTCGCAACGCGGTTGACCTCTGGCTAACACAACGTTTCTATCGCCAAAACGCCTAATTAATCGTAAGCGTACAAACATTCTCGCGTTGTACGTTTATTATCCATCCCTTTCTAATTACTCATTTTTCCCTGTTTTATTCTATTTACTATATTTACAATACTTCATGCTTGCCGTATCATTTAGCTAGTACAGTGAAACAATATATTTAGGAGCCACCATGGCTATTGATGGAACAACACAACAAAAAAATCCTTCTATATTAGGAGGTGCTATGATCATTGCCGGTACCGCAGTGGGTGCTGGTATGTTTTCTATTCCTATGGTGACTTCTGGCGTATGGTTCACAGGCTCCGTCATACTGTTGATTTATACCTTTATTTGCATGTTACTTTCTGGGTTAATGATTTTAGAAGCCAATATGAATTACCCTGCGGGCGCTAGTTTCCATACGATGGTTAAAGATTTGTTGGGTTCGACATGGAATTCAATTAATAGTTTATCCGTCACCTTTGTACTTTACATACTTACTTATGCCTATATTTCTGCGGGTAGCTCTATCATCGCAGCGAATTTGTCAGAAAAAATACAGATACCTCAAGCAGGTGCTGGCTTTATTTTTGCCTTCATAGTGGCTTTTTTTGTGTGGCTTTCTACGCGTGCTGTCGATAGGTTAAGCACTATTTTAATTGGTGGAATGGTAATCACCTTTATTATGTCAATCGGTGGAATGGTTTCAACTGCATCTCCAGCTATCTTATTTAACCAAACTGAACAAGGTGAAAGCCAGTATCTTCCATATGCCTTAGCCGCATTACCTTATTTATTAACTTCATTTGGTTATCACGGTAATGTGCCAGGATTAGTAAAATATTATAATAAAGATAGCCGCAGTGTTGTTAAGAGCCTCGTCTATGGCGCAACCATTACCGTGGTTATCTATATTTTGTGGCAGTATGCGATTCAAGGAAATATTCCAAGAACTTCATTTATTGAAATCAGAGAAAATGGTAATAATATTGATGCATTACTGACCCAAATGAATATTTCCACCCAAAGCAGTTTTATTTCTCAGTTTTTGAACCTGTTCTCCTATATGGCTTTAGCGAGTTCTTTCTTAGGTGTGTCTTTAGGGTTATTTGATTTTATCGCTGATTTTTTCAAATTTGAAGATAACAAATTTGGCCGCCTTAAATCCATTTTAGTCACCTTTTTACCACCAACGATACTCGCTTTAATTTTTCCTAATGGGTTTATTTATGCGATTGGTTTTGCAGGGTTAGCAGCGACTATTTGGGCTGTCATTGTCCCTGCCCTGATGGCGAAAGCAAGCCGTAAACGCTACCCTAACAACAGTTATAAAGCACCAGGAGGGACCTTTATCATTGGCTTCGTGATCCTCTTTGGGTTAATTAATGCGGTTGCTCATTTATTGTCGCTATCTGGTTTACTTCCTATCTATTAACCATTCGAGTATGAATATAACCTACAGGTTATATTCATACTGATATTTATCTAAAAATTTTTCACTGAAAATTGACTTCAGCATCTTGCCTAATTCCTTATCTGCGAGTAATTTTGTCGCACTCTTTTTGACAACCCTAAAGAAGGTTATTTATGGCCAAGGCCAACGAAATTAAACGTGGTTTAGCAATTAACTACAATGGCAAACTATTACTTGTAAAAGACATTGATATTCAAGCACCTAGCGCTCGTGGTGCAAGTACGCTATATAAAATGCGCTTTACTGATATCAAAACTGGCCAGAAAGTTGAAGAGCGTTTCAAAGGCGATGATATTTTAGAAACCATTTCGCTAACACGCCGTGGAGTGAGTTTTTCTTATATTGATGGTGATGAATATATCTTCATGGACAATGAAGATTACACTCCTTACATTTTCAAAAAAGCGGATATTGAAGAAGAATTACTTTTTATTCCTGAAGAAGGGTTACCAGGAATGCAAGTATTAACAATGGATGGACAAGTTCTTGCATTAGAGCTACCACAAACGGTTGATATGGTGATTGTTGAAACAACACCTGCAATTAAAGGCGCATCAGCAAGCGCACGGACTAAACCCGCAACCATGGCTACAGGACTAACAGTCCAAGTCCCTGAATATTTAACCAGCGGAGAAAAAATTCGTATTCATATCGCTGAGCGTCGTTATATGGGCCGTTGTGACTAATTTTTGTTTTTAATTTGATAGAAACAATTTTTTATATGCCTATGAAGTTACTGTTCATAGGCATATGTCATTAAAATTAAACATTGCATACCCTTCTCATATTAGTTTGCTACATTCAATTCTTATTCAACTCAAGATTAATCGTATTTTATTGTATAAATACCTAAGGTTTTATCTTTATTAATCCAATTAAATTGTTGAGTACCTTTTTGATTCGGAAGCAACATTTCTTTATTTTTTAATTTACGAATATCTGCAGATGCAGTTTCCAATTTACCATTATCATTCCAGCATTTAGTTTCAACTTTATTAGCATTCGCTTCGACAACACAAGGTGATGCAACTATGGCACCAGTAAATCGAATAACGCCTGTACTACTGCGTTTCGTCTCACTATTTTCTGACGCAACGATTGAAAAACTTGTGCTTAATGCTGTTACTGCCAGAAAAGTCATGACCATTTTTTTTACTGAGCTATTCATAATGAAATCCCCTTTTAAAATTATGTTATCGTCACTTTCTGTAATTTATTTACAGTTAAAGTATTTAATTTGGCTGAATTGCCTGAGGACGACATACTAATTCCAAAGGGATATTAATAATTTCATTTATGGTCGTAGTTTTTTATTTTTTGTTTTAATTATTTATCAAAACAAAATAAATGACTTACATCACACTTAATTAACCACACAAAATGCAACACTTTATAAATAATATCTAATAGTATTAGCCCTATAATTTATGAAAATCGTCGCAACGCCACTTAAGGCTCATCTATACATCAAAAACTTTAGAATCGTTAAAAATAGTGTTAATCATCATGCATAAGAATTTAAATAAAAAAATCGCATTACCCTCTATCAATTTGATCGCATCAGGCCGACAGCGTGCTTGTTATCAGCATCCTGAATATGATGACCTATGCGTAAAAATTCATTTAAGTGGAAGAGATGATAAAGAAACATTAAGGGAGGTTCGTTATTATAAGCGCTTATACAAAAAAAAATTCACCACAAAAACCATTTCTCATTACTATGGTTTCCAACAAACTGATCGCGGATTAGGATATGTATTCCAATTAATCAAAGATAAAACTGGAAATGTTTCACATACTTTAGATTATTACTTAAAAAACAAACAACTTTTTTTAAAGCATAAAAAAAATATGAAAATTGCCTATGAGCAATTTAAAAAGGACATTTATAAAGAGGCTATCGTCACGATGGCACTTAAGACTTATAACATTGTTTACCAATTAGGTTATAAACCTCACGGTAAATTTCTGATTATTGATAACCTTGGGTCATCTAACTTCATTCCCATGGATTATTTTTCAACTAGAATTGCTCGTGCTACCCTCAATCGCCGGTTTAGTGATTTCGAGCAACGGCTTTATCGTGACTACAATATCAAGATATAGCACATACACTGATGGTTCACCTACATTATTACCGTTTGGTGGTCGACATAAATTACCTCTCACTCGCCAGTATCTATTTCATGTAGAAAATCCGAACAACACCCCCCTGATAAACATACAGTAAATTTACTTTCTTCACTATTCTCTGTGTGTTTTTTATTCTAATCATCTTTTTTGAAGTCTACTAAACTATTCGTTTTGCTCACAAATAAGCCGTCATTAGATATAAACTTAAGCTTCTTTACATTTCAAACTTAAAAAGCACATATTTATGTAAATATACTGAAATAACAACCAATAAAATGTGATTTATATCATATTTCATTGACTGCAATTACCTGTGTTATAAGTAAAGATCCTTCATTGTAGACAGTTATCACATAAACCAATGGCAAATAGGCACTTTTATCTAATGTTTTGTAAATTTCACCTCTATTAACTCGCCATTTTGC
Organism: Providencia sp. PROV116; assembly: GCF_028482485.1. Lineage (NCBI taxonomy): Bacteria > Pseudomonadati > Pseudomonadota > Gammaproteobacteria > Enterobacterales > Morganellaceae > Providencia > Providencia sp. PROV116. The sequence goes on along the minus strand of NZ_JAMPQO010000019.1, from coordinate 199,545 downwards.
TTTTGTTTATGTATGCTCTTAAAGGTTTGATTTGGGATTATTGCGATACCAAATCTTTTATGTAAAAAATGTAAAGAATGTCTTAGTAAATTTAGTCGATATTGATATATATCCTATACTCAATAAGTCATTAAATATGACTAGTACATTCGAAATTTAGTAGTGCTGCGATAAACACTTTCTGCGAAAAACACAGTTTTGGCATCTATAATGCGTTTTTCACAGGGATAAGTTTAGTTTTTTGTGTCTTTTTACACAATAAAGTACTAAAAAATGGTAAGGGATATATATAAGAATGCTAACTCCTGAAAAACTTAAGCGCTATGCTTGGCGCATTGTTCCGGCAATTGCAATCGCCGTAACTCTCACAGCATGTACCAACCCAAAGTCAGCTAAAAATACGCAATATACTGCCAAATCAGATGCACGTATGCTAAATGGTTCTGCTGGTGACTCGCTGACGATGGCATCTCAAGATGAATTCGAAGAATTAGTACAAAGTGTTGATACTAAATCTAAAATAATGGATCAATACGCAAGCTGGAAAGGCGTGGCTTATCGTCTTGGCGGTACAACAAAGAAAGGTGTTGATTGTTCAAGTTTCGTACAGCGCACATTCTTTGAACAATTTGGTGTTGAACTCCCTCGTACCACTTCTGAACAAGAATCCTCAGGCAAAAGCGTAAAACGTAATAACCTAAAAGTCGGTGATATTGTTTTATTTAAAACAGGCCGAACTATGAAGCATGTTGGTATCTATATTGGCGACCAAAAATTTGTTCATGCGTCAACCAGTAGTGGTGTTATCGTTTCTGAAATGACTAACTCCTACTGGAGCAAAAGATATTATGCCGGTAGACGTATTATTAATGGCTCATAAGTTTTTTTAACATTCTATATCCCCCTTCCAATAAAAAAGCTTCCATACAATGGAAGCTTTTTTATTGGAAATCTTTATTAACTAAATTTAGTATAGTTATTTGATTATTTTTGATAAAAATAGCTTAAATACCAAACCCACCTCACGATAACGCTCATTCAAAAACAAGTTATAAAACATAGCTGAACTAAACTTGTAACTAAAATAATAATGAATCATCGAGCCAATATAACCAAGCAAATATACTCAAAACTAAGCACTATAAAAGCCAGAAGACAGTTCTGCAATCGCGACGCCAGAAGCTTTTAAGCGACACATAGCAGCTAGCTCATCATTAGCATGAATGAATAGGCAAATTTCTTTTTGCCACTCTAAGATTGCGTTAGCGATCTGCATATCTGACAATGATTCAGACAATTGCTGCATTGCAATACAATCTGTCGCACAGTCATGGCTAAGTAGCTTCAGCCCCACAAGCTTATCGCTATCGGCATCATTCATAGGCACGACTTCAACATCCGTACCTATTTTGCCTGATAACCAGCGGTAGCTTTGCGGTAGCCTGTGCACCACCGAAAGACCTAATTTTTCCACAAAGATATCCTATTGAAACATTTTAGTATTTTGCCAAGTACTGATACTTACATTCTTACTTGACCTAACACGGGCTTAAGCCAATCATTCATCGTTCAAACCGAACTTTTAGTCATCCAAAAAAGTAACATGAATGTTAAATGTCGAACTTTAAATATAACATTAAAAAAACAAAATGTCGTTAAATTTTTGTGACACAAATCATTGCACATTCATTTTAGTAGTAAATATATTAAAATTTAAACTAATTTTGATCTCTAAGCTCAACATCTCACTCAAAACACTTAACTTTTTTTTACATTTATGAAATGAAAATAGTAAAAAACAGTTTGTTTTTGAAGTTAAACCAAATTTTTATTAATGAATAATGTTGCAATAAGCATTAATTCATAAAACATAAATTTAACAAATTTAGCTCGAATGATAATTGATTTAGATCATTTTTCATTAAGGATTTTAATACCTCTACATTACTACTCGCTTTTATCGAGCAATGTTACTTTATCTCTAATAGATAAAATGAATGATCTAGGGAAGTAACTAGAAAATATTCTATTTAAAGAAAGGGGAATTGTGTGTTCTCAGTTTCATCCATGAAACTTGAAAACATATGGTTTACTTTGCTTTTTTCGCTAATAGAACAAATAACATTGATAATGCTACACAAGCAACCATAGAACCAACCATTGGCCATGCGCTCTGAGCGGGTATGAGTGATAATAAAGTCCCAACGAGTGCGCCAATTGAAAACCTTATTGTTCCTGCCAATGAAGAGACGGTTCCGGCAATATGTGGATAATTATCCAAGATCACTGCCATTGCATTAGAAGTAATCATCGCTATGCCACTAACATAGATTGCAACACCGATAACCAATGTCCAAAAATCTAATGCAAATGCCGTTGTAACAAGCAACCACACGCCCATCACAAATTGGATAATGATGCCAAAGTAAAGCATTTTTTCTGCGCCAAAATGCCTTACATAGCGGCTATTTATTGTCGTCATAATAAACAGGAAGATAATGTTGATACCAAAATAGTAGCCAAAATTCTGTGGAGACACCCCATTCAAATCGATATAGACAAAAGCACCTGCATTTAAGAACGAAAACATCCCGGCAAAAGAGAATGAACTCGCTAATATGTAGAACAGAACCTGTCTTGCTCTAAATAAAGTCGCAAATTGCCTTAATGTTGTACCAATATGAAACTTTTGCCTTTTAGCAACGGGCAATGTTTCCCGCACAAAACAGCTCACTAAAATAACGGCAACAACCGCAGCAATGGCGATACTCCAGAAAATGGCATGCCATGAAAACCAATGCATTAGTTCTCCCCCTAAAATAGGGGCTAATAACGGTGCCACCGTCATCACTAATACAACAAAAGACATACTTCTTGAGAATTCATCACGAGTAAACATATCTCGCATAAGTGCGTTAATCACAACACTTGCAGCTGCAGCGGCAAAACCATGTAAAAAACGTAACCAAATCAGTGAATCAATCGATTCAGTGATAGCGCAAGCCGCTGAAGCGATGGCAAAAACGACGACTCCACCCAAAATAACAGGTTTACGCCCAATGCTATCAGCCATAGGACCATAAAATAATTGCCCTATAGCAAAACCAAAAATGTAGCTATTGAGCGTCATTTGAATGCGCCCTTCATCTACATTAAAATAATGCATCATCGTCGGAAAGCTTGGTAGGTACATGTCGATAGCCAATGGCATTAGCATCGATAATAAACCTAGAATTAATATCAGCCCCAAATAGGATGAACGCTGCTGTTGCACTCTTTAAACTCCTGCTGTTTTTTTACGTGGTACATTAATGCTGTTGATCTCTTCTTCCGTCAGTGGGCGGTATTCTCCTGGCTCAAGAGCATCATCGAGCCAAATTTCACCAACACGTTCACGGTGTAACCCACAAACGTGGTTTCCTACCGCTGCAAACATACGTTTTACTTGATGATAACGCCCTTCGCTAATCGTCAGCCTGACATCTCTAGGGCTAATAATTTCCAGTTTCGCTGGTTTAGTTGGATGTTTTTCCCCATTGAGCATAACGCCCTGAGCAAACTTCTCAGCAACATCTTGAGCAATATCATCACTCAATTGAACTCGGTACGTTTTTTCACAATGATGCTTGGGTGAAGTAATGCGATGTGACCATTGGCCATCGTCCGTCAATAATACAAGGCCGGTTGTATCGATATCTAAACGCCCTGCTGAATGCAGTTTTTGTGCAAGAGGCTCATCAATAAAAAAAAGAATTGTTGGATGTGTTGGGTCATCTGTTGAGCAAATATAGCCTTGTGGTTTATGTAACATAAAATAACGCGGCCCAGTAACTTGTACGAGGACATTGCCATCATAAGCGACTTCATGGTCAATCGTAACTTGAAAAGCCCCTGATTTAACGATTTCATCATCAACCGTTACAAGCCCTGCGCGCAGTTCTCGCGCTACCAAACTTCGGCTTATCCCTAATTGCTGGGACAAAAATTTATCCAGTCGCATAGATTCTCTTAACTTGATGGAATGCCAGTGAAGCGTACAATAACGCTCAACTGTCAGAATATAGAGTGAAAGGTTGTTGTGATTGTTATCACATAATTCATTATAACAATAACCCTTGTGAAGTGATAGTTTCACCGAAACAACTCACATCTTTAGACAGAGTCATCGTTTTAAATTAAATTTAACGTCATTCACCTGATTTAATTACATAATGCTGAATAATATGCCTTTTGTTCTACGCCCATACCAACAAGAAGCTGTCGATGCGACGGTTGATTATTTCCGTAAACAGGCTCACCCTGCCGTAATTGTCTTGCCAACTGGCGCAGGAAAAAGCTTAGTGATCGCTGAATTGGCGCGGCTTGCTCGTGGCCGAGTGCTGGTATTAGCACATGTAAAAGAATTAGTTGAGCAGAATCATGCTAAGTACCTCGCATATGGCCTACAAGCCGATATATTTGCCGCAGGTCTAAATCGAAAAGAATCTCAAAGCAAAGTCGTGTTTGGTAGCGTGCAATCTGTTGCTCGAAACCTTAAAGCCTTTGATGCACATTTTTCGTTAGTGATTATTGATGAGTGTCACCGTATAAGTTTGAATGATAAAAGCCAATACCAACAAATCATCCAGGCTTTACAGTCCAATAACCCTTCATTACGTATTTTAGGATTAACCGCCACGCCCTACCGTCTCAACAGTGGTTGGATTTACCAATACCATTACCATGGTATGGTACGTGGCGATGAAAATTGTTTTTTCCGTGAGTGTATTTATGAACTACCTCTACACTATATGATTAAAAACAAATTCTTAGTACCACCTGAACGCTTAGATATGCCTGTTCTCCAATATGATTTTAGCCAAGTTTCACTGACATCATCAGGTATTTTTAATGAACAAGAGCTTAATTTGTCATTAAAAAAGCAGCAACGCATTACCCCTAAAATTATTGAGCAAGTTATTGAATATGCAGCACCATTACAAGGCTGTATGATTTTTGCAGCAACGGTTGAGCATGCAAAAGAAATTTTGGGCTATTTACCCCAAAATAGTGCGGCATTAGTGACAGCTGAAACCCCTGCTGCTGATAGGCAAGCAATTATTAACCAATTTAAAAACAAAGAATTACACTATCTCGTTAACGTTTCAGTATTAACAACTGGGTTTGATGCGCCCCATGTTGATGTGATTGCGATTTTACGACCCACAGAGTCAGTCAGCTTATACCAACAAATTGTTGGCCGAGGATTACGCCTCTCCGAAGGAAAAACCCGCTGTTTAATCTTAGATTATGCCGGTAATCCACATGATTTATTTCGGCCTGAAGTGGGTTCTAGTAGACCCAATTCAACCAGTGTTCCCGTGCAAGTTTTTTGTCCATTGTGCCAATTTGCGAATATTTTTTGGGGTAAATGTACCTCTGATGGGCAAATTATTGAACATTACGGCCGGCGCTGCCAAGGCTGGGAAGAGGATGAAAATAGGCAGAAAAAACAATGTGAATTTCGTTTTCGCTTCAAGCAATGTCCACATTGCGGTGCAGAAAATGATATTGCTGCTCGTCGCTGCCAAAAATGCCAAGAAGTGCTTACCGACCCTGACGATATGCTAAAAGCCGCATTAAAACTTAAAGATGCATTAATCATTCGTTGCGGTGGTATGCAATTCATTACTGGAAGTGATTCCAAAGGTGAATGGATTAAAATAAATTATTTTGATGAAGACGGAACTAGCGTTTCTGAACGTTTTCGCTTAGCGACGCCCGCACAAAAACGCGTATTCGAATATCGTTTTTTACGAGAGCATCAGCGTGCTCCGGGTGTTCCATTTAAATGGAATAGTGCAAATGATATATTATTGCAGCAATCTTTATTACGTTATCCTCAATTTATTGTTGCACGCAAAAAAGAGCGTTTTTGGGAAATTAGAGAGAAAATCTTCGATTATCAAGGGCGTTTTCGCGTTGCAGATTCTCTATCATAAAGCGAAAACGATCATAATGATTGCTGGATGACGGATTTTTCGTTAAAATGCCGCCCGCCTTCCGATATCTTGTTCGCTGAATGAAGTATCCATAGGCCAAATCTCGAACCTGCTGCTGGGTCGCCTGTAGCAGGAATTTATATTTTCTTTTTATAGAGAAATAGTAATGTTAACTATCAATGCAATTGAACGTAAAGAGCAGGGTAAGGGTGCGAGCCGCCGCCTGCGCAGAGATAACCAGCTTCCAGCTATCGTTTACGGTGGCAACCAAGAAGCTATCTCTGTAACTCTTAACCACGATGAAATCATCAACCAAGAAAGCAAAGCAGAATTTTACGAAGTTCTGAACCTGGTTATCGATGGTAAAGAAACAAAAGTAAAAGTTCAGGCTGTTCAACGTCACCCATTTAAGCCAAAAGTGACGCACATTGACTTCCTGCGCGCTTAATTAAAGCCCACAGCCGAGCTTTAGAATTTTCGGGACGCCGAGTAAATAACGCCGCAATTGCGGCGTTATTTATTTCTACCGATTCAACGCCACAGCCTATTTAGCCCCCCGGCGTTGTAACTGGTCACGCAAATTAGGTGGTGTACCGCGAATGGTCAACGTATCAGTGACAGGGTCCCAAAAGATACGCTCTCCCATAAGCATCGCATCAAAGCTAATCGTGATCCCTCCGCCACTCCCTGAGAACTTCGTTAATTGCTTCAACGTTCCTCTATCGGCAGGGAAACTTTCTTCGAGTTGATAATCATTTTGGCGAGCGAAATCATCGAAGCTTTGTTCTTCAACCATTGGCAGCTCTTTTGCCAGCGCCTGTAACTCAATTTCCTCTCCAGACTGTAATTGTTCTGTACAATAACTATGCACTTGCTGGCGATAAGCTTGACGTGTGTTTTTGTCCATTTGTGCATTATCACAAAAATCGTCAAGTGCCTGTACCAAGCCTTTATTCTGAACTTTTGCATTTAGTCCCTCTGATGCAGCCAAAAAGTCCATAAAGAAATCAGATACTTTTCGCCCTACTCTACCTTTTAAGAAAGTTAAATAGCGTTTTGATTCAGGATTGGTCTCCCATTCCGTTAAATCAATACGAGCGACAATATCTGCATGAGGAATATCTAAATAATGTGTGGTGCCTAAATCCAATGATTCCGTGACAAACATGCTGTCACAACTATTGAGCACCGCAATTAATAAATATTCGACCGCGAGGTAACGGTATTGACAAAAGAGAACCACGCCCCCTTCAGCAAAAGGATATTTGGCTAATTCATCTTTCAAGCGAACGGTCATCGCACGGCTGAACCCTAAAAACTCTTCCTCGCCTTTACGCAATAACTTTAACGCATCGGCAAGTTCACTTTCTTCGTTAAATTCGCCAAATGCTTTACTTTTTGCACTATAGACGCGGTGTAACTCTGCCATCATGTCTTGTACGACACCATCTGCTGTCAATAAAGAATCCCGCAACATCACCTCTAGGGTTTGCTCATCTCTTTTAATTAACTGGTGTAAAGCTATCTGGTTAATTTCCAGACTCATTGTTGGCTCCTTCGTTATAGCGAAAATAATGTTGCGCGTATTCAAACATTGATATTATTCCTCTGCAACAGAAACCATCATTTGTTCTATTTTCAGCCTAATTACGCTGAACTAATACGCACTTTACGAATCTGAATTAGCATTATTATCACTTAAACAAAAATTTGTTGCGAAGAAAGAAGAAAAACCAGCTGTGATACGCTATGATATGTAGCTTTCATTAATTTAGGATGTCTCAATTTATGCCACAATCATCTCGCTATAGTGATGAAAAAGTTGAAGGTTTACTTTCTGACCTCGTGAGCGTGTTAGAAAAAAACCACACCCCTGTTGACCTTTCCCTCATGGTGTTAGGTAATATGGTAACGAATCTGCTGAATACGTCGGTTGCGCCTGCGCAACGTAAAATGATTGCAGAATCATTCGCAAATGCATTACTTTCTTCTGTTAAAGAAGATCAATCACACTAATTGATTAATGAAATAAACAGTATGGTCACCCACCTGCGCTACCGTGACAAAGTCTCTAACATGATTGGTTGGGGGCACTGGTTTGCACTATTCAATATACTGCTTAGCCTCGTGTTAAGTAGTAGCTATCTGTTTATTTTTGATTGGCCAGATACCCTAACTGGCCGAATTTATGCTTTCGTCAGTTGGATTGGTCACTTTAGTTTTGTGGTCTTTGCGACTTACTTACTAATTGTTTTTCCACTGACCTTTATTGTTATGTCTCAGCGGCTGCTGAGGGTACTTTGTGTTGCCCTTGCAACGGCTGGTACAACGCTATTAATTTTTGATATCCGTGTTTTTAGCCAATTTGGTTTGCATTTAACACCACAAGTTTGGGACTTGGTCATCAACCCAACTAAGGGTGAGATGGCTCGTGAATGGCAACTGATGTTTATCAGCATTCCGATTATCTTTCTTGTTGAAATGTTATTTGCGACTTGGAGTTGGCAAAAATTACGTAGTTTAAATCGCCAAACATTTGGCAAACCGCTTGCGGGTATTTTTATTGTGACCTTTATTATGTCACACCTGATGTATGCATGGGCCGATGCTAATTTTTATCGCCCTATCACCATGCAACGCTACAATTATCCATTGTCACAACCCATGACAGCCCGCAAGCTGCTTGATAGGTATGGTCTGTTAGACTTAACTGAACATCAAAACCGCGTATTCCAGCAAGGTAGCCCAACAGCACTTAAATTAAACTACCCATTGAAACCTTTAAGTTATTATGACCAAGGCGCCGATTACAACTTATTATTGTTGGTCATTGATGATCTTGGAGACAAATCTCAACAAGATTCTATGGGTGCGTTAAACGAATTTAAAGAAATCAGTACACAGTTTACGAATCACTACACTGCCGGTCTACGTAACGATACCGCGCTATTTGGCTTATTCTATGGTATTTCATCAACTTATTTCGATAATATTCTCAATGGTCGCCATCCATCAGCGCTAATCGAAGCCTTACAGCATCAAGGATATCAGTTTGGTTTATTCTCAACAGATGGCTTTAATTCTCCATTATTCAGGCAAGCTATTTTAGCGGATTACTCATTACCTGCAAAAACTGCAGATAATGACAACTTAACAGTGACACAATGGAGTAACTGGCTAGATAGCCTTAAGAATGACTCGCCTTGGTTCTCTTTCCTCAATATTAAAGGAACACCTGGAAGCGCGAAAACCAATGAACAAATCAATCGCGTGATGTCTGTATTACAGCGTGATAATCGCTTGCAAAACACTATTGTTGTTGTGACCGCAAATTACAATAACCAAGGAAAAGCAGAAAACGAGTGGTTAGATGGCAAACGCTTCAATCGTAATAATATGCAAGTGCCACTATTCATTTATTGGCCAAACACACCAGCGCAGCAAATAGATAAGCTAACTAGTCATCAAGATGTCATGACAACATTGATGCAGCGTTTACTACATGTCAGTAATCCACCCGATGATTACAGCCAAGGTGAGGATTTATTTAGTGTTAAACGTACTTACCCATGGGTGATCACCGGTGATAACGACGATGTTGTCATTACCACAGATAATGCCACCCTCTACATGGATCAAAATGGTCAGTTTAATATCTATGATAAACAAGGTGCTATAGAACGAAATGAAAAACCTGACTTGGCTGAGTTGTTGAAGATATTTACTGAGTTAAAACGCTTTAATGAAAATTAGTGTTTAAATATCAACCAGTCGCATCTTCAGTCTATTGCTTTTAGAAGTAAAATGAGTAGTATTAATCAAAGTTCGGCATGTAGCGCAGCTTGGTAGCGCACCGTCATGGGGTGTCGGGGGTCGTAGGTTCAAATCCTATCATGCCGACCAAAATTCCCTAAGAAAACCAACCTATTACGGTTGGTTTTTTTGTGTGTGATTTTAAAAAGGTAAAATGGCGGTAAAACTGGTGTAAAACCCCGACATGGTTATACTAGCTTTAACCAACTGCTTATACAGTCCAAAATACTCTCAATTCAATTGATAGATAGGTATACATGCCTATTTAAGCGCTACTTATTCATATTAATCTTTTACCTAAACCAAAACCAATCCTATGCTGTAATATTTTCAAATTAAGACATTTAGCATTGATAAGCAACTGATTGATAATGAAAACTAACTTTAGAGTCGCAACACTAATTGATATAAATGCTATATTTTCCATAGATACCATTGCGACGACAGAACGCTATGAAGACATTACCCAATGGCTCGAACAAGAAATATGTTATGTACTGGAAGCCAACAACGAAATATTGGCGTATGGTGTTCTACATTATTATTTCTATTCCCATGCTTTTATAGAGTTATTAATGGTAAATAAAAACCATCGTCGGCAAGGCCTTGGACTCACCTTAATTAATAAACTAAAAATGCAGAGTAAAACCCCAAAAATTTTTACATCTACAAACCAATCGAATACAGCCACTCAACAACTCTTAATAAAAGCTGGCTTTATTCCTAGTGGATACATTGAAAATTTAGATGATAATGATCCCGAACTTATCTATTGCTATATATCTGATTAAAACCATCTACATGGTGAACTATAATAGCGCTTTATTCATCACAACCGTTTGCAAGGTGTGATTAAATTGCTGATACACCTCTTGAGCTATCACTTCTGGATAGCTTAATACCCTAAGCTCATGCGGCTTATTTTCTGGGTAATAACTTGGATGTGCGTGAGCGTATTCAGTTTGTTGAAAACCGCAATGTTGATAAAAAGACCAACGTTTTTGGCTAACTTCATCAATAATGGGGTCTATTTCTAGAATCACTTTACCAACATCATGACAAAACAGTTTTAATACCTTTTGCCCATAACCTTGCCCTCTTAATATGGGGGAAATAGCAAGATGCTCAATGTAATAATAATCTTCGATTTTCCAACAACCAATGAAACCAATAAAAGTGTCATTCTCTTTGAAATTGAGCAAATAATAATCGCTATGATTTAATATTGCCTCTCTTCCTTGGTAGCTTCTTTGTTCATATAATGGAAAAGCTGTGTCATACAACTGGTTAATCATTGCTATCGCTTCGCTATCTTCACTTGAAACTCTTAAAGCATGTAACATTTAATCAAAACTCACCTTATAAAAAATATTTTCTAGCATACCTATTTTAAATTTTCTGACAATTATTTATCGTGCACTCATAATATTAACCTGTTGTTTTATCTTGCTATTATTTTTTCACTCCATTCGCTGATAAAAATATTTGTAGCACTATATTGACTTTTTTACCTAATAGTTCTAAAAATACTGTATATTAATACAGTCTTTACTAGAGGCTATCATGTTACGTATCGAAGTATTATTTGATAAGAACGCTCCACAAAAACCGAGTTCAATTGTTTTGCAAGCACTTGAAACTGAGATTTTACGCAAACTTCAAAACCAATATCCAGATATGATAACGCGGGTTGGGTTTAGCTCACAACAACGCGTTAACATCTCTGGAACTAAAATAACGGAAGATAAAATTCGTATTGAAGAGATACTGGAAGAAATATGGATGGATGATGGTTGGATCCCAGAAGAAACAACGGTGGATTAACCTAATACTTAAAGGAATGTTTACCCATTGTGTAACATTCCTTTTTCTTTTACTAAAAGTCGTAATTAAACCCAGCCTCATCAACAAAGACACTTCTACTTGCAGGAGAATAAAAGCAAGACAATACGTTGATTATTAAAGAAACTACTTATTTAATAATTTCTCATATCTAAATTTTACTCGTTGTTAATTAATAGATTTTATGCCTAAGAAATGCTTTAATTTCTTTCACTGGATTTAATTTTTTATTTCCTTCACGAGTTATTCTAACTTGTGAAATACAGCTATCAACATTCACGCAAGTAGAAACTTCATTTAGCGTTAGAGTTGATAAACTAACTGAGGGTGAATTATTGAAATCTTTCCCCATAAAGATTAAAGCAAATACGATTGCTACTATAAATAATGGCACCTCATAAAATACTTGTTTCATTATCAATGCTCTTATTGTTTGAGTGATGAAATGATAATAAACAATCTATTTCTTTGTACCTTAAAAATGAGTTAAACCAACCTTAAGATATGCTTAAATCTGATTCAAACTTGAACTATGCATATTGTCTGACACTCACTGCCTGCTTATACTTGTTCGTAGAGGTGATAATATGAATATCCTATTAGTCGAAGATGATCTTCAGTTGGGAAAGGCACTATGTCGAGGGCTGGAATTGGCAGGCTTTAGTCCTTGTTGGGTAAGGCTACTTGCAGACGCAAAATTACAACTTGCATCCCGTAATTTTGACTTAATGCTCTTAGATTTAGGCTTGCCTGATGGCGATGGCCATGAAGAACTCATTACTTGGCGTAATATGGGGGAAACTATCCCAATAATTATTCTTACAGCAAGAAACCAAATGGATAACCTAGTCTCTAGTTTAGACTCAGGTGCAGATGACTTTTTAACAAAGCCATTCGCTATGCCTGAGCTTATTTCTCGAGTAAAAGCAGTTAGCCGCCGTATGGCTGGGTTTTCATCTGAAATATGGCAACTAGGTAACCTGCAATTAAATCCTCTTAATCACCAAGTGACCCTTAATGAACAATTGCTATTGCTCTCCGGGAAAGAATATTTATTACTCTATGAATTAATAAGAAATGCGGATAATGTTGTCAGAAAAACAGATTTAGAACAGCGTCTATTCGGATTAGATGATGTGGAAAGTAACTCTTTAGAGGTTCATATTCATAATTTACGCCGAAAGATAGGTAAAGAGCGTATAATTACTATCCGGGGTATTGGTTATTTATTAAAAAAAGAAGCACCGCTAAGTGAAAGTTAAATCATTTTTTATTTATACATTCGGGCTACAAGTCAGTTCAGTTATTTTCCTTTGGCTGTTATTAGTTGGTTGGCTACAATTTTTTTATTGGCCTTCAATTCATGATGAATTAAATGAACAACAGAACGTCATCACTCAAGGGTTTGCTAAAACACTTGATGTGGTTGCTGATAAGCCAGAATATTTCAATAAAATTGCTGATAACCTACAAGAACTTTATTCTACGGCGATGGAAAGTGGCGACGATATTAGTTATCGACCGTTTATGATTGTTAGAGATAAAGAAGGAAATGTCTATTATCGAAACAGTGACAAGCTACACGTTCCATCGCTGAAATCCGTCTCTGAGCTCGCTGTATTACATAAAGACTGGCACTTTACGTCTGCATGGAATGACAAAAATACCTTTGAAGTTGTGATTGCCGAATCTTATAGTGACCGTAAATCTTTATTAGGTAGCCCAGCCGAAGGCACCGCCATCCCCCTCGCTTTTATTTTGGCTATTATGCTGTTAGCGATTTTAATTACTGCTTACTTTAGCCTACGGCCTTTAAGGCAATCTGCAAAACTAATTTCTAGCCGCCAGCCGGGTAATTTAACGCCAATAGAAACGAAAGAACAATATAAAGAAATTAGGCCTATCATTGCGGCAATCAATAACCTTATGTCTCGTGTTGATGCTGCGAACCAACGCGAAAAGCGCTTCATGGCAGATGCCGCACATGAATTACGAACACCGATTGCAGCTGTCATAGCTCAATTACATTTATTAATGCAAATTGATAATCCCAAAGAAAAAGAAGAAATTATTAATGATATGCAAGAGACTTTAAATCGAGCAGCTTCTCTATCACATCAATTAATTGACTTAGCACGCTTAGAAACTGAAGATTTTTTATTAAATAAAGAGCAAATTGACCTTCCTGTATTAATCAGTCACTTAATATCCTCACATATACCTTACGCCATTAACAAAGACATTGATGTCGAACTACAAAGCCCAAAATCTTTTTATATCCTCACTGATAAACTTGCACTGAGTAATATTTTTACCAATTTGATTGAAAACGCGATTAAATACTGCCCAGAAAAAGGGAAAATAAAAGTTATTTTAAAAGACCTGACTCCATTTGGTGGAACTATTTCCGTTCAAGATAATGGCCGAGGAATTCCAGAAGATAGTCGCCAGCTTATATTTTCTCGTTTTTATCGAGTACCTGGAACAATGGAAACCGGAAGCGGTTTAGGTTTATCTATCGCCCAAAATTTAGCCCATAAAATCGGTGCTGTAATTAGAGTTACTGATGGATTAGACAATCGAGGCATTGGTTTTATTATTGACTTACCCTAAATCTAATTATGTTATTGAGTTAACAGCATTCACTATTTTTTCTAGCTAGAATACACCTTTTATAAGTTAATATACGTACACTTAAAAGAGGCAATAATGTCCAAGGCATTAGTTATTATTGATCTCATTGAAGAGATAATTGGTAAAAATGGCTTATCTAATTCAAGCTATCAACAGACTTGCTCTCGCAAAATCGTTGAAAAAGCCAATCAAGCAGCACAATATGCAAGAAGCCATCATATCCCAGTTATTTGGGTTAAAGTTGGGTTTTCAGACAATTACCACGATGTTCCTGCTGGCTCCCCAATGTTTCAGCAAGCCAAAAGCCTTGGTGCCTTAAAATTAAGTGGTAATGGGTGTAATTGGGCTCATGACCTTGAAGTGGCATTTCGTGACCCTGTTATGATTAAAAAAGGGGTTTCTGCATTTGCAGGAAACCATTTCCATAAATGGCTTACCGAAAATGGCATTACAGAATTGTTTATTGGCGGAGTTAGTACCGTAAAAGCCATTGAAAGTACGGCTCGGCAGGCTCATGACTTAGGGTATTATGTCACTGTACTTGAAGATTTATGTGCCGCTCCAACGCCAGAACTCCACCAGCAAAGTATTCAGGCATTGGATGGAATGGTAACGGTTTCTTCCGTTAAAGAATTTATGCAATTAAAATAACACTTAGGTATCTCATGAGATTATTTTAATTTTTGCAAGTATATCTCCCGTAGCCGGGTAGCAAGTTTCCCCGGCTTACCTTCCCCAATTAATTGGTTATTCACCATAATAACTGACCAAACTAATGTCGTTGCAGAAGTAATAAAAACTTCTTTTGCTTCTAACATTTCATCAATGCTAAATGACTTTTCAACAATGTCTATTTCTTGCTCCCGAGCAAGCTGTAAAATTGCTTGGCGAGTAATACCTGGCAATATCTTATTACTTAGCCCTCGTGTTTGTATTTGGTTCTGAGGGTTAATAATAAAACAATTACTGGAACTTCCTTCCGTAACATAGCCATTTTTAACAAAAATAGCGTCATCTGCACCTTGTTGCTTAGCGTATTCTTTCGCCATAGAAGCCGCTAATAAGGCGACTGTTTTAATATCACAACGTTGCCAACGAATATCATCGACAGTGATGACTTTTATTCCATATTTAGACTTTTCATTTTCAACAATCTTCGTCTTTTGTGTAAATAAGACCAATGTTGGCTTCGTTTTATTATCAGGATATAAAAAATTGCGTTGTTTTGCATTACCACGAGTCAATTGTAAATATACAAGCCCTTCCTCTATATTATTTTGTAGAACTAGTTGAAGATGAATTTGCTTTAATTCTGCTAAATCGTAAGGTAATGATAGCTGTAATTCAGCACAAGAACGCTGCAAACGGGCCATATGATGTTCAAAGTCAACTAGCTTACCGTTAATTATTGCTGTCACTTCATATACTGCATCAGCAAATAAAAACCCACGGTCAAAAACAGATACTGACGCTTCTTCTGCAGGTAAAAACTGGCCATTCACATAAGCAATCATGCGCTGTATTCCTTTATCAATCAAATCATTACCTAACCTCTAATTAACCATACACCATATTATAAAAATTACCTTTCAATTCTTCACATTTTTGTAGTCATTTATAGATTTTCATCCGTCTTATCGGAGTATCTTTCAACCAAAACGAATTCCAGCAAAGAGATTAAAATATAGTTTAATATTTAAAATTATTTTTAATATTAACTTGACATTAACATGCTAATGGCTAAAATGCTCTCACGTGATCTGGATCACATTTTAATTTGGAGTTACCGATGAACAGCATCAAAGAATTTATCAGCAGTGTGCAAGAAGTTGTTGAATTACTCTCTAAACGTTTTATGTAAGCAAGTTAATCATTTTGTAGTCAATCAAACCTTTTAGTTACCTAATCATTAGCGTTAATTGCATTTATTTTGCACAACGACCTTGCAATCAAGGTCGTTTTTTTTATTCAAAAACATTTTCAATAATTTCAGCTACAATCGCTGTCCCTATCGCAACTAAAATAAGATCCTGACCACTTACTTTCCATTCATAGCCGACATAAACAGGTAATTGTGCCAAAAATGGTGAAGGTAACGTTTTTTTTGCAATACCTGGAGGAAGCGGTTTTCCCCTACTCACTTGCTTTGCAATACCTGGCGGCAAGCCTCGATATCCCGTCAAACCATATTCAATGGCCAAAGGCCTTACATGACCAAAACTCACATTAAAACTCACATTCGAACCCCGTTGTTTATCGTAATACTTGTTCGATTTGGCATGTTTTAGCTGTTGATTGCCATTCTCTTTATTTGGTTTATCTTTGTTCTGATTTCCTTTATTTCCATGAATTTTTTGATTCCCTTTACCATTTTCTTGACCTTGATTGCCATTAGAAGATGAATTTGCAAATAATGGCGTACAAGCAATAACAGGCAATAAGATATACTGCAAAAGAACTGAACAAATCGGTTTTTTAAATATGTTCATAATAAATTCCTGCAAAGTTAATATAATATTAGGAGTATTTTTAAGAACATTATGCTTAGTTATAGAGACTCACAATCAGAAAATACTTATCACACGTAATGTTATGTAAATGTTATTTAACCCATCAAATTAACGAATGTCCTCCTTTATAATAACCTTTATTATCATTAGTATTGTTTTCATATACTAAGCAATACTTAGAACTAACAATAAGAATTAGGACGGAGTTTAATATTGTTCGCCATGAATTTTCATTACTAATATGATAAGGTCGTTTGACTATCTAATATTTTTATAAGTAATCGTTCCTAACCCCTAAAGAAGGAGAAACCATGCAGCAGCAACTGCTAGACTGGGTACGTCAGTTCAACCAAGATTATGCTAACCTAGCCTCTTTACTGATGGTACTCGGTTTAATTCTGATCGTCGCCTGCGCATTACATTTAATTCTACATAAAATATTACTTCCGCAACTCGAAAAGCGCGGGCAAAAAAGTGCAGGAACTTGGATTCATTTAATCACTCAACATAATCTTTTTAATCGCTTTGCTTTTGTGATTCAAGGTGTTGTTGTCAATATCCAAGCAACGCTATGGTTGCATTCAGGTTCGACAGCACAAGCCGTTCTAAAGGTCGGTTCACAGGCATGGTGCCTATTATTTGGCTTACTCACCCTCTATTCTGTTCTTGATATTATACTCGGTGTGCTCCAGCGTGCCGCCAAAACTGCGCATTTACCGCTTAGAGGAATATTCCAAAGCCTTAAGCTGATTGCTACAATTTTAATTGGCATTATGATAATTGCGCTATTAATTGGTAAATCCCCACTGATTATTCTCAGCGGTCTTGGCGCAATGACCGCCGTCATGATGTTAGTGTTTAAAGATCCCATTATGGGCTTAGTTGCAGGAATTCAACTTTCAGCCAATAACATGGTTAATATTGGTGATTGGTTAGAAATGCCTAAATACGGCGCTGATGGCGCTGTTGTAGATATTGGTTTAACCACAGTAAAAGTGCGTAACTGGGATAACACAGTTACAACCATTCCTACTTATGCCCTTATTTCTGATTCCTTCAAAAATTGGAAAGGAATGACTGAATCAGGTGGCCGCAGAATTAAGCGTAGTGTCCGCTTAGATGCCAGCAGTGTACATTTTTTAACACCTGAAGAAATAGAGCAATGCATTAAAGCAAATTTACTTGAACCCTATATCGAACAAAAAATATCGGAGATTCAAGTCTTTAATTCTAGTCTACCTGATGATAAAGCGGTTCCTTTAAATCAACGCCGTTTGACGAATATAGGGACTTTCCGAGCTTATATTGAAGCTTATTTAAAATCACACCCTAATATTCACAAAAATATGACGATCATGGTCAGGCAGCTAGAATCTGACACAAATGGTATCCCAATCGAAATATATGCATTTACCAATACAACTGTATGGGTGGAATATGAAAGGATACAGTCAGACATTTTTGACCATATCTTTTCCATCCTTCCGCAATTTAATCTGATGGTACATCAATCACCTACCGGAAATGATGTTAGAATGATAGGCAATTCCCCAGAAAAATAATTAATACTAAGTGATTAGTTAAATTTTCTTATTCATCTACATCTAAAGTGGTATTTAAAAGAGGGATATATCCCTCTTTTTCCTTAGTTCTTGCCCCATCGCTATATAAAAATTAATATTTCGATAGTTAATAAAAATAAAACTAATTTATGTTCTGATGAATAAAAAACCCTTATAAATTAAATAAATACATTCACCTTATCAGAGATAACATTGATGTAAGTCATGTAACTCAACAGAAACTTTTTTTAACATATAAAACAAGAAAGTAATGTTGTTATTTACATATAGGCAATGTCAATGCATAAAAATAAAATAAATACTCAATTTGGAGAACTGAGCAGGAGGGAGTTTATACAAACCTCTGCAACCGTTGCGGGTGTCGCTGCTGTTGCTGGCTCAATCACTCTTCCTTTTGCTGTTCAAGCAAAAACACCAGCAATCATGCCTGACGAAGTCAGTGAAAAAATTAGCTATAGCGCATGCTTAGTAAACTGTGGTAGCCGTTGTCCGTTAAAAGTTCATGTGAAAGATGGTGTTATCAGCCGTATTTCCAATGAAACGATGTATGACGACTCAACATTAGGTGAACACCAAATCCGTCCATGTTTACGTGGTCGTTCAGTGCGTTGGAAAACCTACAACCCAGATCGTTTAAAATACCCAATGGTTCGCGTTGGTAAACGTGGTGAAGGTAAATTTAAAAAGATTTCATGGGATGAGGCGACAACCATTATCGCCGAAAAACTGAAGTATACTATTGATAAATATGGAAATGATGCCATTTATTACCAATATGGCTCGGGTTCAACAGGCGCAAACTTACACGGCCGTGCCGCTTGTAAACGTTTATTAAGCTTAACCGGTGGTTTCTTGGGTGATTATGGCACATATTCATATGCTCAATTAATGGAAATCACGCCTTACGTATATGGTAGCGTAGAAGAATCCTATTTATCTGAAATCCAAAATTCTGACTTAGTTGTCATGTTTGGCCACAACCTTGCTGAAACACGTATGTCTGGTGGCGGTCAATTTTACGAAACTCTCAATGCGTTAGATAAAAGCAAAGCAAAAGTTATTATCATTGACCCGCGCCGCACCGATAGCGTCACAACCCTTGGTGCAGAATGGATCCCAATTTATCCAGGCACTGATGCGGCATTAGTTGCGGCTCTCGGCTATGTCATGATCGAAGAACAGCTGACTGATGAAGAATTTCTGAAAAATTATTGTGTCGGCTGGGATGAATCGACCTTACCTGCTTCTGCACCGCGCAATGCATCATATAAAGAT
Organism: Providencia sp. PROV116; assembly: GCF_028482485.1. Classification (NCBI taxonomy): domain Bacteria; kingdom Pseudomonadati; phylum Pseudomonadota; class Gammaproteobacteria; order Enterobacterales; family Morganellaceae; genus Providencia; species Providencia sp. PROV116. Next base: position 179,907 of record NZ_JAMPQO010000019.1, on the reverse strand, counting down.
TATATTTTAGGAAATGGCCCTGATGGTATCGCTAAAACACCGGAGTGGGCAAGCAAATTAACGGGTATCTCAGTTGCACGTATTAAACAACTTGCACGTGAAATCGGCAATGCAAATAGAGCATGGATCTCACAAGGCTGGGGTTTACAACGCACAGAAAATGGCGAGCAAGCCTGTCGCTCCATTATGATGTTACCTCTGATGTCCGGCAACATTGGTCGTGCTGGAACAAATACTGGGCTGTGGGGGAATAGCTATGCTTACCCTGTTGCAGGTTTTGCTTTACCTAACCCAGTCAAAGCATTAATTCCGACTTATATGTGGTCAGAAGCGATTGTTCGCGGAAAAGAATTAACCGCAGAAAATGGTGGCATTAAAGGTGTTGATAAACTAAACAACGACATCAAGTTTATGTGGTGTTACTCCAGTAATGTCATTGGTAATCAACATGGCGATTTAAATAAAACGCATGAAATACTTGCGGATGAATCAAAATGTGAATTTATTTTAGTGTGGGATAACCATGATACCCCATCCGCAAAATATGCAGATTTATTGTTACCGGATGTCACAACGGTTGAAACCAACGATTTAATCAATAACTCCTATGCAAGTGGTGCGTATCACTATTTAGTTCGCCTACAAAATGCGATTGAGCCACTGTGGGAAAACCGCCCTAACTATGATGTTTTAGCCGAAATTGCTGAAAAAATGGGTGTAAAAGAGCAATTTACCGAAGGCCGTACCTACGCTGAATGGATTGAGTTCTGTTATAACAAAACACGTGAAAAAATGCCTCATTTACCTGAGTTCAGCGAAACCGACGGAGCGGGTATTATCGATCGTAAGTTCCTGAACAGCTCAGAAAATATTGCATTGAAGAAATTCCGTGATGACCCAATCAATAACCCATTAAAGACGCCGTCAGGTAAAGTGGAAATCTATTCAGAACAACTGGCTGAGCGTGTCAAAAATTGGGAGTTACCCGAAGGCCAGCGTATTCCTGCAATTCCTGAGTATTGCGTCAATAAAGAAGGCGTTGAAGCCCAAGCAAGCCAGCAAAAGCATCCGCTATTAATGACGGGCTTTCATGATAAAGGCCATGTGCATTCATCATATTATAATGTTGCGATGCTCCGTGAAGCCATTCCACATCAGTTTTGGCTCAACCCAATCGATGCTCAACAACGCGGCTTGAACAATGGTGATATGGCTGAAATATTTAATGATCGTGGTCGTATTCAAATTAAAGTGAAAGTAACAGAGCGTGTATTACCCGGTGTTATCGCCGTTCCACAAGGTGCATGGCGTACTCTCAATAATGATGGGCTAGATGTCGGTGGTTGTATCAATACACTAACCTCACATGTCCCTTCGCCATTGGCTAAAGGTACCCCACAACATACTAACCTTGTTGAAGTTAAACGCGCTTAAGGAGTTGAATGATGAAACAATATGGCTTTTACTTTGACTCCACAAAATGCACTGGCTGTAAAACGTGTCAAGTCAGTTGTAAGGATGAAAAAGATTTAGATTTAGGTCCAAAATTCCGTCGTGTCTACGAATTTGGAGGCGGTAGTTGGCAAAAGCAAGATGGTATCTGGCAACAAAACGTCTTTAATTACTATCTTTCTATTTCATGTAACCATTGCTCAAACCCGACTTGTGTCGCGGGTTGCCCTACCGGTGCAATGCATAAACGTGAAGAAGATGGTTTAGTCGTGGTTGACCAATCTATTTGTGTTGGTTGTCGTTATTGTGAGTTGCGCTGCCCGTATGGCGCACCACAATTTGATGAGAAGAAAAAACTGATGAGTAAATGCGACGGCTGTTATGAGCGTGTCGCAAAAGGGATGAAACCTGTTTGTGTTGAATCTTGCCCGCAGCGTGCTTTAGATTTTGATGATATTAATGTTCTTCGTGAATTACACGGCACGGAGTGTGGTATTGCGCCAATGCCAGACCCAAGCCTGACGAACCCGAATATTGTTATCAAACCACATAAAGATGCGAAGCCATTTGGCGATAAAAGTGGCGAATTAAAGAACCCTGCGGAGGTATAAGATGCATGAATTACCACTCGTTTTTTTCACCGTCTTAGGACAGTCAGCTGCTGGACTTTTCTTACTCGCTTATATCAGCCGTAGAATGGGTTCTATTGACGATAAACAGTTAAAAACTGCCAATATCGTGGCCTTTATTATTATGATAATAGGTTTAGGTGTCGGTGGGTTACACGTTGGCCAACCACTACGCTTCTTTAATATGCTATTGGGTGTAGGCCGTTCGCCAATGAGTAATGAAGCGTTCTTAAGTGGCGTATTTGTTGGATGCGCTGCTGCAACGTTATTTTTTACTTTGTTTTTCAAACATACGTTATTACGCGAGCTAGCTAATATTGCCGCGGTAGTGTCAGGACTTGCATTTGTTTGGTCAATACCTCAGGTATACAACATCGCCACTATTGCTAACTGGAATACCGGTTACACGACACTGCAAATGTGGATGACGATGTTAGTCGGAGGTGGCGCTCTCGCCATTGCAATCGGTGCTCGTGGCTTAGGTATTGCTTCGTTCTTAATCGGTACTTTCGCTATTTTTGCTAGCCGTGCTGGTTACCAAGCTTTTTTAACCGAAACTGGTCCAGCTCTTAGCAACGAGCAAACTGGCTTCTGGGGCTTCCAAGTCGTTGTCTTAGCCATTGCTTTAGCTGCATTCGTTGGTATGGCGTTAAAGCACCGCGCGCCAAAAGCGACATTAGCGACTTGTGCTGCTGCAGTATTATTAGCTGAACTTGCTGGCCGTATCGCATTCTATAATCTGTGGCAAATCACCATGTAACCCTTTGTTGTTGCTGTGTTAAGATGACCTATCAAAGAACTCCTTTTGGGGTTCTTTGTTTAGAAATCCAACACCATCCTGCATCAATATAACTGCAGGAAATTAGATAATGATGTCATGCTTAGCACAAAATAAGACGGATAAAATAATATGATTGACACGACAATGATCCGCATCCTTGGTGCGTTTTTCTACTACCCTCCGCAATCGGATACTTTACGCAACGTCTACCCTGTCTTAGGTGAAATACCACAATTACATTCTTGGGAAAACCCTGAGCAAATTCAGGCTATTTGTACTTTGTTGTCACAAATACAACCTGATGATATTGCGTATGATTATTCAATTTTATTCGAAGGACAAGGCAGTATGCCTGCTCCGCCTTGGGGCTCAGTGTATTTAGAACATGATAATACGGTTATGGGAGAGTCAACAACGGCTTATCGCGACTTCTTGCAAACGAAAGGTCTAGTCACTGATACAGGGCTACGAGAACCAGAAGACCAATTTGGCTTAATGATGATGGCCGTTTCTGCTTTAGCGGAACAACAGGACGACAGCGCCATTATTACTTTATTTGAGCAATATTTATTACCTTGGGCATATCGCTATTTAGAGTTAGTGCAGCAAAGCAAAACAGAGACTGCTTTTTACCCTACCCTTGCACAATTCACTGAGATTTATCTTAAATCACTACAATTGGAATTAGCGTTATCTCCAGTCAATACTGAATTATTCCGCTAAATAAAATACTAAACCAAATGAGCTTATTAAACAAAACATGGGCTCATTTGGTTTCAACCTAAAAAGAAGAGTTTGGCTCTTGTAAAAATGTAATTTCTTCTTGTGTTGATGCACGGCCTAAAATTTCATTACGGTGCGGATAGCGGCCAAATTTATCAATAATCGCTTTATGTCGCATTTCAAAATCTAATGTGCCGTCGTCACCCAGCATGCGAAATAGCTCAACTGCCTGTAAATGAATAAAACTCGATTCAGAGTGCATAAATGGCATTAGAACAAACTTGCGCTGTGATAGTGTCAGGAGATTATAATCATGTTGCTTAATCGCCTCTTGCGCTAATGCTAAAGCCATTGCGTCTTGAGCAAAAGACCTTGGCGTATCACGCCATAAATTACGTGAAAACTGGTCTAGAACAATAATTTCTGCTAAGCGCCCACGAATAGATGCCCGCCAATAAGCTAATTCTCCCTTAGCTGCACGTTCGCAAATATGCGCAAACCGTTGTGCTATCGTCAAATCAAATTTAGCGCTTTTTTCAAACCATTGTTTTGGTGTCGATTCCTCAAACCAAAATGAAAGCACTTCTTCCATGGCATTCATGATTTATTCCTATCTATTTTCTTATTAGTGGTTGTCATAATCCTAGTTAAAAAGAGCCTTAATTGACAGGCTTGAGCTCTAATATCGGTTAATTGCAGATAATTATTTTGTTTTTTGCGATCTAACACAAAAAAACACTCATTATCAACAAGGTAATTTTAACAATATTCCGCGTTATTTATTATTAAATCATTTATTTTCTATTTATAATAATTCGCAACTTTTTAATTTATAAAGATTTGCTTTTTAGTGTGCATGAGAGAATTCATCATGCCTAAATACATACATTTGGTTAACTCAATGTTAGAATTTAACCTATAATGCGTATGTGAATTAGATAGTTACTTACAGTCATTACTTTCAGCGGTTCATATTGGTTCTTATTAAGGAAGGCAATGTAAATGGCAGGACATATGGTACTCATTGGTTGGGCGTTATGGGTTAGCCCTTGTGGCACAGATTCATGTGATGCGTTACCGGTGACTGAAACTATTTTTACACAAGAACAATGTATTAGCCGAAAAAATTACCTAGAATCTAAGCGACCGAACCTCTATTTTCTCTGTGGCGAGGTCTATCGTGATAGCAATGAAATGACCGCTGAAGAGAAACATACCATACCCGCACCGCATCTCCCTCTCAGAACATTGCCAGAACGGCTTTCCCGTTAGTTTGAGCTAACTCCTTTAGCTCAAACTAAACAGGCACCAAATTAAATAATTTCAGCTATTGGGCTCTCCGCTTCAACAAAATCCCCTTTAATAGCCCAGTGTTTCAATGTTCCGGCTCGGTGTGCAACAATCTGCACTTCCATTTTCATTGCTTCCATTACACCGATTACATCCCCTTTTGAAACATTATTTCCCTGAGGGATCAGCCAATTAAACAATATCCCAGAGATGGGGGCATTGACCGCATCAGGATTGTGGACCTTCTGAGACGCAGAATGGGCTGCTACGGAGTTATTACCTGAAAAACTAGAAAACAATTGAGTGGGTAAACCTAACTCGCAACGCTTTCCATCGATTTCAATGAAAGTCCGTGTTATCTCAGGATCCGATAATGGAATTTGCCGTTTTGCCGGTGGAATTTCCACATTAAATTCAGTCTCTATCCAACGCGTATGTACACTAAAATTATCACAAAAATCAGCTTGTTCTATTACTGCACGGTGGAATGGTAAAACTGATGCAACACCTTCAATAGTAAATTCAGCCAATGCACGGCGTGCACGCGAAATGGCTTGCTCTCGAGTACGACCCACCACAATTAATTTCGCCATTAACGAATCGAAGGTGCCCGGTATTGTTGTTCCAGCCATTACGCCACTGTCAACACGCACTCCAGGCCCCGATGGTGCATCAAAAACGGTAATGGTGCCAGGGGTCGGTAAAAACCCGTTTCCAGCATCTTCAGCATTAATACGAAATTCAAAAGCATGCCCTCGTGGGATCGGCATCTTCTTAATACTTAAAGGTAAGCCTTCTGCAATTCGTAACTGCTCAATCACTAAGTCAATACCTGCGGTTTCCTCTGTGACTGGGTGCTCAACTTGTAAGCGCGTATTCACTTCTAGAAATGACAGCGTTCCATCTTGGCTTAACAAAAATTCAACGGTTCCTGCTCCAACATAACCTGCTTTACGGCAAATATCGGTAGAGGCTTGAATAATTTGTTGTTGTTGACTTTCGGATAAAAAAGGTGCTGGCGACTCTTCAACCAGTTTCTGATTACGACGCTGCAGTGAACAGTCACGGGTTCCCACCACCAGCACGTTGCCATGCGTATCCGCAATAACTTGTGCTTCAATGTGCCGAGGGTTATGCAAAAACTGTTCAATAAAGCATTCACCACGACCAAATGCCGCGGTCGCTTCACGTACAGCCGAATGATAAAGTTCTTCAACTTCATGGAGTTGCCAAGCGACTTTGAGCCCTCTACCTCCACCACCAAACGCAGCCTTAATGGCAATAGGCAAACCATGTTGATGGGCAAATTCGAGGACTTCTTGTGCGTTATTCACCGGGTCTTTTGTGCCAACCACTAGCGGCGCGCCGACCTGCATTGCAATATGACGAGCCTGAACCTTATCTCCTAATATATCAATACTGTTTGCGCTAGGCCCAATCCAGATTAACCCTGCGGCTTCAACTGCACGCGCAAACTCAGCCCGTTCAGATAAAAAACCATATCCTGGATGTACCATCGTCGAACCCGATTGCTGAGCGAGACTAATCAGCTTTTCAATATTCAAATAACTCTCTGTAGGGGAATTTCCTCCAAGCCCGTAGGCTTCATCGGCTATTTTGACGTGGAGTGCATCAATATCGCTATCCGCATAAACAGCAACAGACTGAAAACCGTAATCACGACATGCACGGATAATACGAACTGCGATTTCGCCTCGATTAGCAATCAATACTTTATGGTTTTTGTTATTATTCATGTTCATAAGCACAATGGCTCCCTTACAATGCTTTAAATTCACCGAGTGGATTAAAACGTATTTTGGCATTCACCGGGATTTGTCCTGCTAAATCCAAATGGTATTCACATACCGCGCCAATAACGGGATAACCGCCAGTTAAAGGGTGGTCGTTGAGAAACAAAACGGGCTGGCCATTTGCTGGCACTTGAATAGCCCCAATGCAAGTCCCTTCACTCGGTAGCTCCTGTAATTGTTCGCGCTCTAACGGTTTGTCACTCAATAAGCGCAGGCCTATACGGTTTGATGACGCTGTGACTTGCCATAACTGATTCGTTAGTTGCTCAACGGCTTGTTTTGTAAACCAATCCGTTCGAGGTCCCAATACCACATCCAAAACCACTATGTCGCTTTCAGCGGGATAATCAAAAACAGGTGTTTCATACAATGAAACGGCTAATGAAGACGAATTGGTGTTAACCGTTAATGTTTGGCCTACTGTAATTGGGGCTGGACCAACTTGCGCTAACGTATCAAACGAACAACTCGATAAAATAGGTTCTATGTTAAAACCACCCCGCACAGCAAAATAGCTACGTACACCTTTGTTCGGCCGGCTTAGTTTAATGGTGTCGCCTTTTGCTAAATGAATTGGTTGATAAGTATTAACTTGATATTGTTCGTGTTCTGCCGTGATAACGTCAATAACACAAGGCGCTCCAGTCACTGCAACAATAAGGTCTTTGTGTACCTGAGCCTTAAACCCACCTTGTGTTATCTCTAAAGCGGGTGAGTCTGATTCATTCCCCACAATACGGTTTGCACTACGCAATGCCGATTTATCCATACTGCCTGATTCTGAAATACCTAATGCCGATTGGCCAATACGCCCTAAATCTTGAAATAAAACCTGTAACCCCGTCGTTAAAACGGTTAAATCAGCAGCCACACTCTCAGGTTTAGTTTCAATTTTCTCTTTAGTTGGCAAGCTATAGCTAATCTGACTTTTCGCTGCATCAACAAAGTTGACCCGCGTTCCTGCCTGAACTAACGCAGGTTCAGGTCGATTGATATCCCACATTAATAGCTCAGTCACACCAATCAACTGCCATCCGCCAGGGCTAGCTTGTGGATAGACACTGCTAAACTCTCCCGCTAATGCAACAGAACCCGCAGGAATACGCACCCTTGGTGATTGACGCCTTGGAACATTCAAATTAGCGCCTTTCGAAACCATGTAACCAAAACCTGGGGCAAAACCGCTAAATGCAACCTGAAATTCATTTTCTGTATGACGACGTATAACTTCAGCGGTGGATATACCTAAATGCAATGCAACATCGGATAAATCCTCCCCATTATAATGAACAGGGATAGTGACCAATTTGCTGGCCTTGCCGACGACCCTTGACACATCCCTAAGCGAAATCTTTTCAACCAAATCATTTACATCAATCTTGATCGGGTTATAGCGAATTAAAATCGTCCTTGCTGCTGGCGTAATTTCGTCAATCCCATAAATTGGCATTTCTGTTAAGGAATCAGTCAATGCCATTGTTTGCTCAAGACTTTCTAACTCCACCATAAAGGCACTTAAATTGACGGGTAAAAATCTCAATTGGCACCTCTATATATGATATGCGGCATCAGGTACATCTGTGATAAACATGTAACCAGGTGCATGGCTTAATGCGAAGGGAACCCCTGATTTCATCACTGCTGCTTGAGGCGTTACACCACAAGCCCAAAAAACGGGAATTTCGCCCTCTTCGATGCGAACCGCATCACCGAAGTCAGGTTGCATAATGTCAACAATACCTAATTGTTCTGGTGCACCAATATGAATAGGCGTGCCATGCACCGCAGGAAACCTGCCAGTAATACTCACAGCATCCGCCACTCGATTTGCAGGTATTGGTCGCATTGAAACCACTAGCTCCCCTTGTAAACGCCCAGCTGGGCGACAAAGGTGATTAGTTTTATACATCGGAACATTGGATTTATCGGTGATATGCCGTACATCAATACCGGCTTCAATCATTGGTGTTTCGAAAGTAAAACTGCAACCAATTAAAAAAGTCACTAAATCAGGATGTTGTTGGTAAATCGATGTCGCATCCGTAATTTCAGCGGTTAACTGACCATTTTCCCACACACGGTAACGTGGAATATCAGTACGTAAATCAGCACCTTCAGCTAAAACAGTTTGCCAACTCCCTGCTTCGCATACGTCCAAAACAGGGCAGCTCTTTGGATTACGCTGAGCATATAATAAAAAATCAAATGCCCAATCGCGTGGCAATGCAATCATGTTGGCTTGAGTCATGCCCGGAGCAAGGCCAGCTGTTGGTTTGTCATATCCTTCGCGGATAGCAAGGCGTGCAAGACGAGCGGCTTCAATGGCCTGCTGTGATGCCTTCATTAGCGGTGTCATTCGCGGTCTCCTTTATGAGCAAAACCATAAATTTCAATACCTTGTTTCTCTAGAATGGCGCGCACCTGTTTTGCCATTTCAAGAGCGCCAGGGCTATCGCCATGAACACAAATTGACCCCGCGTCAACCGGTGTAAATTTTCCATCAATTGACATCACACCGTCCTCCATGACCAATTGCAACATGCGGTCTGCGACTATCTGTGGGTCATGTAATACAGAGCCGGCTAATTTTCGAGATACTAATGTACCATCGCTGTTATAAGCTCTATCAGCAAAAGCTTCTGCGACGACATTTAAGCCACATTCTCTCGCCCACTCAATTAATGGCGATCCTGCTAATGCGACTAATATCAGCTGCTTATCAATGGCTAATATCGCATCAATCACCGCCATAGCTTGACGTTTATCATGAGCAATCGTGTTATACAATGCTCCATGGGGTTTAACATATAAAACTTGTGTTCCTGCTGCGGTTGCTAACCCTTGTAATGCACCAATTTGATAAATCACGTCCGCAGTTAATTCATTTGATGCAATATCCATATTACGTCGACCAAATCCCACTAAGTCGGGATAGCCAACATGAGCACCAACAGCAACACCATTTTCCTTCGCTGCTTTAAGGGTTTTTAATATCCCTTCTGGCGAACCCGCATGAAAACCGCAGGCAATATTGGCACTACTAACAACAGGAAGAATGGCGGTATCGTTCCCCATTTCCCATTGGCCAAAACTCTCCCCAAGGTCGCTATTTAAATCAATTTGCTTTCTCATGGCTTCTCCTTGAGTTATTTCAGATAATTAAAGATTGCACCGACAGACATTGCGCCCATATACCAAGTGAGTGCACACGTCACAACACCAGACCATAATAGCCAACGTGGATAATGGTAACCTGACATTAAATCTGAGCGTTTCCAGCCGATATAAACAAATAAAGTTAAACCAATAGGTAAAATTAGCCCATTGAAACCACCGGCAAAAACCAATAATGCCGCAGGGGCTGTTCCCATAAATAAATAGACAATCAGAGAAACTGCGATGAATATGATAGTTGCAACATTACGTTGCCTTTCTGTGATAGAAGACTTAAATGCCGTTAAGAAGCTCATTGAGGTATACGCTGCACCAATCACACTGGTAAGTGCTGCAGCCCATAGAATTAAACCGAAGATACGTAAACCAAAATTACCCGCAGCTGCCTGAAATGCTTGTGATGCCGGGTTAGCCGCATGTCCAGAAATATCAATAGTCACACCACTTGCAACTACACCTAAGATAGCCAAAAATAAAATGTAACGCATCAACCCAACAACTAAGATACCTTTTGTCGCAGCGCTAGAAACAACTTTAATGTTTTCAATACCTACTGCGCCTTTATCCAATAAGCGATGAGCGCCTGCATAACAGATATACCCCCCAACAGTGCCCCCAACAATGGTGGTTATCATGGCAAAATCAACCGTGTCCGGTAGTACGCTTTGACGTAATGCCTCACCAACAGGTGGGTTTGATGCAATAGCGACAAATAACGTTAAGCCAATCATCACTACACCTAATCCAATAATTAACCTATCAATAAATGTGCTGGCCTTACGGGAGGAAAAAATATAAATGGCTAATAGTGCGCTAATTAAACCACCCCATTTAGGGTCTAAGCCGACTAAAGCATTAAGCCCTAACCCTGCGCCTGCAATATTGCCAATATTAAAAATTAGCCCGCCAAAAATAACCAATATGGCGAGTAAATAACCACTCCCAGGAATTGTGGCATTCGCAATTTCGGATGAGTGCATTTTAGTCAGGGTAACAACCCGCCATATGTTCTGTTGAACAATGAAGTCAATCACAATAGACGCTAATATCCCGAAGGCAAAAGCGGCTCCTAATGTCACGGTAAAAGTAGCAGTTTGTGTGATAAACCCAGGACCAATGGCAGAGGTTGCCATTAAAAAAATTGCGCTTATCAGTGATGAACGGCGGCTTTTCACATATTCAGCCGTAGTTGGTGCACTTTCTTGAGCGGCCATGTGCATACTCCTCTAATAGTTATTGTTTTAATTATTAATATGGTTGTTAATGTCACAATCACTAAGGCAATTATCGTGCCATTGTTCTACTTGTTATCTATATTGTTAATTCATTTTTAATAGATTGTTGAACAATTAGTATTAAATGATGAATAAACAATCAATAAAAATCGTAATTGCTCGTTTAAAAATCAAGACGAGATCACTTTTTTAACAATTTTTACTGCATAAGCATATTGCTTATCGACTAGTTCGCACCAAGTTGGTGCGATAAATTTATAATTTCACTATTTTTGTGCAAATACAGGAAATGGGATGAGTAAAAAAGAAAGGAAACTTGCTGCTATAACTTGAATATGTGAATATAACGAATTATTACCCCTGAGACTAAAATTAGCCTTTATTATGAAAAAACAACCTGTTGCACAAACTTTATCTGTCACTATTGCAGAAGTTATACGTTATAAGATAACAGTTGGGGAGATCACGCCGGGTCAGCGCTTATCTGAAGCAACATTAAGTGAAGAACTCGATATCTCTCGCAACACATTGCGAGAAGTATTTCGCGTACTTACGCAGGAAGGTTTGTTAACTTATGCTCCAAATAAGGGTGTATTTGTCTCAGTCCCTGATATGTCCGCCATTATCGATATCTACCAAGTTCGCCGGCTTATTGAGTGTGATGCGTTAACTCATGCATATGCCTTGCATCCATCAGTTCATAAAATGAAAGATGCTGTTCAAGAAGCTCGTGAACATGAAAAGACCGAGAACTGGGTCGGTGTAGGTACTGCAAATATGAAATTTCATACTGCCATTGTCGAGTTATCCGACAGCGAACGTTTAATTAAATTATACCGTAATGTGTCAGCTGAATTACGACTGGCCTTTGGTCACCTCAATGACCCTAAAATTTTGTATGCTCCCTATATTGATAAAAACCACTCTATTCTTAACTTATTAGATTCTGGCCAAAATTTAGATGCGGCTAATATGTTGCGTAATTACTTAGACCTTTCTGAACGCACATTACTCGCTGCACTTAAACGGAAACAATCTGCTCTTTGAGTTATTTAAAGTTTAATTTGTCTATTATTAAATTTCTCTATTCTTCACTAATTTCATTACATAAATTTTAGTGAGAAATCATTTATCGCAATAACTTTTATATTTTAATAATGCTTCATTATCTAGCCATAATTCTATTAGATTAAATTCTATTTTTGTTAACTAATTAAATAGAATGATTTAAACATAAAATCACATTCAGAAACCTTTCCAATAAAAATAAAACTTTTAGTGGCTATTTTTCACTCTATTTAGTTTTATCGGCGAAAAACAAGCACTACAATAAACCTTTTTATTAACAATTTTAAAACATTTACTCCATTTACTTTAAATATTAATTTACCTTCAAAACTCACCTAAAACTCACATTCACATATAATATTTAACATAAAACTTTATTATTATATTATAATTTAACAAAACAAACAAATTGATATAAATTCCACATTGGAATTACTCAAATTTATCGAGTTAATAGTTGTAGTTTTCTCGAATATTCGATATAAAATTTATGATAATAAAAAGACATACATAAGAATTATTAATATAAAATGAGATTTCATTATGACATTAAACCAAGTGACTAAAAAAAAACCGTTTAAATTTGGCCTAGGATGGCAAATATTGGTTGCTCTTATTTTGGGCGTTATTGCTGGTGCGCTTTTACATGATAATACAGAGTACAAAGATTGGTTGATTTTAAATATTCTATCTCCGGCTGGTAAAATATTTATTCAGTTAATCAAAATGATTGTTGTTCCTATTGTTATATCGACCCTAATTGTTGGAATAGCAGGAGTTGGTAATACCAAGCAACTAGGTTCTCTCGGTTTTAAAACTATCCTTTATTTTGAAATTATTACTACAATTGCCATTATCGTCGGTATCTCTTTTGCCAATATATTCCAACCGGGTGTTGGTATCGACATGTCACAATTAACACAAGTCGATATTTCACAATATGAAAAAACCACTCAAGAAGTTGAAAGCCACCCTTCCGGGATCATTAATACGATCCTCACTTTAGTTCCAAGTAATATTTTTGCAGCGATGGCGAGTGGTGATATGCTCCCCGTCATCTTTTTTGCTGTATTATTTGGCTTAGGGCTTTCTTCTTTACCATTAGAGAAAAAACAACCATTACTCAATGTATTACAGACTTTCTCTGAAACAATGTTCCGCGTAACAAATATGATTATGATGTATGCTCCAATCGGGGTTTTCGCATTAATATCCGTTACCGTTGCTAACTTTGGTTTCTCATCATTAGTTCCTTTATTGAAACTGGTTATACTCGTCCATTGTGCAATTATATTTTTTGCGGTTGTTGTATTAGGATTAGTTGCCCGTTATTGTCGAATTAATATTTTCACTTTGATGAAAATATTAAAAGATGAATTGTTACTCGCTTATTCGACGGCCAGCTCTGAAACCGTACTTCCTCGTATTATGGATAAAATGGAAAAATACGGAGCGCCTAAGTCTGTAACAAGCTTTGTTATTCCAATTGGTTATTCATTTAACTTAGATGGCTCGACACTATACCAAAGTATTGCCGCTATTTTTATAGCCCAACTTTATGGTATCGAACTCTCCATTGGGCAAGAGCTTATCTTAGTATTTACGCTTATGATCACTTCTAAAGGTATTGCTGGTGTCCCAGGTGTTTCATTTGTTGTTCTTCTTGCCACGCTAGGAAGTGTAGGTATTCCATTAGAAGGGTTAGCATTCATCGCAGGTGTTGACAGAATTCTAGATATGGCACGTACGGCACTTAATGTGGTAGGTAATGCTCTAGCCGCTCTGGTTATCGCCAAATGGGAACATAATTATGACGATAAAAAAGCTCGAGAATATGAAAATAGTTTTTAGTTTATTCTAAAGTAACTCTATAATAGAATTGCCTTCGATTAATATCGTTATTGAAGGTAGTTCTATTTTTACGCAATAAATGATCAGTTATTTGTTAAATATTTTTAAATTAGATATTTTTACTTATTAAGCGTAAAACATTTCACATTTTTGTAATATTTTATATACAAACTAGTATTTTATAATTAGCGTTACTACACAGAATAAAACTTTTTAATTAACTACTCTTTTTGTTAGCCAAAGCAGGAAACAATGAATCAAATAAGAAGATTTCTTTTGTTTTTAAAGGTACTCCAACACCTAATGGTAATTTTTATATTTTCATTATCATACTTTATGCTACACAGCTGGTTCTAACAAAAAAATCCGTACTAAACAAGACTATAACTTATGATTAAAACGAGATAAAAGGTTTATTTATCTCGTTTTATATTATGAGTCTAAAAAAACTATAATACAAAAAGGGTTATCAGTAAAAAGCCAACTAATTCCTTTTAATCACGATTGCCTTTACTGCTATAGATAAATATAAAGCTAACTATAAAGTGACACTTCCCCTTCCGGCCTAGTTTTAAACCGTCGATGAGCCCAAAGATATTGTTCTGGCGCTTTCATAATTTCCATCTCTAAAACCGAGTTAATTACTGTTGCATCCTGTAATGCATTACAACTTGGGTACTCAGGTATTTCTTTTCCCAGTATCAAATCATAATTAGCACCGCTCTTATTTCTCAATAATGTTACTGTGAGTGTCGGTGATTTAGATAATTGAGCAAGTATTGACGTTCCCTTTGATGTGGAACTATTTTTTACAGAAAAAAATGGCGCAAATATCGTCCCTTTTCGTCCAAAATCTTGGTCGGGTGCAAACCATATGGACTTACCATTTTTTAACTCTTGAACCATAAATTTCAAATTTTTACGGTCAATCATTCCTTTACCTGAACGGCACCGTCCCTTTGTTTGAATATATTCCATCGCTTTATTATTATGCGGCCGATACATTGCATTAACAGGGAAACAAAGGCCCATAATCCGGCCACCTAACTCAAGTGACATAAAATGAACCCCAACAATTATTACACCTTTGTTTTTCGCAATCGCATCTAAATAATTAGACATTCCTTTTACTTGAAAGAGCTTTTTAACTCTTTTATCGTTCCAAAACCAGGCAATTCCAGTTTCAAATAATGCGATCCCCAAAGATTTTAGGTTATCATTTACCAGAATATCTATTTCATTTTTATTTTTGTCCGGAAAACACAACTCTAAGTTTCGTTTAATTATTGATACTCTTCTTTTAATAAAATACCGCGAATTGATACCTAAAAAAGCACCTAACGATATCTGCCATTTATAAGGTAATTGAACCAATAAAAATAAGATAAAAACCCCCATCCATGTTACTAAGTACTTCGGATGGACCAATTTCAGTGAAAATGGGTTTTTGGCGTACATTATATCTCCCAATACTTCGCTTTTGCAGAATGCACGCTATTTTAGACAATATTTAGTCTTTTAAATTCAACATGATTACTACAACAAAATGGGTTTTCACCCACAACTAGCTGAATATCCTTAAAATTCATCTTCTACTTAAGTAGATAACGGTCGGATAACCTTTTCAAAACTATTAAGCAATATTCGATTTTTAATATGCCAACTAATCAGCAGCTCTGCCGGATTCCTTTTTCCTCTTCAGAACGATACGCCGATTAAACTAAAAACGTAATCACTTAAACAGTAGTGAATTGACAAAATTATCACATATATGGATTAATTAATCTCATTATTAATATGCATTTTTGTCATTTTACGGATTATTTTGCTTATATTTGTCAATTTAGTCGCTATTTTTAGCAACTTGATGCCATCAACCATAGACTACTATGAGAAAACATAAGATCTGTAAATTAGCCTAAGATTGTAGCCACTTATAGAGTGGATAGCTCCTCCTATCATAGGGATACCCTAACCACCTTTCACTATTCTCCTTACCAGTTCTGTCGTTAACCCGAATATCCATCTGAGATTTTAATTTCATCTCAGCCATATCTACTCTCTCATTGTTTTAAAATCATTTGAGTGGTGATGTTCTCGATGTACTTATCAGCAACTAGAAGGGGTAAAATGACATGAATTACAAACAAGAAAAAACCCGTTATCTTTCATATTACTATGCAAAATAACGGGTTCTTATTTGGTGCCGGCTACCGGAGTCGAACTGGTGACCTACTGATTACAAGTCAGTTGCTCTACCAACTGAGCTAAGCCGGCGAATATGGCGGAGAGATAGAGATTCGAACTCTAGGATGGTTTCCCATCGGCGGTTTTCAAGACCGCTGCCTTCGACCGCTCGGCCATCTCTCCATGGGGCGCGATTATGGAGGAATCCCTGCAACTTGTCTACCCCTGAAAGTAAAAAAATTGATTTTTTTACTTCGTTTGGCTAATCTTCACTCAATCACTCTCTCTTTCCCAAGAAAAATGGTAGTATCTGTGCAAAATCGGTGTCTATCCTTTCTCTAGGCGTATGATTTTTAATCTAATAATATTTTAGCCGACGGGACGACTTGCTACAGTATGTACAAACAATCATTATTAAAGCCAAACACTCTTTTTCGTATTTTCGCAGCATTTATTCTGTTGCTAATAGTAATGCTTTTTTTATCGCTATTTAACTACTATCAAGCATTGGTTCAAAGCCGTCAGACTAGTTTGAACAGTATGGCGAGTCGGTTAGCCTATCAAATCGAAGATTATCGTTATCAAGCGAGCCATATCTACAAAATTGCCAATGAAAAGACATCAGTACCTCCCGCCGATAATCTCACTGTGACAGGAATGCGCCATGATATTTTTTGGTTAAGTAGCGCCAACCAATCAATCGATGCCATTGTATTTGGTAATAATAAGCAAAGTAGTAATGTTTTAGCCTCTAAGCTTGCAAATTATATGGAGATTGTCTGGGGTGCCCGTAATGAATATAACTCGATGTATTATCTCAATGGGTTAGACAATACACTAGTCTTAGTAACCACCCATTCAATCCTTAAACCTGAGCTACGATTTAAAGAAAGTTATCTCACCTTAACGGCAGAAGAAAAGCGCGCTGATATGTTGACACAATCAACATTGTTAGATCGACGGGAAATAATTTCAAATATTCAAAAATACTCCCCTGATAACCTTTATTACTATACTTATCGGCTGATGTTTAATTCTCCAGGGCAGTTAACGAGCGTCATATCTTTTGATATTTCGATCAATTCACTGATCCCCCCAAATTTAAATGGGGATTTTTTTACGATAAATACACGCCCTGCAAGCACAGGAAGCAATGAGTCTCATACAACTTGGGTTGGAACTAACCTCATCTTCTCCCACCCTATTGACGGTACCAGTTATCAACTTTATTACCATGTTTCATTAAAAAGCATTATTTTTAATGTCATTAGCTATAACTTATGGCTAATGACTGGCATGCTTATCATGATCTTTTTTGCTTTGCTGATTATGCTCTTTATCCGTAAACGCCTGATTTCTCCCAATACAAATATGTTGCAAGAACTGAATTTTAATGAAGCACTGACTAGCGATATTATCAGTCATATTTCGTACGGCATTTTAGTTTACGACTTTAACACTAACAAAAAAATTCTGAGCAATGATATTGCTAATCAACTATTACCTTCCATGGATCTGGTTCACATTAAAGAAATAGCCATGGAAAATCATGATGTTATTCAAGTTTCTATCGAAAATATTGTCTATGAAGTTGTTCTTGTCGATAACATATCAAAATCCAATACAGTTCTCTTCATTATTACGGATAAAGATAAAGAAGCATTAACCCAAAAACGCCAAGAATTAGCGAATCGCGAATACAAAAAAAATATTCATATGCGTAAAGCTGTATTTGAGAATATGTGTAGTGAAATATTGCCTTCACTAATTAAAGTTGATAATCAATTAACCAAACTATCCGAAATTGCCAATATAAATAATCGTGCATTTATTTTAGAAATTGAAAATCAGCTTTTTCATATTAATCGCTGGTTTAAAAATATTAACTTATTAAATCAACTTGAGTCTCAAACTGACCCCGTAAAAACAGAGAACGTTTCTATCAGTAACCTTGTGAGTCAATTTTTAAAACAAAACTTATCGCAGTGTAATAACAAAGGGTTAGCGCTTTATTTTCATAATAATCTCAATCCAGATTCGCTTATCGTGGCTAATCTGGATTATTTAAAGCAATTAATACAGCTAATTTGGGATTATTCTATTGCAACAACCTCTTTTGGAAAAATTTCATTCACGTTATCTTATAATGCTAGTAAAAATATCATCTTACTGAATATTAGAGACAGTGGGACTGGCGTAAGTAATCAAGAACTGAGTAATTTGCAAAGTCCTTTTACTGGACAGATTTTAAATTCCTCTAACTATACACGTTCAGGTATAACATTTTATTTATGCAAACTACTGGTAAAAAAAATGAATGGTGCTTTTTCTATTCGTTCTAGTGATGCAATCGGCACTCATTATGAAATTACGCTACCTGCAGCTAAAGAGTTACTAGTTAAAGACTACCCGGCTTTATTGGAAGATGTTTGTATACGCTTAAACATACATAATGCAGATATTTCACGGATTGTTAGGAATATATTAACTAATTATGGAGCAGAATATTTGGACTTAAGTGAGAGTTCCCCTCATACCAACTGGGATCTCTTGATAACTGATAATAATGAGGAATATTTTGAAAATATTGTTAAAGTAAATGGTACTCTTTCAGGAATAAACCAATTACAACCTCATTACATCGAAGCTAACTATAATTTTGCTGATGAATTAATTGATGCCATCTCATTACTGATCGAAAACACGGATCATGAACATGAGCATTCTAATAATCTGATTTTTCACAATGTTGATGACCAAACGGTTTCACGAACCTCGAATGAATCAATAGAAGATGCAATTGCAAGTTATCAATTAATACTAGCAAATAGTGGATATCGAGATTTGTTTATCACAACAGTACCGATAGATATTAATAAACTGTATAATAGTGAAAGTGTTGAGGATTTGACCGAATTGAAAAACACTGCACATCGTTTAAAAGGAGTTTTTGCTATGCTCGAATTTACTTTTCTTCATAAGCTTTGTGAAGATTTGGAGCGTTACATAGCAGATGAAAACGGATTGGAAATAAAAAATTGCATTAGCATGCTGGATAATTCAGTCAAAAAACTAATGCCAGAAGGTAACCAATAATATGAATAACCTAAATGTCATTGTTGCCGATGATCACCCTATCGTTCTTTTCGGCATCAGAAAATCACTTGAACAAATTGAATGGGTGAATATCGTAGGGGAATTTGAGGACTCAACCTCTTTGATTAATAACTTAGCACGCTTAAATGCAGACGTGCTAGTTACTGATTTATCAATGCCAGGTGATAAATATGGCGATGGTATTACTTTAATCAAATACATCAAACGGCATTATCCTGATCTATCAATCATTGTTCTCACAATGAACAATAACCCAGCCATTCTTAGCGCAATATTAGAGCTGGATATTGAAGGGATAGTGTTAAAACAAGGCGCACCAGCTGATTTACCTAAAGCTTTAGCCGCTTTACAGAAAGGCAAAAAATTCACGCCAGAAAGTGTGAGTAAGCTACTGGAAAAAGTCAATGCAAGTGGCTACGGCGATAAACGCTTATCACCAAAAGAAAGTGAAGTACTACGTTTATTTGCTGAAGGCTTTTTAGTCACTGAAATTGCGAAAAAACTTAACCGTAGCATAAAAACGATCAGTAGCCAGAAAAAATCAGCCATGCTGAAATTAGGCGTTGAAAATGATATTGCGCTGCTAAATTACCTTTCTTCTGTAAGTATTGATAACTCGCCTTCAGAGTGAGTTTCATTTCAATGATAAGACTACACCAATAAAAACCCAGTTATGGGTTTTTATTTTTGCATTCATCTTTAAGTATATTTAACAGTAGCGCGTCAGGGTCTCTCGTAAAATTGCAATTGTTGTTGGTTTTGACAAACAATCATTCATTCCTGCATTAATACAGCGTTGCTTTTCTTCTGCCATTGCATTAGCAGTTAATGCGATAACGGGTAAGCTAAACTCTAAGCGCCGCAGTTCTTTTGCCAGCTGATAACCATCCATATTTGGCATATTTACATCCGTTAAAACAATATCAACGTGATGATTATTTAGATATTTTAGTGCATCTAATCCATCTATTGCAGTGCCTGTAGTAAAACCGATAGACGCTAATTGTTCACTCAATAATGCTCGGTTAATTGGGTGGTCATCGACAATTAACACATGGTATTCACCTAACGAATTATCAGCAACCAATGGTTGATTTGCTATATTATTTTTCTGCGATTGCTCAATCGTTTTCATGATGACTTTATCAATTAAAACAGGCAACTTATCTAATTGATATGTATTATAAATCCATTGGTGTGATTTTATTTCGTGAAGTTCACCGGCATAAAAACTTGATAACTGGATATGATCTTCACAGGTTATACCTCCGGTATACTCATAATCGGTTATTAGCAGGTCATAATTTTGTGTTTTATCAATCGAGTGATGACCCACAACCGTAAATTGCTCGTGACTTAACAAGCGTAAAAGAAAATTCATTAAAAATTCATTTCGGCACGAGATAGCAATACGATAATGTGCACGATATTCTGGAATGTTTTTCTTAATATATTCTTGACCATATAAAGGAATACGAATAGTAAATGAGCTACCAAGCCCAATTTGGGAATTGACCTCAATATCACCATCCATGAGGTTAATCAGTTTTTCACAAATCGCTAAACCTAAACCTGTTCCTTTATGACCTATATTATTTTTGTCATAAACTTGAAAGAATGGATCAAACAACTGCATGACTACTGCATGGGTCATTCCAATTCCTGAGTCACGTATTTCTATCTTTAAATAATTTTCATCTTTCCAAACATACAGTAATACGAAACCTGATTCTGTAAACTTAATACTATTATTAACAATATTAGAAACCACTTGTTGTAAACGCACAGAATCGTTCAATATTAGGTCTGGAATGTTAGGTTCAATATAGGAATATAATGATATTTTTTTCTTAGTCACTAATGGCAAGTAGTTCGCTAATACGAACTCAAAAACTTCACGACAATTAAACAGTTTGCTTTCTATTTTCAACTGCTTAGATTCAATTTTTGAAAAGTCCAAAATATCACTAATAATCTGTAATAAAAGCGACGATGAGTTATCCATAGTGGAAACCAAACGTGTCGCTTTCTCAGATAACTCATAACGTTGTAGCAATTCTATGTTACCAATAATGCCATATAACGGCGTTCTTAATTCATGGCTTACTGTCGCTAAGAACATCGACTTAGCATGGTTCGCTTGTTCCGCTGCATCGGCTACATCTTGCAACGATTTTTCCATTTGAACACGAATACTGATGTCCACTAATACACAAATAGCGACATCTTCATTCTGATAACGAGAGTTTACAAAGCTAATTTGTAAATGTGTCCCATTGGTTGTCACCACATCAATATAATTGCTCGTTTTTTGGCGAATGATTGTTAATATTCGCTGTTTATCATCTTCATTTAATAGCCGGAAATAGTCATGAGCTAATTCATTACTAAGGATATTACCTCCATCGGTTAATCTTAAAATGATGATACCGACAGGTGCTGATGCCACTATTTTGTGATTGAATTGTTCATGCTCTTCAAGCCGTATCGCGGTGTTCTCTGCAGGTTCTAGCATTTTCCTTTCAAGTAACCAAATTAAAAAGAAAATTAGCCCCCCCGTAAAAATATTAAGGACAATACCGTAAAAAATAGTATTTTCTAAACTAGTTAATATTTCAGATGTCGCAATGGAGAAAATGACCGTAATTTGAGAGGGCAGTAAGCGTTTTTTGAAGATTAATTTTGAATAATCTGAGTTAAAACCAAAAAATGAAGGCTCTGAAATATTGAGTAGCGCTGAGCTCTTAGGGTTGATATCGATAGGAGAATATAAAACAGGCTGGTTATAGTCGTTAATTATTAGTATTTCGATAGCTTTATTTCGGCGTATATTGAATTGATTCAAGTTAATTGAACGTTCTAACCCAATAAACGCAGGCAGCATGTTATCGTGCTTGATTGCCTGAATTAAGTAAACTTGCCCATAATCTGGCTGTGCACCATGCATAATTGTAAATAAATTGCGCTCTTTTCCTTGTAACCTCAAGCCTTGGTAAGTCCGCACACTTTCATAGCTGACTTTTTTGAGTATTTCGATATCAGATATTGTTGAGCGGATCGGATAATCCACCATACAATAACTTCTTGAACCAACTAAAAAGACATGGTTTAAAGCTTGAGGTGCAGCAATACTCTCTTTCCAAAAGTAATTCAGTTGTTCAAAAGCCTGCAAGTAATTCTCTGCTCTATCTCTAAAATAATCACAATCCGTATTCGGCGTTAATTTATAGAAAGAGTAATTAGATGCGTTCGGTAATTCGAGAAATTTACTTGGAAGATTCTTTACTTCTGTCGATTCTTGTAGCTTTACTCGATATAGCTCAGTCATTGACTGGATAGAATTAAGTGTCGCTCCGGTTTGTTGAATATAGGCTTGCAGGTTTTCATAACCCGAATAGAACTGTTGACGAATGTCCGATTTGTATTCATTAAATTGCGAATAAAGGAAGAATAAAGTAATAAAAACGCCCATACCCCACAACATCAAGCCGAGGATACGAAATAAATCCCGAGAAAGTCTAAGTGATGTTTTAAACGAGGGTAAATATCTCAAGCGCTTTCCTGTATATTCGATACTATGACTGCTAATTATACTCGATTACATGATAAAAAAGCGACTAACATGAAAAGTATTAAAATTAAGACATTAAGGTTAGAAACTAAAACGGGCAGCTAATTACGCTACCCGTTCATTAAATTAAACGCGATGATTACTCTTGATCGTCGATATTTGCATCATCAACACCATTTTCTTCAGTGTTTTCATTTGCAATCTCATCATCATTGTTTTCATCGTCATCTGTTTCAGCAACGCGCTGCAAACCAACAACTTTTTCATCTTCAGCGGTTCTAATCAAGGTAACACCTTGAGTATTACGGCCAACGACGCTCACTTCAGACACCCGTGTACGAACTAATGTGCCGGCATCCGTGATCATCATGATTTGGTCTGTTTCATCAACCTGAATCGCGCCAACTACATTCCCGTTTCGCTCACTCACTTTAATGGAGATAACCCCTTGAGTTGCACGAGATTTAGTTGGGTATTCAGCTTCTTCAGTACGTTTACCGTAACCATTTTCTGTCACAGTTAAGATATGCCCTTCTCCACGTGGAATAATCAAAGAAACGACTTTGTCGTTATCCATTAATTTAATACCACGTACACCTGTTGCGGTACGTCCCATAGGACGAACGGCATCTTCAGCGAAGCGCACAACTTTACCCTGAGCTGAAAACAGCATGACTTCGTTTGAACCATCTGTTAAATCAACACCAATCAGTTCATCACCGTCATTCAAGTTCACCGCAATAATACCGGCACTTCTTGGGCGACTAAACTCTTGTAAAGGAGTTTTCTTCACCGTACCACTCGCCGTTGCCATGAAGACGTTGTAACCCTCTTCATATTCACGTACAGGTAAGATGGCCGTAATACGCTCATCTTGCTCTAGTGGTAATAAGTTAACAATTGGGCGACCACGAGCGCCACGGCTCGCTTCTGGTAATTGGTAAACTTTCATCCAATATAACCGACCACGGCTTGAGAAACACAAGATGGTGTCATGTGTATTGGCGACCAATAATCGTTCAATGAAGTCTTCGTCTTTAGTTCTTGCCGCAGACTTACCTTTACCACCACGGCGCTGTGCTTCGTAATCAGACAGAGGCTGATATTTCACATAACCTTGATGAGATAATGTCACCACTACATCTTCTTGGTTGATCAAATCTTCAATATTGATGTCTGCAGTATTTTCTGTAATTTCTGTACGACGAGGGTCGTTGTAGGTATCACGAATAATTTCTAACTCTTCGCGAATCACTTCCATCAAACGTTCAGGGCTGCGTAAAATAAACAGTAAAGCTTCAATTTGTACTAGAAGTTCACGGTACTCTTCCAGTAATTTTTCGTGCTCAAGGCCCGTTAATTTTTGGAGGCGTAAGTCCAAAATAGCTTGGGCTTGTTGTTCAGTCAGGAAATATTGCCCTTCATGCACACCAAACTGAGGCTCTAACCACTCAGGACGAGCGGCGTCATCACCCGCGCGTTCTAGCATCGCAGCAACATTACCCAGATCCCAAGAACGTGCAATTAGCCCTGCTTTTGCTTCAGCAGGCGTTGGTGCTTTACGGATCAGTTCAATAATTGGGTCAATATTAGCCAAGGCGATTGCTAATGCTTCAAGGATATGAGCACGGTCACGCGCTTTGCGTAATTCAAAAATCGTACGACGAGTGACAACTTCACGACGGTGACGCACAAAAGCAGCAATGATATCTTTTAAATTCAGTATTTTGGGTTGCCCTTGATGTAGAGCTACCATATTGATACCAAAAGAAACTTGCAATTGGGTCAATGAATATAAGTTGTTTAGTACAACTTCACCCACCGCATCGCGTTTAACTTCAATAACAATGCGCATACCGTCTTTATCCGACTCGTCACGCAGTGCACTGATACCTTCAACGCGTTTGTCTTTAACTAATTCTGCAATTTTTTCAATCAAGCGAGCTTTATTCACTTGATAAGGGATTTCGCTGACAATAATGGTTTCACGACCATTTTTCTCATCGACTTCCACTTCAGCGCTTGCACGGATATAGACCTTGCCACGCCCTGTACGATATGCATCAATAATCCCACGACGGCCGTTGATAATCGCCGCTGTAGGGAAGTCAGGCCCTGGAATGTGCTCCATTAAGCCTTCAATACTGATGTCTTCATCTTCTATATAGGCAAGACAACCGTTAATCACTTCCCCTAAATTGTGAGGTGGAATATTGGTTGCCATCCCAACAGCAATACCGGACGACCCATTAACCAAAAGGTTGGGGATTTTCGTCGGCATAACTTCAGGAATTTGCTCTGTTCCATCATAGTTTGGAACGAAATCAACGGTTTCTTTTTCAAGGTCAGCCAGTAGCTCATGGGCAATTTTCGCCATACGGATTTCCGTATAACGCATTGCCGCTGCGGAGTCTCCGTCAACTGAACCGAAGTTTCCCTGACCATCAACCAGCATGTAACGCATTGAGAAAGGCTGTGCTAGACGAACGATTGTCTCGTAAACAGCGCTATCACCATGTGGATGGTATTTACCGATGACGTCCCCAACAATACGGGCAGATTTTTTATAGGGTTTATTCCAATCATTTCCCAATACATTCATCGCAAACAGTACTCTGCGGTGTACTGGCTTCAGTCCATCTCGAACATCTGGAAGTGCACGGCCGACAATAACGGACATTGCATAATCCAAATACGAACTTTTAAGCTCTTCTTCGATATTAACTGGTGTGATTTCTCTGGCAATCTCGCTCATGGAACCACTGTCCCTCATAACTTCGGATTCAAAGAGTAGAACTATACCACAATTCGCCAATTTAATAAAAATAAGAGACGGGTATTTGTCTTCCAAGCTATGTATAATAGCGGAAAATTAAGTTTATGTGTCCGAAACTTGAGGGTTTATCAATTAATAACTGCAATAACTGCATTGTTGTTTATATTTTAGCCATCAATTCTTATCGGGCCGCTATCTCCCCCTACTGAACATAGTTTAAATATAATTATCGTTAATAGGCTTTAGGGAATAGGTTAAAAATAGGAGCTTCTTTGTATGAATGACACCCAAACCCCAACGTACCTTAACGTCGATAAGCAAGAGATCGAGAAATTTGAGTCCATCGCTTCCCGTTGGTGGGATTTAGAAGGGGAATTTGCCCCACTACACCGCATCAACCCTTTACGCTTAGGTTATATTATGCAGCGTGTAGACGGTGTTTTCGGTAAAAAAATTCTTGATGTTGGTTGTGGCGGTGGCATTTTATCCGAAAGTATGGCGCGTGAAGGTGCAGAAGTCACCGGCCTTGATATGGGGGCTGAACCCTTAATGGTCGCACGCTTACATTCTCTTGAGTCCGGTATTCCGGTTGAATATGTCCAAGAAACCGTCGAACAGCACGCTGACAAGCACTCTCAAGCCTATGATGTTGTCACATGTATGGAGATGCTTGAACATGTTCCGGACCCTCAGTCTGTCGTTAGAGCTTGCGCTAAATTAGTGAAACCAGGTGGACACGTGATTTTTTCAACCATTAACCGTAACAAAAAAGCATGGTTAATGGCTGTTGTCGCCGCTGAATATATTATGAAAATCGTGCCTAAAGGGACTCATGATGCCAACAAATTTATTCGCCCTTCTGAGTTAATTGGCTGGATTGACGGAACACCACTGAAAGATAAACATATCATAGGGTTACACTTCAACCCATTAACGGATAAATTCTGGCTAGGGCCAAATGTTGATGTAAATTATATGCTGCATACTGTGAGCGAATAGTCATTTAGTCGTGAAAAGAATAAATCACAAGCAGTACGTTTAAGAAAGCAGCAAACGATCGCAGTTTACAAAATTTATTTTAGTCCTCATGTCGGAAGCATTTTTTTTATTAATGCCTTTTACCATGCAGCTTACCGACATGATCTGTTTTCTTATCCAACCAGTTATCCACAAGATCCCTCTAATTTGTTCACTTGATAAAATCACATATTAACATTATCTTGTTATGGTATTCTAAACAAACTACTACATATAGTGGTACAAGCAAACATAACACTACTAGCCTCATGGCATTACACCATGAGCTTTTTTATGTTTTTTTAACCCATTTGTAGTTCAACCAAGGTGTACTTGCTCATGAACCAGAGTCTGTTAGTCACAAAGCGTGATGGACATAAAGAACGCATTGATCTCGACAAAATCCACAAGGTAATAACCTGGGCCGCGGAAGGCCTAAGTAACGTATCCGTTTCTCAAGTGGAGTTACGTTCACAGATTCAGTTTTATGATGGGATCAGAACTTCTGACATTCACGAAACGATGATCAAAGCAGCAGCAGATTTAATTACGGGTGATACACCTGATTACCAATACTTAGCTGCACGTCTTGCTATTTTTAACTTACGCAAGAAAGCCTATGGCCAGTTTGAACCGCCTGCATTATATAAGCATGTTAAACACCTCGTCGAAATGGGGAAATATGACAAGCATTTGCTGGAAGACTACTCTGAAGCAGAGTTCGAGCAAATGGATAGCTTTATAGACCATTGGCGTGATATGAATTTTTCCTATGCTGCGGTAAAACAGCTTGAAGGGAAATATTTAGTTCAAAACCGCGTTACCGGTGAAATCTATGAGAGCGCACAGTTTTTATACATTTTAGTTGCTGCTTGCCTATTTTCACATTACCCAAAAGAGACGCGTCTCGATTATATTCGCCGTTTCTATGACGCCGTTTCAACATTCAAAATTTCATTACCTACGCCAATTATGGCGGGGGTACGTACTCCTACACGTCAATTCAGCTCTTGTGTACTGATTGAGTGTGGTGACAGCTTAGATTCCATCAATGCCACTTCAAGCGCAATTGTGAAATATGTCTCACAGCGTGCAGGTATTGGGGTAAATGCAGGCCGCATTCGTGCATTAGGCAGCCCAATTCGTGGTGGTGAAGCGTTCCACACTGGTTGTATTCCGTTCTATAAACACTTCCAAACTGCGGTGAAATCTTGTTCGCAAGGTGGCGTTCGTGGTGGTGCTGCAACCTTGTTCTACCCTATTTGGCACCTTGAAGTTGAAAGTTTATTGGTACTGAAAAATAATCGTGGGGTTGAAGGTAACCGTGTTCGCCATATGGATTACGGTGTGCAACTCAACAAGTTAATGTATGAGCGTTTGATTAAAAACCAAGATATTACATTATTCAGTCCATCAGACGTTCCAGGTCTTTATGATGCATTTTTCGCTGATCAAGACGAATTTGAACGTTTATATGTGAAATACGAACAAGATGAAAATATTCGCAAATCCAGTGTTAAAGCGGTTGAGCTATTTTCATTAATGATGCAAGAACGTGCGTCTACTGGCCGAATCTATATTCAAAACGTTGACCACTGTAATACACATAGCCCATTTGACCCACAGGTTGCCCCTGTTCGTCAGTCAAACTTATGTTTAGAAATTGCACTGCCAACTAAGCCATTAAATAACATTAATGACGAGAACGGTGAAATTGCGCTGTGTACATTATCGGCATTTAACTTAGGGGCGATTGATAGCCTAGATGAATTAGAAGAGCTGGCAATATTAGCTGTTCGTGCTCTTGATGCACTGCTTGACTACCAAG
This sequence comes from Providencia sp. PROV116, assembly GCF_028482485.1. Lineage (NCBI taxonomy): Bacteria > Pseudomonadati > Pseudomonadota > Gammaproteobacteria > Enterobacterales > Morganellaceae > Providencia > Providencia sp. PROV116. The sequence continues at coordinate 151,394 of NZ_JAMPQO010000019.1, read as the reverse complement.
ATTACCCAATCATTGCGGCGAAGCAAGGCTCAATGGGGCGTCGTACACTCGGTATTGGGGTGATTAACTACGCTTATTATCTCGCGAAGCACGGTGTTCGTTATTCTGACGGTAGTGCGAACAACTTAACGCACAAAACATTCGAAGCCATTCAGTATTATCTATTAAAAGCCTCGAATGAGTTAGCAAAAGAGCAAGGTGCTTGCCCATGGTTCAATGAAACAACTTATGCACAAGGCGTTTTACCTATCGATACCTATAAAAAAGAGCTCGATAAGTTAACTAATGAACCTTTGCATTACGATTGGGAAGCTTTACGCCAAGATATTAAACAACATGGTCTGCGTAACTCGACACTGTCTGCATTGATGCCTTCAGAGACATCATCACAAATTTCTAACGCAACCAATGGTATTGAGCCACCACGTGGTTATATCAGTATTAAAGCCTCTAAAGATGGTATTTTGCGTCAAGTAGTGCCAGATTACGAAAATCTGAAAGGCGCATACGAGCTACTATGGCAAATGCCTTCAAACAGTGGCTATTTACAACTCGTTGGTATCATGCAGAAATTTATCGACCAGTCGATTTCTGCTAACACAAACTATGACCCGACTCGTTTTGAGAGCGGCAAAGTACCAATGAACCAATTGCTAAAAGATTTATTGCTCGCCTATAAGTTTGGTGTGAAAACACTTTACTACCATAACACCCGCGATGGGGCGGAAGATGTTCAGGGCGATCTGGAAGAAGTTGTTGAGTCAGCGGATTCCGATTGCGAAGGCGGCGCGTGTAAAATTTAATAGGAATTGTTATGTCACACACATATACAACGTTTTCACAGAAAAAGAATGACCAAATGCTGGAGCCGATGTTTTTCGGCCAACCAGTTAACGTGGCGCGCTATGATCAGCAAAAGTACCCTATTTTTGAAAAGCTGATTGAAAAACAATTGTCGTTTTTCTGGCGCCCTGAAGAAGTTGACGTATCTCGCGACCGTATTGACTATAATGCGTTGCCAGATCACGAAAAACATATTTTTATCAGTAATCTGAAATACCAAACGCTGCTGGACTCTATTCAGGGCCGCAGCCCTAATGTGGCATTATTGCCGCTGATTTCGATTCCTGAACTGGAAACTTGGGTTGAAACGTGGGCGTTTTCTGAAACTATCCACTCACGTTCATATACACACATTATTCGTAATATAGTGAATGACCCAGCCATTATTTTTGACGATATCGTTGAAAATGAAGAAATTTTAAAGCGTGCTAAAGATATTTCTGGTTTTTACGATGACCTGATCGAAATGACCAATTACTATCATATGTTTGGTGAAGGCACGCATACTTGTAACGGCAAACAAGTCACTGTTTCTTTACGTCAATTGAAGAAACAGCTGTATCTGTGCCTAATGAGCGTTAATGCGCTCGAAGCCATCCGTTTCTATGTTAGCTTTGCCTGTTCATTTGCGTTTGCTGAACGCGAACTGATGGAAGGAAATGCTAAAATCATCAAGCTAATCGCACGTGATGAAGCGCTGCACTTAACTGGAACACAACACATGTTGAACCTGTTGCGCTCAGGGCAAGATGACCCAGAAATGGCCGAAATCGCGGCAGAGTGCGAACAAGAGTGTTATGACTTGTTCGTTCAAGCAGCAGAGCAAGAAAAAGAGTGGGCTGACTACCTATTCAGCGAAGGCTCTATGATTGGTTTAAATAAAGATATTTTATGCCAATATGTTGAATATATTACTAACATTCGCATGCAAGCTGTTGGCCTGAAATTGCCATTTGAAGCACGTTCAAACCCAATTCCATGGATCAACGCATGGTTGGTGTCTGATAACGTACAAGTTGCACCTCAAGAGGTTGAAGTGAGTTCTTATTTAGTCGGCCAAATTGACTCTCAAGTCGATACCGACGATTTGAGCGACTTCGAACTGTAAGTATGGCAAGCCATAAAATCACCCTGCGGTTAACGCAGGGTGTTCAAGTCCCCTACCATACCGAAGTTCACTCCTGTTTGCTGGAAGCCTTAGAAGACAGCCGTATTCCTGTAGAATACCAATGCCGTGAAGGCTACTGCGGTTCATGCCGAGTGACATTATTGCATGGTAAAGTGGGCTATAAGCAAAAACCTATCGCATTTGTACAAGATGGCGAGATCCTTCCCTGCTGCTGCCATCCATTGTCTGATATTGAAATTGGTTAATTTAAAATAGGTGATTGCACAGCGGTCTACCCGTTACCTGTGCAATCACTATTTATTTACTTAATTTATTGATTATAAATAACCATATAAACCTGCAAATACCCAGCCAAACACACAAGACACGCCCACCCCAATTAACCCCGGTAGAATGAAACTGTGGTTGATAACAAATTTACCAATACGCGTTGTTCCAGAACGGTCAAATTGAATTGCCGCAAGATCACTTGGATAAGTCGGTAAAATGTAGTAACCATAACACGCAGGCGCAGAAGCGATAATATAGGCAGGGTCAACACCAATACCTAATGCAATTGGTACAACAGCGGCTAGTGCAGCGGCTTGAGAGTTAACAAACTTAGAAACTAATAACAAGATGACGGCATAAGCCCAAGGGAAATCTTTCACTAAAGAACCTAACGTTCCTTTAATTTCATCCATGTGTGCGCCGAACATGGTTTCCGCCATCCAAGCGATACCATACACCGCCACGATAGCAATCATCCCTGAACGGAATACTTCATTCTTTGAAATTTGCCCAGGATTGGTCTTACAGATAATGATAATTAGCGCACCCGCTAATAACATAAACATCTGGATGACTAAAACCATAGATAACGGCTTACCATTAACTAGCGGCCTTAGTTCAGAGAATGCGCCAAGTAGTGCAACAACTGCGATAGAGGCTAAAAAAATCCACATCGCGACCCAGTTAATTTTCGGTAATTTTGTATTTAGCAGTGTCACACTGTCACCATAAACATAATCATGGTTTTCAGGGACTGATATAAACTCTTGGAATACAGGGTCTTTATCGAGATCTTTTCCTCTAAACCAACTGAAAATACCAATAGCTAAAATACCAATTAACGTTGATGGGATAGTAATTGCTAATAAATCCAAAAATTCGAGTGACTTACCATTGATTGTCACACCATTTAGCATTGCTACTAGTGAAACAACCGCGACTGAAACTGGACTGGCGATAATCCCCATTTGTGCGCCAATACTACTCGCGGCCATCGGTCTTTCTGGACGGATATTATTTTTAATCGCCGCATCGTAGATGATAGGTAAAATCGTATATACCACATGCCCTGTACCACACAAAATGGTTAAGATACATGTCACAAAAGGTGCCACAATAGAAATGTACTTAGGGTTTTTCCGCAGTAGTCGTTCTGCAATTTGCAGCATGACATCTAAACCGCCTGATGCTTGTAACGTCGCTGATGCGGCAACAACAGCAATGATAACAAGCATAACATCAACAGGCGGTTTTCCAGGCGGTAAACCAAAACCAAAAACTAAGATAACTAGGCCAACACCACCTAATAGCCCGAGTGCCATTCCCCCTTTTTTTGCTCCATAGAATAAGCAAACAAGGATAATGGCGAGTTGAATCATAAAGTCCATAGTTCCATCCTTTATATATATGTTTGCATATATTATCGGGATGATTTTCAAGCATTAATTTGATTTATGATAACTTCAAAATCAATTTAGTTTTATTTTTTATGCTTTTATTTTGACCTCATCACATAATTTACATTAAGTAACTGACATACTGTACAGTTAGCTGCCATTTTAATAAAAATCAACTAATTACCACACCTTTTTTAACAAACCACCCCATTTAAATTTACCTTTAGTCACTATAAATCATCATTTTTTCTTCACTTAATTAACCCTGATTATTGTCTTTAGTTTCGCTATCTACTTGATTATCAGTGTAAACTTATAATTACACCAGCTGTAATTTACATTTGACAGCGAACTTTCGATCGCATAATCTGCATCACTTGTTAATTATTGAAATTCAATCAGAGGAACTTGTGAAGAATCGTACGCTTGGCAGTGTGTTAATCGTTGCAGGGACAACAATAGGTGCAGGGATGTTGGCAATGCCACTTGCCGCTGCAGGAGTCGGTTTCACAGGCATCGTTTGCTTGCTTGTTGGATTATGGATGTTAATGAGTTATACCTCATTACTATTAGTCGAAGTGTATCAGCATAACCCTGCAAATATGGGCCTAGGCTCCGTCGCTAAAAAATATCTGGGTCCTGTTGGCCAAATAGTGACTGGGCTCAGTATGCTGCTATTAATGTACGCATTAACAACCGCTTACATAGGTGGTGCAGGCGTATTAATTTCAGATAGCCTGTCTTCTTGGTGGGGAATTAACATTTCAACCAACACTGCCATTATCGCATTTACTATTATTGGTGGTGCAGTCGTGTGCATTGGCACACATTCAGTCGATTTTATTAACCGTATTTTATTTACAGCAAAAACGATTTTTTTGGTCATCATGCTCGTTGTGATGATGCCACATGCTGAAGTGGTAAACTTAAGCACTATGCCGATTGAAAAAGGCCTTGTTTTGGCCGCAGTGCCAGTTATTTTTACCTCTTTTGGTTTCCATGGTAGCGTACCGAGTTTAGTTAACTATATGAATGGAGATGTACGTAAATTACGTATGATTTTCATTACCGGAAGCGCAATTCCTTTAGTAGCTTATATTCTATGGCAAATCGCTACGTTAGGTTCTATTCCATCACACACCTTTATCGGGATCTTAGCGCAGGAGTCTGGCCTTAATGGGTTACTTACCGCGATTCGCGATGTTGTTGCTACACCTCGAGTCAATATTGCCGTCAGCCTATTTATGGATTTAGCGTTAGCAACGTCCTTCTTAGGTGTTGCATTGGGCTTATTTGATTACCTCGCAGATTTGTTCAAACGGAGTAATCATTTTATCGGTCGTGTACAAACAGGCTTGCTTACCTTTGTTCCGCCATTATTAGCCGCCCTATTCTTTAGTAGTTTCGTACAAGCATTAACTTATGCCGCTGTCGCGCTCTCAGTCTTAGCACTGATTATTCCTGCACTGTTAACACTGCGTGTACGTAAATTAGAAACCCAAGGTGGGTATCAAGTTAAAGGCGGTACGCCTATTTTAGTTTTAGTGTTGGTATGTGGTATCGCCGTAATTGCTATCCAATTTTCGATTGTTGCCGGATTTTTACCAAACGTTGGCTAACTTATTTGCTTTTTAATAAAATTAAAGACACAAAAAAACCGCCAAACGTAGTATTTGGCGGTTTTTTTCGAGATTCAAACGGTTAAATCTAATAAATTTAACCAAAGAAATTCAACATTCTTAGAATGAAAGGCCTGCCCCTACATACCAGCCATCGGCAACTTTATCGCTACTATTGCCATGAGTTCCTTTCATTTCAATCAAACGATATCCGGCATCAATAGATAAAGGTTTAAATACGGTATAACGCGCCCCCGCTTTCGCTTCGACGTAAGACTTGCTACCTGAAGTCAATGACTCAGGAGCACCATACGCTTCACCATAAATATTTAATGAAGGCATAGCCTGCCAATTTAACCCACCACCAACCGCTAATGCAGCGCCACTACTATTGTGATCCGGTGATAAATATAACCCTTTCCCCCCTACAAATGCAGAGAAAGGCCCAACAGGTAAACCAAATGTGGCACCAATACTACCCGTTTGCCCATCATGGTCACTACGAGCCCAAGAACCGTTAAATGCTAACCCTGCATTTTGGTTACCTAACCCTGCAGACAGCTCAGTAAAATGTTCACCCGCTTGTGCACTGACTGAAACTGCATGGGCAGTACCTACGAACAATGGTGACATCGCTGCTGCTAATAATAATAGTTTGCGCATTATTTTATCCTCTTGATATTATTACCTATGGATACTACGCGAATTTCACCCTATTTTCAGCCATTCTTACCTAGATTTACGCTATAGCCTTTATAAAAGCCGACTTTATTCATTACAAAATTTCACAAATCAAAAATTTTAGTGCGAAAAAGTGCGATGAGTGCCGTTTTTTCACAGGTAATCACAGTAATTGGTTATATTAATTAGATAATCAATTCCATAATAACTATACTGAATTACAAGTTTATTGTAGTCCTGTTTTTTATTTTTTACAAAATATTAACTTATTAGTTAGGTTTGTGTAGTCCATTAATCCAAACAAAGGAGCATTGTGATGAAAAAGAAAGGCCTTACTACCGCCTCAGGCGCCCCGGTCGCCAATAATAATAATGTGATGACAGCAGGTAAACGTGGCCCAATGTTATTACAGGATGTTTGGTTTTTAGAGAAACTTGCCCATTTTGACCGTGAAGTGATCCCTGAAAGACGCATGCACGCAAAAGGTTCTGGCGCTTTTGGTACGTTTACTGTAACTCATGATATTAGCCGCTATACTCGCGCAAAAATTTTCTCTGAAATAGGGAAAAAAACTGAAATGTTTGCTCGCTTCTCTACCGTTGCAGGTGAGCGCGGGGCTGCCGACGCAGAACGTGATATTCGTGGTTTCGCATTAAAATTTTATACTGAAGAAGGCAACTGGGATATGGTGGGTAACAACACCCCTGTGTTCTATTTCCGCGACCCATTAAAATTCCCTGATTTAAACCACGTAGTTAAGCGCGACCCTCGCTCTAACCTGCGTACAATGGAACATAAATGGGCCTTTTTCTCTCAGTTACCAGAATCTTTACACCAGTTAACCATTGATGCTAGTGACCGTGGTATACCACAAAGTTACCGTCATATGCACGGGTTTGGTAGCCACACTTATAGTTTCATCAACAGTAATAATGAACGCTTCTGGGTTAAATTCCATTTCCGTTGCCAACAAGGTATTCAGAATCTGTCTGATGAACAAGCAGAGCAATTAGTCGGTAAAGATAGAGAAAGTTCACAACGCGATCTGTTTGAATCCATTGAGAAAGGGGATTTCCCACGCTGGAATTTGCAAGTGCAAATTATGCCAGAGAAAGAGGCCTCTCAAGTTCCTTATAACCCATTTGACTTAACCAAAGTTTGGCCGCACAAAGATTATCCATTAATTGATGTCGGTTATTTTGAACTTAATCGTAATCCAGACAACTACTTTGCTGACGTAGAACAAGCGGCGTTTAGCCCAGCTAACGTGGTTCCGGGTATCGGTTTCTCACCAGATAGAATGTTACAAGGCCGTTTATTCTCCTATGGAGATGCCCATCGTTATCGCCTTGGGGTTAACCACCACCAAATCCCAGTGAATGCCCCACGTTGCCCATTCCATAATTACCACCGTGATGGCGCAATGCGCGTTGACGGTAATAGCGGCAACCATGTGACCTATGAGCCAAATGAAGCAGGATTATTCCAAGAGCAACCTGACTTTAGCGAACCGCCATTATCTATTGAAGGTGCCGCTGACCATTGGGATCACCGCGAAGACCAAGATTACTTCAGCCAACCACGTGCATTATATGAGTTATTAGATGATGCCGAGCACCAACGTATGTTTAAACGTATTGCGGGCGAACTGATTGACGCGACAGAAGCCACTCAAGTGCGCCAAATCGAGTTATTTAAACAAGTTCACCCAGAATACGGCGCTGGTGTTGAAAAAGCATTAAAAGCACTAAAATAGTGTAATTTATTAAGTGGTGGGGATAACCCCACCACTATTTCACCCTATTCCTGCATTCTAGCTAACAACCACTTTTTCACTTGTTGTCTCGACACTTTTATTCCCCCAGCTTTCAATTCAGGGTCTAAATAATAAAAGGCCATAGGATATTGGTATGGTGCGAGTTTATCTTTTAGCCAATCCGCCAGCTGATGTAAACCTACGGACTCATTTGCTTCAATAACCGCGACAGGGCGTTGCCCAAATTGCACATCATCAATGGGGATAATAAAACTTTGGCTGATATCAGGGTATGAATTGATGACTGACTCGATATCTTCTGGTTGAACACATTCCCCACCACTGATAAATAAATTATCTAAACGACCAAGGATCTGATACTCACCATCAATAAATGCTCCTTTATCGTTGGTTTTAAACCAGTTATCTAGGCAATTTAAAGGGTGAATTTGCCCATCAAACCAATAACCAAGCGCTTGGCTGTCTGATTGGATTTGAATTTCACCACCCACAAGACGAATTTGCTTACCTTTTAAGGGTAAACCAACGCCTTTCTTGCCATCTGCCCGTTTAGCACAAACTGTAGAAGCCATTTCTGTCATCCCATAGCCACTCCAACACGCAATTCCATGTTGTTGTGCCAAGTCCGTGAGTGTTGAAGGGATACTGGCTCCGCCCAATAAAACGGCTTTCAACGCGATATTCGCCATTGAGTTATCATTCAATAAACGCCATAGCTGGGTCGGCACCAAAGAGGCATGAGTCACCCCATGTAATGCCTGGGCTAAAGGGAGATTTTTTACCGCAAGTGCGCCGCCTTGCAAAAGCCAACGCCAAACAATACCCTGACCAGATACATGGAATAACGGCAGCGAGAGTAACCAACAATCATCTTGCTGGTAATTCATCATATTAACAACACCGGCAGCGCTATTGAGGTGAGCTGCAACACTGTGAACGGCGGCTTTAGGTAGACCTGTCGACCCCGATGTTAAAATCAGAGTAGCAGGCTGCTGAATAGCCTCTTGAAAAACAACCGGAGCAACCTTTTCATCACCAATAAAATGATAATAGAGTTGATAATCTAAATGGCGATAATTGGCTAATAAATTTGATTCATCAGTAAAATCAATGGCTGCGCTAACATTAAGATGAGGCAGTAATTCTGCTAATAACCGTTCTGGGAGGCGGGGATTTAACGGTAAGACTCGAGCGCCACACGCAATAAGTGCCAGTTGACTCAATAATAAGTCAACTGAATTTTTCCCACGCAAAACGATACACTGCCCTTGTGTTACACCTTGCATTAAAAAGTAAGTTTTAAGGTCAGTAACTTGTTGGCTTACACTTTCCCAAGTCATACTTTGGGACTCAGTTACAAGGGCGATCGCATTGGGACGAAGATTGGCCCAGTGTTGCCAAAGCCAATCTTTAAAGTTATCTAGTTCTGCCATACAAGCGTTAAATCATCTAACTGCTGGAGCGGAATATCACATTGAGGCCAAGGCCGTATCAATTGAGATTGAATAAGTGATACCGTATCTAAGCCTGGAATGGTATTTGGCGTTAGCCAATGTGCTACACGAGCAAGTTGCGTTAAACCAAAGCTACTTTCAATGGATGAACTGATCACGGCTTGTAATCCTAAGCGATGCGCTTCTTCTACTAAGTAGCGGCAATAAGATAAGCTGCCTGTCAGTGTTGGTTTAATTACAATCGCAGAAACGCCTTCCTGCGCCTCAACCATAAAGCCTTCTTCTCGTACACTTTCATCCCAAGCGATACTAATGCCAGTATCCGCTGCAAATTGCAGTGACTCTTCACGGGTTTTGCACGGCTCTTCTAAGAATGCGATACGGTCACGGTAATCTGGGTTAACATATTTAGCAAAACCGTCAGCTTTTGTTCGAGTCCAACTGCGATTCGCATCCAAGCGCAGTTTCAGTTCTGGAACGGCCTCTAGTAATAAGTTAACCACCATGCCATCACGCACAGCTTCATAGAGCCCAACTTTTACCTTTGCAACCTTTTCGCCTTCCATTGCATCAAGGCTCAAAATGAGGTCATCAGGGTCACCACTGCACAGCGGTGCTTTGCGATAATCAGCCTCTTTCGGTAGCTCCCCTGTTAACTCCGCTAGAGCACAGCTACAGCCAAAAGCAACAGAGGGTAGTAGACTATTAGAAATTTTGCCTTCTTTCACCCATTCATTCATTCGCTTAATAGTTTCGGCGGTTGCTTCTTCTAATGTTTCACGACTGAATTCAGGTAGAGGCGAAATTTCTCCCCAACCTTCATTATCCCCATCTTGTAAACACACTAAAAGCCCATCCCGAGTTTTTAGTCGCTGATAACGAAGGATAACGCCTGCCTCCATTGGCAGGCTGAACGAATAAATACGGGCTTTACGCATTATGGATTACGCTTATATTTAGAGAAGTCTGGAGCACGTTTTTCATTAAAGGCATTACGACCTTCTTGCCCTTCATCTGTCATATAGAACAACATAGTGGCATTACCGGCTAATTCTTGCAGGCCAGCCTGACCATCACAATCCGCATTTAATGCCGCTTTTAAGCAACGTAATGCCATTGGGCTATTTTCTAGCATTTCACGGCACCAACGCACGGTTTCTTTTTCAAGATCTGCGTATGGGACAACTGTGTTAACCAAGCCCATATCTAATGCTTCTTGTGCATTGTATTGGCGGCATAAAAACCAGATTTCACGCGCCTTTTTCTGCCCAACGATACGCGCCATATAGGATGCGCCCCAGCCGCCATCAAATGAACCGACTTTTGGCCCAGTTTGACCAAATATTGCGTTATCCGCAGCAATAGTCAGGTCACACATCATATGTAACACATGGCCACCACCAATTGAGAAACCTGCGACCATCGCAACCACAGGTTTTGGGCAAGTCCGAATTTGGCGTTGAAAATCAAGAACGTTTAAATGGTGAGTTCCACTCTCATCACGATACCCGCCGTAGTCACCACGGATTTTTTGGTCACCACCGGCACAGAATGCTTTTTCACCTTCGCCCGTTAAAATGATAGTTCCGACTTGGTCATCATAACGTGCATCTGACAGTGCTTGGATCATTTCTTTCACGGTTTGTGGACGAAAAGCATTACGCACCTCTGGACGGTTAATCGTAATTTTAGCAATTCCTTCAGGAGATTTATGATAGCGAATATCTTCAAACCCTGTAGAGCAATCTTGCCATTCAATTGGTGCGTATAATTTTTCTTCGCTTGGATAAATCATTATCAGATTCCTTTAACCACGGTGTGATAAAAAATGGTGTAGTGCAGTTGCAAAGCCCATGGGGTTTTCCCGATGTGCATTATGCCCTGCATTTTCAATCAGCGTTAACGGCAAAGCATATTGTTGCGAAACGCTTCGAAATTTTTGATCCTTTCCGCCACAAAAATAACGATAAGGGCAGATTAATTGACGTAATTTGTCCGCCAAAAAAGGTTGCTTTGCTAATGATGTATTTTCTAGCATAGCTGCAATACTGTGTGGGTTATTTTGTCCACGTAACTGAATTAACTGTTGGCGCTGAGTGACTGACAAATCAGCAAATACAGTTTGTTGATACCAATCATCTAATACGTCTTCAATGGGTTCTGAACGAAAACGTTGCGCCCATGCCCTATCACTAGCAGCTCGAGCGACACGTTCTTGTTCATTGGCTAACCCCACATTCCCGCCTTCAATCACTAAACCTAATAGCCCGTTAGGCAGATAGTGACAGGCAAAATGCATTGCGAGCCGAGCACCGAGTGAATAGCCAACCAAGTAGTATTCATTAATTTGATGATACTGTAAAAGCTCGCTGAGTTGTTGATCAAAATGTGAAAAACTCTGGCATGGCTCTGAATGAGAACCGCCATGCCCTGGCAAATCCACAGCTAATGATGGAAAAGTCCGTGTTTGATCAATCACGGGTGACCAGTCATCCGCACTGCCTAACAAACCATGCAACCAAATGATCCAAGGAGCCGATGAGGTAGAATGATGTCGATGAGCGGATAACATTACAATTCCACAACTTCATTAAGCAGCTGTTTTAAAGTACGCGCGCCTTCATCGCTTGCCACCTGTAATTCCACCAGCAATGTTCCTTGCTGACTATGCCAAAATTGTTGAACAGTATTTTTTAGTGTTCCCCAATCTGTCGGCGCACAATATTGTAAGCCAAACATTTTCGCAGCAGGCTCGAAACTGACATTTTGCGGCATACAGTAATAATTTTGCCTTGCTTCGTCTGGTGTGGGTAGCATAGAGAAAATTTGCCCACCATTGTTATTCACGATGATTAGGACTGTCGGTGCAGAAGGTTCTCGCAACAGCGCCAAACTATTCAAATCGTATAAGGCAGAAATATCCCCAACGATAGCCAATGTTGGACGTGCTGTTCCTCGTTGCACTCCCGCCATGGTAGAAATCAGACCATCAATACCACTTGCGCCGCGGTTGCTATACACCGGATAACCCAATGGAAGTTGTGCGAGTGCATCCACCAAACGAACAATTAAGCTATTTCCAACAAATAGTTGACCTCGTGGTGAGAGTAGTTCTGGCAATTGAAATGCAACCGCCGCTTCGGAAAACTGGTCATGTAACTGTTGGTGTACATGGTGTTGGGCTTTTTGCGCTAACGTCTGCAGAGATTCACACCACAAACTTCTCGGCTGTGCAGGATGGTTGTCCAGCCAACCTTTAATTGAACAGGTTAACTTTCTTCCCCTATGATTAGCTGGGTCTAGCCGTTGAGGTATCGAGTCGATAATCCAATACTCTTGCGGTTCACAATTGGCTTGCCATTGTAATAGCCGTTTTCCTGTTAAGCTTGAACCAAACTGGACAACTAATTCTGCATGTTTTAAAACCTGTTGAGCATCGGGATGCTGAAGCCATAAATCTGCGCAAGGGTATGGCTGCCCTGTTTGAGATAACACATCACCTATAACTGGCCATCCGAGTTCTTGAGCCCATTTAGCAACGAGCTCCCCTTCACTCGCACTCATTCTACCGGCAAGCACAACGCCTTTTTTTTGCCGCCAAAAATACCAATCTGCCACTAGAGCGACAGAATGAGTTAACGGTTCAGTGAGCCACGGGTGGCTCGAATTCCACCATTCCCCAAGGGTTTTCTGCCATTCATGTTCCCCATCCATATCACCATATAGTGGCTCAGCAAATGGGCAGTTGATATGAAATGCACCATGGCGTAACTGGTTCATGCCATTATCAATAGCGGTTACCAGCCATTTAGCTGAAATATCTTGTGTCGGCCTTGGCAACATTAATGATTGAGCAGGATGAGATGCAAAAATATGCGTCTGCCGAATAGCCTGATTAGCACCGCAATCAATCAGTTCAGGGGGCCTATCTGCGGTGAGAAAAATAACTTTTTCTCCAGTTAGTCCAGCTTCTATCAATGATGGATAAAGGTTTGCAACCGCAGTCCCTGACGTCACAATGACACCTACTGGCTCATTGCTGGCTTTTGCCAATCCAAGTGCCAGATGACCCAAACCACGCTCATCGAAATGGGTGTGACAATGTAATTTGGCATTATTGATGGCAGCCAGAGTCAGAGGTGTTGAGCGCGAGCCTGGCGCAATACAGATATGTTTCATTCCGTGGCGAGATAGTGCTTCAATAATCACTTCAGCCCAACGGAGATTAAAAGCAGAATTCGACATAATATGCCCAGCAAATTATTAGTTATCAATTAGTTTAGACTGGCTGAAATAAATTTCTTGATCTCAGAACAATTTTTGGTGAACTAATTGAAATAAAAGAAAATAACCATTTTTATTTTATGGTTTTTCGTTATTTCCAAACAAAGATTTAAGCCCAGCTGCTTTATTTTCAATTTCTATCCACTCTTGCTTTGGATCTGAGTCACTGACGATACCAGCACCTGAATATAATGAGACATGTGCACCTTCTATTTGTGCACAACGTAGAGATACCGCAAATTCACTTTTATTCAAGCTAATAAACCCACCAGTTCCTGCATACCAACCACGAGAAAAGGGTTCATTACTTGCTAAAAATTGCCGTGCAACTTTACGAGGTAAACCACATACGGCAGCGGTAGGTTGAAGACGTTGTAGGCAATCGCTATCAGAAGGATTGATTAATGTCGCAACAATAGAGCGATAAAGGTGTTGGATTTTTCTCAAGCGGATGACTTTTGCTGACGATACATCAACCCCCGTCACTGCACCTTGTAATTGTTGGCAAATATCATCTACAACCACTAAATTTTCGTGTTGGTTCTTTTTATCTTCCATCAACCACTTAGCATACTCCGCAGCGACGGTGTCATCAGGGTCATTAGCGACAGTTCCCGCTAAGGCCTCAGAATTCAGTTGTTCATTTTGCCGTAAATATAAACGTTCCGGAGTCGAAGAGATGAACCCTGACTGTGCGTTGAAGGCCATCATAAAATGGTAACAATGATGATTCACCTGCTGGCTTTGGGCTAAAAACTCAGCAACCGCAATGGGTTTAGACAGGGTGAGTTTTGTTTCCCTTGCCATCACTACTTTTTCCATCTTCCCTGACTTCATGTCATCAATAGCGCAATTTAATAAACGACACCATTCATCATGCGTAGGAATATGTTCTTGTGCAGTAATATTGGCATTCAATGTCAATCTCACATGAGAAGTCGGCTTCAATTGCTGTAAAAGATGAATAGCATTCAAGCGGTCTTCTTCCCCCTCAATATTGACGCTAACACTAATTGTCGAACGTAATCGATGAATTTCAATGCGGGGCAAAAAACAAAAAGTTGCTTGGCGTTTTATCTCTTCAGGAATGCCCGCTCCAACCGCATTCCAGCCATTAAGCCCCCATAGGCGTATCTCTGGCATATCAGGATACTGAGATAAAAAAGTTTGTGCCGTATCTATCGAATCAAAGGATTTCACCATACCAAGAGCACTGCATTCCTCGGCACCAGTACGTTGATACCAGTAAAATTGAGGATAACTTTGCTGTACTGACAACCATGAAAGGCCAGGGAAAGAGGTTTGTGCATCTAATTGCCAAACTAAACGAGTAAACTCTTGATTTTTTAGAGTCAATGTAGACAAATGGTCCAAAATTTCAGTTATCAATTGATCAATTTTTTTATAGTTCACTTTAGATTCCCACTGCTACATCACACAAATTCACTACGGTTATTATATAGCGCAATACAATTTTTTAATACATTGATGACTAACAGTAAATGCTATATAGCCCACTCAGCACTAAAAGTAGATTACTTGCAATTAAGGGATTGCTTTTAGTACTTCGCTATAATTATTTTTTATGGCTCAAATGACGATAGCCAAGAGCAACTGTGTCAAAATAAACCTGTTATCACTCACTAATAGTGACCTTCAGGCTGTTGATAGTATAGCTTATTATGTATATTACATAGCACTCCATTCATTTAATTAATAGAAAATGTGATTTTATCCCCTTTAATCTTTGCTTCTTTCTCGAAACTGCATCATTTTTACCCAATGAAAATTTCATTTTGAAACATAGTGATATGTCAGCTTTAAACCCATGTTCCATTGCAAGCCTTTTTAATTCAAAACAAAAAAATTATCGTATATTTTAATTAATATCATATTCTTATTAGTTATTTTATTTAGCACTACTATAGATGATTTTCAAATAAAAATAATGGAGAATAATATTTAAAACACATATTAAATTATTCAAAATGCTATTTTTTAGCTCTGATTTTCATTTTTTAATATAAAACTTTCAGTCAATTTCTAGTAGGTTAACAAATATGAACTTTATATTTTTATTTGCAATAAATAGGTGATTTAACCATACAATAGTATTAAGAAAAATAAGCGTTCAATCTTTAACTTAATCAATGTGGAATTTAAAATGAATACAAAAGATAATTACGATAGAATTATTGAAAAAGAACATATAGGCCATACAACCTTAGCTTTATTAACTAATCAAGACACACTTTCAGCCCGTGAAGTCGGTATTTTCACATTAGAGGATTTAATTAGCATACATCGCCACGTTTACTTTTCTCTTTCTTTGCCTTGGAAAAAAAATGATATTCTAAAATGGTTTGGTATTACCTCATCAACAACCTTACCAATCGATACAAATGAACTAATTGGTACCATTATCAATATTCGTGAACATGCCAATAGCTGGGATAACGTTGAACAACATGTTAAAGAACAATCTGTCAATCTATCTCTAGTTAGCCGAAACATTATACAAACAGGTGGGCAAATTATTGAATATATAAACCATATGCCTATTTTGAAAAAAGTGTCTGAGAGTTTGAATGATATTAGTGAAAGTGAACTAGATGAAATATATTATCAAAATGATGACCAGCAAATAGCTACCGAGCTAACTAATATCTTACAATTAATTAGGGATGATATTAAAGACCAATCCATTAAGACAAGTAATATTAAAAATATCATTTCTGATTTCCGCGTACATATTACAGGAGGTTATTTATCAAATTATCAACATGTTGAATCATTGCTATTCAATGTTAAAGGGTTATATAAACAACTTGATCCCACTAATAATGAAACAACCGATTCCTATTTACAAGAATCACTTAAAATGAAAAAACAAGAACTCCAGCAATTAGAACTCGAGTATTCACACTTTGTGAAACTCAGTTTTACGGGTTTAGTTGGTGGTGTCATCGGCCTCATTATCACTGGAGGGATTTTTGGCTCAAAGGCTGAAAAAATTCGGGCAAAAAAGAATGAAACATTAACAGAAATAAAATCAATTAGTGACCAAATCTACAAAGAAAAATTTGCCCAAAAAGCTATTTTTGATATTCAAATCAATCTCCATAAAATTGATAGTTTATTTAAAGATGCCCGGTTAGCCGTTGACCACTTAGATTATATGTGGCTAGTCCTCCTAACCGAAATAACTCAATCAATCGAGGTTTTCAAAAAAATCAATAACGCTGAAAAACTTATTCAGTTCATTACTCATTTTAAACGTGCTATTACATCTTGGTATACCATTCAAGAATACTCGACACATTTAATAAAGTTATTTGATGAAATTCAACCAAATAACACTCCCCCTCAATAAAAGGTACTAATATGCAAGATAAGCTTGATTTACCCATACTCCCCCCTATTGATATTTATCAATTGAGGCATATGTCAAACGAAATTTCCGCTTTTAATAAAAATATAATACATTATGATTTTATTATCCATGGAAAAATACAAAAAATAGCCAGTAAATCCTTTAATATCAATGAAATAATCAGAAACTCAATACCGAAACTTAAAATAAAATTAAATTATATTTTAAAAAGCGAATTAAATAATGAAAATATCAACATACCTGATGAAATCTTAGTTAAAAGCTTCATTGAAGATTTAATTGATTTCAAGTTAGAATTAGAAAGAATAATTACCAAATTCAGTTATACCACTGATTCTTTATCACTCATTCATTTAGAAGAAAGCAATCAGCACAAACTACATCAATATACTGAGCAGAAAGAACTTCTAGTCACATCCAAAAATAGCAAAACTCTAAAAATAGATGAAATCAATCAACAGCACTCCGTTATCATCGCAGCAGAAGATATTATATTAAAATCTAAAATTACCGATTTCTTAAAGAAACATTTGTTAAATGACGAATTAATTGACTCAATTGATATGCCAACAAATAAAAAACAAATATTAAAATCAGCCGTTGCCTTTATTAAAAATTTATTATCAGTCATTGATGATGGTTTGGAATTTGCGCAACTTGTCGAGGTCAGACTAGATTTAGGCAATCAAATTTTAGAATTAAAAGAAGAAGTTAACCATATTGATAAAACAATATTTAAGCTTTCTCAGCTCATGCTATTAGCTGACCAAATAACCACTATAGATTCGCATAAATTGTCAATTATTACTCAGATAAGCTTAATTAAAGATTATTGGTTGCAATGGTGTCATTTTATTAATGAAAAATCGTCTGAAAAAATATTGAATATTCAAAAAATTAACTTAGCAAGTCAGGTACTCATGTCTTTCTTAGACGATATGGAATATCAATATCAACGCCAGTTACCCGATTAAAAAAACCGGCTACTTAGAAGTAACCGGTTTATTAGCAATAGGAAATTTTGGCCTATTAGTTAATCACAGCAAGCGCTGTTGATGTCATATCAATAAGTGGTTGTGGCCATACACCAAAGACGATAACAGCAATGGCGCAAATAACAGCAACAACAGTTCCTAATGTTGCTTTTTCAGGGCCTGTATAACGTTCTGCATGTTCTGCATCACGACTATATAGGCTAGCCATAAAGCTTAGGTAGTAATATAAACCAATAGCACTACCTACCACTACAGCCCCCGTTAGCCACCATAACTCTGCATTCACTGCGGATGCAATCACATAGAATTTACCAATAAACCCTAATGTAATTGGAATACCAGCTAATGAAAGCATCATTACCGTCATTACCGTTGCAAGAATTGGCTTATGCCAAAATAGCCCGCGGAATGCACTAAAGTCATCCTGATCATCACCACGGTAAGGGCTTGAAACGATACTCACAACACCAAATGCCCCTAAACTCGCAAACAAGTAACCCACTAAGTAGATTGCGATAGTGACTTGTGACGCAACAGGGTCGATACGTAACGCAACAAGAGCGACCAGTAAATAACCCATATGTGAGATAGATGAGTAACCCAGTAAGCGTTTTGCACTTTTTTGTGTGATAGCCAGTAAGTTACCAAACAAGATAGATGCAATAGCAATCACAGAAATCACAATCGCTAACGTATTGCTATTGGCGATTGGTGCTTCCAGAAAAATACGCACTAATACTGCGAAGATAGCGATTTTACTACCGGTTGCTAAGAAGGCTGACACTGGTGCTGGCGCACCCTGGTAAACGTCTGGTGTCCACAGTTGGAATGGAAACAGTGACAGTTTAAAGCCAAAGCCTACAATCAACATACCGAAACCAATCATCACCAATGGTGCGTGAATTTGGCTATCGGAAAGACTTTGACCAACAGCAGCAAAACTTAAACTACCCGATTCTGCATACAGTAACGCAATCCCGAATAACAGGAATGAAGACGCGGCTGCAGATAACAGCATGTACTTGATCCCGGCTTCTAATGTGCGGCTACGCTCAAAGGTATAAGCAACTAAACCAAACAGAGGCAATGAAATCAGCTCAATACCGATAAACATTGATGCCATATGATTTGACATAGATAACAGCACACCACCCGCTACTGCGATAACAACAAGTAAATGGAACTCATCTCTATTATCACCAAAACCTTCTAACCAGTGGTAAGCAAAGATAGACGTTCCAATACCTGCAATCAGGACTAATGCGCTATAGAACAGTGCAAAGCCATCAACACGAATAAGCGAAGTCACATCCATTAGGTAGCCATCGGCTACCCAAATGAGTGAAAGCAACGCAATAATAAAGCCTGATACTGTCAGCGCGGCACTGGTAAGGTGATCGCGTCGCCACGCAATGGACAGCATCACAACCACCGCCGTCAACCCGACGATCATCAGTGGTAGTATTGCGATCAGTTCTTGAGGAGTTATTGTCATGGCGAATTACAGCCCTAATGTTGTAAGTGAAGCAGAATACAGGTTATGTAATGTTTCCATCGAACCAATTGAGGTATCTAAAATTGGTTGTGGGTAGAAACCGATAATAACCAGTAAAGCAGCCAGAGCCAGCAGCACACCAAATTCACGTGCCGTTAACCCTTTCATTTCTTTTTCAGACTTAGGTGTACCGTAGTAGGTCTGTTGCATCATCCACAATGAATAGATAGAAGCAAACACTACACCAAAGACCATAATGCAGGTCACTAACGTGAATTGGCTGAAGCTACCGAACAAGATCATGAATTCACCAATGAAGTTACCTGTACCTGGCATTCCTAGCGTTGCCGCAGCAAAGAACAGGGACATTCCTGGTAACCATTTAATGCGTTTCCATAATCCACCCATCATGCGCATATCACGAGTTTGCGTACGTTCATACAGTTGACCACTGATGATAATCAGTGCCGCACCGGACAAACCGTTGGTGATCATTTGAATCACCGCACCTTGGTAAGCTAAGGTTGAACCCGCGTAAATAGCGACTGTCACAAACCCCATGTGGGATAAGCTACTGTACGCCGCCAGACGTTTGATATCCGTTTGTTTGAACGCTAACCATGCACCGTAGAAGATACTGATCACACCCAGTGTCATCGCCACAGGCGTGAACTGGATAGACGCTTCTGGGAACAGAGGCAAGGTAAAGCGTAACAGACCGTATGCTGCGGTTTTTAGCATGATACCGGAGATATCCACTGAACCCGCTGTTGGCGATTGCTCTTGGGTATCTGCCATCCAACCATGGAAAGGAACCAGTGGCATTTTAACGGCAAAGGCGATAAAGAAGCCTAACATCAACATAAATGCGACATTGCTAGAGAGTTCTGCACCCAGCAATTGGTTATAGTCGAATGTTAATACACCTGAAGTATTGTAGTTCGCCAACGCGAGCCCAATGATGGACACTAGCATGATCAAACCACTTGCTTGCGTATAGATGAAGAACTTAGTCGCGGCTTTGATATGTTGTCTGTTTTCTGACCCTTTGTGTCCCCAATTGGCAATCAGGAAATACATTGGGATCAGCATCATCTCCCAGAAGAAGAAGAATAAGAACAGGTCAACCGCGGTAAAAATCCCCATCACACCTGTGATAATCCACAACAGGTTAAAGTGATACGCACCTTGGTTTTTCTGGTTTTCACTCCAAGAGCTCAGAATCGAGAAGCCCCCCATGATAGCCGTTAACACGACCATCAGCAGTGATAAACCGTCAATTGCTAAATGAAAGTCAATTCCCAGTGACGGGATCCACGGCATAAAGAAAACAGATTGCCATTGTGGAATACCTTGTGGATTGACAAGGGAGTAGCTCCCTTGTAACCACAATTGTACGGAAAGTATCAATGTTATTCCCATCGTTGCCAGTGCAATCCAACGCGGTGCGCGATGACTGAACCGGTCAGCCTGCCAGCTTAGCAGGCCTCCGATGAAGGGAATGAGTATTAGCCAGGGTAATAGCATGGCGCAATGTGTCCCTTAATTAAACCAAAAGCAGCAGAGCAAGAATCAGCACTGCACCCAGCCCCAACGAGGCAACATACCAACGAATTTGGCCGTTTTCACTCACTGCAAGCCCTTTATTTGCCCAACGTGAAAGATGTGCAGGGATATTCATCAGAGAGTTAACCGGATCGCTTTCTAGTAGCCATGCTATACCTTTAAATGGCTTAACAAAGACTACATCGTACAGCCAATCGAATCCCCACGCTTGGTACCACCATGCGCTGAAGAAACGACCCACTGCAGTTTTCGCGATAGCATCGACTATTGAACGTCTGAACAGATAGAGGAATACCGCAATTAATAGACCTGCGATAGCAAACCCGCCAGAAATCGCTTCGAGTAAGACTTTACCGTCTTCACTGCCTGCGGCTTCGGCTGGGAAAACCCCTTCGAGTGGTTGGTGGATTAATGCACCAACAAACGTTGCAAGAATAGCCAAAATGCCCAGTGGTAATGTGTGAGTGATGCCTTTAACCTTGTGCGCTTTGATTTTCGCTTCACCGTGGAACACGATGAAAATCATACGGAAGGTATAAATTGCGGTCATTAATGCACCGAGGATACCTGCCCACAACAACACAGTTTGTCCATCAAGCTGCGCACCCCACAAAATTGCATCTTTACTGTAGAAACCTGCGGTAAACAGTGGCAATGCTGCCAGCGCGCTTCCGCCGATTAACATCACAGCGTAGATGAATGGAATTTGCTTACGCAGCCCACCCATTTTGAAGATATTTTGTTCGTGGTGGCATGCCAAAATGACTGAACCTGCTGACAGGAACAACAACGCTTTAAAGAAAGCATGCGTCATCAGGTGGAAAATGGCTGCATCCCATGCTTGTACACCTAGTGCCAAGAACATATAACCGATTTGGCTCATCGTGGAGTATGCAAGCACACGTTTGATATCGGTTTGCACCAGTGCAGCAAACCCAGCCAGTACTAATGTCACAGCCCCCACAACGCCGACTAAATGTAATACTTCAGGCGCTAACAGGAACAGAACATGGGTACGAGCAATTAAGTACACACCCGCGGTTACCATGGTTGCGGCATGGATCAGTGCAGAAACTGGCGTTGGACCCGCCATCGCATCTGCCAACCACGTTTGCAATGGTAACTGTGCTGATTTACCGACTGCACCACCTAATAACATCAAGGTTGCCCAGTTGATCGCACTTGAACCTTCCGCAAATTTTTGAGGTGCTAACACCGCCATTTCGCTGAAATTCAGTGTGCCAAGCTCATTCCACAGAATAAACATACCAATTGCGAGGAACACATCACCGATACGCGTTACAAAGAACGCTTTCATCGCCGCTTTGCCGTTTTCTGGATTGGTATAATAGAAACCAATCAACAGGTAACTGCACAGCCCTACCCCTTCCCAACCGAGATACATCAGCATCATGTTGTCAGCGAGGACTAAAACCACCATGCTTGCGATAAACAAGTTAGTGTAAGCGAAGAAACGTGAGTAACCTTCCTCGCCACGCATATACCAAGATGCATATACGTGGATAAGGAAGCCCACACCCGTTACCACACCTAACATGGTCAGTGACAGGCCATCTAACATTAGAGTGAATGGGATATTAAAGGTACCGACAGACATCCAAGTCCAAAGTGGCTGGATGAATACGCTACCTGCGTCTTGAGCTAAAAATTCATTGCCAGCATAGAATGCGACGACGGCCGCTAAGCCAACCGACCCCGCACCAATAATGGCCGAAACGTTTTCTGACCAGCGTCCACGAGAGAAGGCTAACAGCACCGACCCCAGTAAAGGCAACAGAATAGTTAAATAGAGTAGGTTCATCCGCGCATCTCACTGACTTTATCAATATTCAGGTTCTGACGATGACGATGGAGTTGCAGTAACAACGCCAATCCAATACTCGCCTCCGCTGCAGCCAATGCGATTGCCAAAATATACATAATTTGGCCGTCTGGCTGCCCCCAAAAACTCCCTGCAACCACAAATGCCAGTGCAGTTGAGTTAATCATGATTTCCAGTCCGATCAGCATGAAAAGCAGATTACGGCGAATAACAAGGCAACTGAGCCCCATCACAAATAAAATCGCCGCTAAAATCAGACCGTGTTCTAGAGGTATCATTTTTGTTCCTCCGCCTTCTCGATGCTGACAAGGTCAGCACCGTTTTCTTTACGGTCACGTCCAACGTGGAATGCTACCACTAAACCTGCGAGTAATAACAAAGATGCCAATTCGACAGCCAGAACATACGGCCCAAATAGGCTAATTCCCACTTCTTTCGCCCCAATGATGGTTCCCTCAATGCCTTCTTGATAAGACAACGAGGTGATGCCGTAAACTAAGATAGCCAATAAAACCGCGGATAACACCGCAGGGCCAATCCAGTTTTTCGGCGTCAACCAAGCGCGCTCTTGTTCTTGAACAGAACGCCCTAAGTTGAGCATCATCACGACGAACACGAACAGGACCATAATGGCACCTGCATATACGATGATTTCCAATGCCCCAGCAAAATACGCGCCGAGGGAGAAAAACACCATTGACAGAGCCAGCAGAGAAACAACCAGATACAACAGTGCATGCACCGGATTTGTATTCGTTATCACCCTTAAAGTTGCTAAAATGGCAACTAGACCGGCGATATAAAATGTAAATTCCATGAATATCGCTCCTTATGGCAACAGGTCTTTGACGTTAATCGGTTTCGCTTCGTTATCCGCTTCACCTTTGTCTTTACCTGCAATCGCCATACCCGATTTACGGTAAAAGTTATAATCAGGATATTTACCCGGACCTGAAATCAACAGGTCATTTTTCTCGTAAACCAGATCCTGACGTCTCCAATCGGCCATTTCAAAATCAGGTGTTAATTGGATTGCCGTGGTTGGGCAAGCCTCTTCACACAGACCGCAGAAAATACAGCGCGAAAAGTTAACGCGGAAAAATTCAGGGTACCAGCGGCCGTCTTCATGTTCAGCTTTTTGCAGTGAGATACATCCCACAGGGCAAGCAACCGCACATAAGTTACACGCAACACAACGCTCTTCACCGTCTGGATCGCGCGTTAGTACGATACGCCCACGGTAACGGGGTGGCAGATAAACCGGCTCTTCTGGATACATTTGCGTTTCGCGTTTATCGAACGCATGTAGGCCGACCATCCAAATACTACGTACTTGGGTGGCGAAACCGACCAATAACTCTTTCAATGTCATGGTTCAATCACCCCTTACTGAGCGTTGTATAAAATCACTGCTGCAGTACCCAGCAGATTAAGCAGTGTCAACGGCAGACAAATTTTCCAACCGAAAGACATCACTTGGTCATAACGTGGACGCGGTAAAGAGGCACGGATCAAGATAAACATCATCATGAAGAAGCCAGTTTTGATAGCAAACCACAAGAATGACGGCAGGAATGGACCATGCCAGCCACCAAAGAACAGCGTCACAATCAGTGCAGAAACCGTTACGATACCGATATACTCACCGACGAAGAACAAACCAAACTTCATACCTGAGTATTCAACGTGGTAACCATCAGCAATCTCTTGTTCTGCTTCGGGTTGGTCAAACGGATGACGGTGACATACCGCAACGCCCGCTATCGCAAAAGTCACAAAACCAAAGAACTGCGGAATAATATTCCACATGCCTTCTTGGGAGTTCACAATATCAATCAGGTTGAATGAACCTGCTTGTGCAACCACACCCATTAAAGAAAGGCCTAAGAACACTTCGTAACTCACGGTTTGTGCTGACGCACGCATCGCACCTAATAATGAGTATTTGTTGTTACTTGACCAACCTGCGAATAACACCGCATAGACAGCGAGACCCGCCATCATCAGAAAGAATAAAATCCCGATATTGAGGTCTGCAACATGCCAAGTCGGGCTAACAGGGACGATGGCAAATGCTAAGAACAGTGAACAAAACGCAATCACTGGTGCAAGCGTAAAGATTTTCTTGTCAGCAAACTGCGGGATCCAGTCTTCTTTAAACAGCATTTTGAACATATCCGCGATTAACTGGCCCATCCCAAAGGGACCCACGCGGTTAGGGCCATAACGGTTCTGGAACAGACCGAGAATACGGCGCTCTCCCAGACTCATGTATGCCCCACAAGTCACAACAACCAATAATATGACGACAGATTTAAGGATGGAAATTAACACTTCCATCACTTCAGGAGAAATCCAATCCATCATGCTCCCCTCCGCAGATTATTGACTGACACGCCAGCCATTGAAGGTGCGATACCTGGCATTCCTAACGGTAAGCCAATTTGACCTGTAGACAGGTGATTACTTAGGCGGACAGTCAAGTTAAACACTTGACCTGCATGGCTAAACTCCGCTTTAGTTCCTGCTGACAGGCCGAGTGACGCAGCATCTTGCGTGTTCAGCATGATATAAGGCTCAGGCATACGCTCTTGAATTACTTCTGAACGCTGTGACATTTCATCACTGCCGAACAGGTGGTAATAAGGTGCGACAACCCACTGAGCTTCATTGGCTTGATAAGCCGCTGGAATTTCAGTGAAGTAAGCCAATTTGCTCTGTGTTGAATTGAACAAACGGATACCCGGGTCACCAAATAACAGGTGACCACCCACTTCGGCTTGGAATTTGTTCCAGGCTTGTGGTGAGTTCCAACCCGGCGCCCATGCAAATGGAATTTGCTGACGTGGCGCGATTGGGCTGTTGTTCCCTTCCATTGAGAAAGCAAATGGAGAGTCAATATCTTGCGGTTGACGAGGTTCATGAACAGATTGATTTGCTAGCATTGCTGTACGACCACTGTAACGATGTGGTTCACGCGCCAGTTTTTGACCACGAATACGGAAAGACGCTTTTGGTGCGGCATCAACCATACCTGAGAATTGTGGCATTGCGGCAACACAATCTGCGATGACGTGATCAAGTTGCGACCAATCCGCATCACGCTCTTGCGCTTCAGTTTGCAGTGAATGCATCCAGCGCCAGCTTTCGTTCATCACGATAGCTTTGTCGTAATAAGTTGGGTCAAAGACTTGGAAGAAACGCTGAGCACGACCTTCTTGGTTAATCAACGTACCGTCTGCTTCAGCAAAGCTTGCGGCTGGCAGAACCAATGTTGCTTTATCCATGATGTCGGTTTGCTGATGATCTGCAACAATCAAGTGGCTCAATTTCGCTAATGCGCTATTGACGGCATCCACGCTGCTGTGACGGTACAGGTCATTTTCGATAACGATAGCCACGTCCGCTTCGTTCGCTTCAATGCGAGCTAAAGCGCTGTCTAATGGCTGTGCGTTCATCATTGCCAGACCGAAACTATTCGCATGAGACGCTAAGTAAGATAACCCAACATTCGCGCCTTTGGCTTTCAGTGCAAATGCCACGTTAGCGGCCGCTTGGATCATTGCCTCGCTGGCACTATGGCTACCACTAATAATTAATGGTTTTTTCGCACCAGCTAATGCCTGAGCAATGGTTTCAACTTTGGCTTTTAAGTCTGCGGGTAAATCATTCACCGCAGGGGCTTCGCCGTTAATCATATTGGCGATAGCAAAACCGAAACGTGCTTGGTCAGCTACTGGTGCACGATAATTAAAGGCAGCCACATCGTCTAAACGCGTATCATCAACGTTGGTAATAAACAGCGGATATTTTGCATGTTGACCAATATTCATGATTGCGGCGATTTGCCAGTCAGCGACTTTTTGCGCTGCGGCCATTTCACGTGCTTTACCTTTCACCGCTTGGCGAACAGATAACGCCATACGTGCACCTGTCTGAGTTAAATCTTCACCCAGTACCAGTACCGCATCATAGCCTTCTACTTCACGCAATGTTGGCGTATAGATACCGCCGTTTTGCAGGATGTTTTGCATCAGCGCTAAGCGGCGTTGCTCTCCCGCAGAAATACCTGAATAGAAGTTATCTGCTCCGACTAATGCGCGCAATGCATAGTTGCTTTCAACGCTCGCGCGTGGAGAGCCAATACCAATCACTTTTTTCGCTTGATTGATAATTTGCGCACCACTTTGCATTGCTTCGATAGCCGAAATGACTTGTTTGACGCCATTTTTATTGAGTACCGCTTGACGAGGACGATCTTTACGGTTGACATAACCGTAACCAAAACGACCACGGTCGCACAGGAAATAGTGGTTTACCGAACCGTTATAACGGTTTTCGATACGACGGATTTCACCATAACGCTCACCCGGGCTCGTGTTACAACCGATACTGCACTGTTGGCAGATACCGGGGGCAAACTGCATATCCCACTTACGGTTATAGCGCTCTGAATGTGTTTTATCAGTGAATACCCCAGTAGGACAAACTTCAACTAAGTTACCGGAAAACTCACTTTCCAGTGTACCGTCTTCAGTACGACCGAAATACACATAGTTATGTGCACCATACACACCCAAGTCTGTGCCATCTGCGTAATCTTTGTAGTAACGAACACAACGATAACACGCGATACAACGGTTCATTTCATGACTAATAAATGGACCGAGGTCTTGGTTAATGTGAGTACGTTTCGTAAAACGATATTTACGCATGTTATGACCGGTCATCACCGTCATATCTTGTAGGTGACAGTTCCCCCCTTCCTCACAGACTGGACAGTCATGAGGATGGTTGGTCATCAGCCATTCCACAACACTTTCACGGAATTGTTTGGCTTCTTCATCATCAATAGAGATGTAAGTCCCTTCCGTTGCGGGTGTCATACAAGACATTACTAGGCGACCGCGTGTGTCATCTGCGTTCTGATACTGCTTAACCGCACACTGGCGGCAAGCGCCAACGCTTCCCAGCGCCGGATGCCAGCAAAAATAAGGAATATCTAGCCCTAGAGAAAGACAGGCTTGTAACAGGTTTTCAGACCCGTTTACGTCATATTCTTTGCCGTCTACATATATTGTAGCCATAGTCAGCATGCTTCCCAAAGGCCCGCATAAAGCAGGCGTTAATCAAAAATACGTTCTTCGTGAAAAATCTATTTAGCGGTTGCTCAATCGCTAAACAATTACCAGCGCTGCTTCAGCAGGTTGGGTTGGATACCCGCAATCTGCACAATGTTACGCAGATTTTTTTGCGAAATACCCGCTTCGAATTCATCACGGAAATATTTGATGGCACTTTGTAGCGGTTCGACCGCACCCGGTGCGTGAGCGCAGAAAGTTTTACCTGGCCCTAAGAAACGGCACAGCTGCTCTAGGGTTTCAATATCCCCCGGCTGCCCTTCACCTTTTTCCAGCGCTTGTAAAATTTTCACACTCCATGGCAGACCATCACGGCACGGCGTACACCAACCACAAGATTCACGGGCAAAGAAAGTTTCTAAGTTACGCACTAAAGAAACCATGTTGATTTCATGATCAACCGCCATCGCTAATGCAGTACCAAGACGGCTGCCTGCTTTCGCAATATTTTCGAAATCCATCGGTAAGTCGAGGTGGTCGTTAGTCAGGAAGTCTGTCCCTGCTCCACCTGGCTGCCATGCTTTTAATTTCAGCCCATCACGCATACCACCTGCGTAATCTTCCAACACTTCACGTGCCGTGGTACCAAATGGCAATTCCCATAAACCCGGATTTTTCACGCGGCCTGAGAAGCCCATCAATTTCGTGCCCGCGTCTTTACTCTTACCTGCGCTTAAATCGATATACCATTGG
The DNA here is from genome assembly GCF_028482485.1 of Providencia sp. PROV116. Classification (NCBI taxonomy): domain Bacteria; kingdom Pseudomonadati; phylum Pseudomonadota; class Gammaproteobacteria; order Enterobacterales; family Morganellaceae; genus Providencia; species Providencia sp. PROV116. The sequence continues at coordinate 122,813 of NZ_JAMPQO010000019.1, read as the reverse complement.
TCGCCGTGCTCTAAAATTGCTGGCACGTTACAAATAGTTTCGACGTTATTGACACAAGTTGGTTTACCCCAAGCACCTGATGTTGCAGGGAATGGTGGCTTAGAACGTGGGTTAGCGCGACGGCCTTCTAAGGAGTTAATCAGTGCAGTTTCTTCACCGCAGATATAACGCCCAGCGCCGGTGTGAACAAATAGTTCGAAATCAAAACCTGAACCGAGGATATTTTTGCCTAACAGGCCCGCCGCTTTGGCTTCTTCGATGGCACGGCGCAGATTTTGCGCAGCTTCAACATACTCACCCCGTAAGAAGATATAACCACGATAGGCTTTAAGTGCATAAGCGCCTGTGATCATCCCTTCAACTAACAAGTGAGGGAGTTGCTCCATCAATAAACGGTCTTTATAGGTGCCCGGTTCCATTTCATCCGCATTACATAAGAAGTAACGCAGTTTCATGTTTTCGTCTTTTGGCATCAGGCTCCATTTCAGACCCGTTGAGAAACCCGCACCGCCGCGCCCTTTCAGGCCAGCGTCTTTCACAAGGTTCACAACTTCATCGGGAGCCATACCTTTGAGCGCACGCTCAAGGCCTTTGTATCCGTTCTTACTGCGATACTCATCTAACCAAACAGGCTGATTGTCATCACGCAAACGCCATGTTAGAGGATGAGTTTCAGCAGTACGGATCACTGGATTAACAGAATTTGTCATGGATACTGCTCCAGTAATTTTTGAATATTTTCAGGCTGCACGTAGCTGTGAGTGTCCTCATCGATCATCATCGTAGGACCCTTGTCACAGTTACCCAAGCAACAGGTTGGCAGCAACGTAAAGCGACCATCGGCTGTTGTTTGGCCCGGGCGAATATTCAGCTGTTTAATGATTTCAGCTTCTAAGCCCTGATACCCTGTAATATGGCAAACAACACTGTCGCAATAGCGAATAATGTGGCGACCTACTGGCTGGCGGAAGATTTGGCTATAGAATGTCGCCACACCTTCAACATCACTGGCTGGGATGCCTAAGACGTCAGCGATAGCATGGATCGCACCATCTTCAACCCAACCGCGGTTTTTTTGCACAATTTTCAGTGCTTCAATTGAGGCAGCACGTGCATCTTCGTAATGGTGTTTCTCACCTTCAATCTCTTCACGCTCTTTCTCTGTTAAGACAAAGCCATGATTGACTTGCGGTTCAAACACATTCACGACATTGAGCTCATTGTGCTTCTCATTTTCGTTATGTTCATTATGCATGGTTAGCGATCCACATCCGACATTACAAAATCGATACTACCCAGATAGACGATTAAGTCTGAAACTAAACTACCTCTGATCACCGCAGGAATTTGCTGTAAGTGCTCATAGCTCGGGGTACGAATACGCGTACGGTAGCTCATGGTGCTACCATCACTGGTTAAGTAGTAGCTGTTGATACCCTTCGTAGCTTCGACCATCTGGAATGACTCATTTGCTGGCATCACCGGCCCCCAAGACACTTGCAAGAAGTGGTTGATCAGGGTTTCGATGTGCTGCAACGTGCGTTCTTTTGGTGGCGGAGTTGTCAGTGGATGGTCAGCTTTGAATGGGCCTTCTGGCATATTCTTATAGCATTGCTCAAGAATACGGATACTCTGACGCATCTCTTCCACTTTGATCATCACGCGGTCATAACAGTCACCGTTATGAGCGATAGGAATATCAAACTCGAAGTTTTCATAGCCTGAATATGGACGCCATTTACGTACGTCAAAATCAACGCCTGTTGCACGTAATCCAGCCCCTGTCACACCCCATGCCAACGCCTCTTCTTTTGAGTACATTGCAGTACCGATAGAGCGACCTTTTAAGATGGAGTTTTTCAGTGCAGAAGTTACATAAGACTCTAAACGTTTTGGCAACCAGTCTAATAACTCACGCAGCAGTTTTTCCCAACCACGCGGTAAGTCGTGCGCAACACCACCGATACGGAACCATGCGGGGTGCATACGGAAACCGGTAATTGCTTCAATGACGTTGTAGACTTTTTGACGGTCAGTAAACGCAAAGAAGACCGGGGTCATCGCACCAACGTCTTGGATATAGGTACTGATATACAGTAAGTGGCTGTTGATACGGAATAACTCAGACAACATGACACGAATGGTTTTCACGCGATCCGGCACTTCAATACCAGCCAGTTTTTCAACGGCCAACACATATGGCATTTCATTCACACAACCGCCGAGGTACTCGATACGGTCAGTGTAAGGAATGTAGCTATGCCATGACTGGCGTTCACCCATTTTTTCAGCACCACGGTGGTGGTAGCCAATATCAGGTACGCAGTCGATAATTTCTTCACCATCCAATTGCAGCACGATACGGAACGCACCGTGTGAGGATGGGTGGTTTGGCCCCAAGTTCAGGAACATGAAATCTTCGTTTTCATTTCCACGTGCCATGCCCCACTCTTCTGGTTTGAAAGTCAAGGCTTCCATTTCCAGATCTTGTTTCTGCTTAGTCAGCACAAAAGGGTCAAACTCAGTCGCACGCGCAGGATAATCCTTACGTAGCGGATGACCTTCCCAGCTTGGAGACATTAAAAGGCGGCGTAAATTTGGGTGACCTTGGAAGGTGATACCGAACATATCCCACACTTCACGTTCATGCCAATTCGCATTCGGGAACAATGAAACGATCGAAGGCACGTTTAAGTCTTTCTCATTAAGAGCGACTTTTAACATGATATCGCGGTTACGATCGATAGAGATGAGGTGGTAGAAAACACTAAAGTCTGCTTCTGGCAGACCTTGACGGTGAATTCGTTGACGTTCATCTACCCCATGTAAGTCAAATAACATGACATACGGTTTTGGTAATTTCTTTAGGAAATCGACCACTTCCAGTAACTGTTCACGACGCACCCAAACCACTGGCATGCCAGTGCGAGTTGCTTGAACAGAAAAGGCATCCGGCCCAAATTGATTGCGCAGTTCCAGAAGCACAGGGTCGTTTAAGTGATCCTGTGTCTGCCATCCTGGCTGGGTACTACTCGCTTGCGCTATCTGATCTGTCATCATTCTTCACCATAACGCTTGATCAGGTTTATTATTTCGCAACAACATTGCTCTGTTACGCTGTATGGCTTTAAGCCTTAAATTTCGTCTGGTGTACGCAGGTTAGTCACTGCAATACGTTCACCGTGCTTTCTTTCTCTTTCTGATTGCATATTGGCACGGTAAACCCCTTGGTCTCCAACAACCCAAGACAGCGGTCGACGCTCTTTACCGATAGATTCTTGCAACAGAAGCAGAGCCTGCATATAGGCTTCTGGACGCGGTGGGCAACCTGGGATATACACATCTACAGGAATAAATTTATCGACGCCTTGTACAACAGAATAAATGTCATACATGCCACCAGAGTTGGCACATGAACCCATGGAGATTACCCATTTTGGTTCAAGCATTTGGTCATACAGACGTTGAATAACAGGCGCCATTTTAGTGAAACAGGTACCTGCTACTACCATGAAATCGGCTTGACGAGGTGAAGCACGCAGTACTTCTGCACCAAAGCGGGCGACGTCATGAACAGCCGTGAACGAAGTCACCATTTCTACATAGCAACATGAAAGACCAAAGTTATATGGCCAGAGAGAGTTTTTGCGCCCCCAGTTAACCACATCGTGAAGTGCATGAGAAAGTTTCCCCATGTAAACACTGTTTTCAACTTGCTGCTCCAGTGGATCAGTGACGATTTCCTGGGTTTGCAGTGGGTAACGGTCGTTCTCACCGTTCGGATCTATGCGGGTGAGCGTATAATCCATTGTATAATGCCTCGCTTTTTACTGCGGATGACGATTGCTGATTTTAATAACTTCACTAGGATGCTTAACTTTTCCGCGGGAACGGACTGGAGTCCAATCCAATGCTCCTACGCGAACGAGATAAAACAGTCCCGCCAACAATACCAAAATAAAGATCGCGGCTTCGATGAAACCTACCCAACCGGCTTCGCGGATGGCAACTGACCATGCAAATAAGAACATGGCTTCAACATCGAAGATAACGAAAAACATGGCGACTAAGTAAAACTTAGCAGACATGCGGAGACGTGCACTACCGACCGAGTCGATACCGGACTCATAAGGAACATGTTTTGTTCTGGCTTTGGCGCGGCTACCTAAAAAGTGACCTGCGACCAACATGAAAGCACAAAGACCGATAGTGCCGATAAGGAATATCGCAAACGCCCAGTTATGGGCTAACGCTAGGATTGATGTAGACATACTCGTTGCTTACTCATTACTTATGGTGTGTTAACTGCTCTTTTTTACATCACGGCAGAGTTGCACCACAATTGCCCAGTTAATCGAGAAGAAAGACCAAAATTGATCACAAACTAAAATATCCCCAAACTTAAATCAGCCTGTTGACTGCGTTTGGTTTGTCCTCTCTCATTACAATTTATTTTACTTAAATTAAGTAAAATAACCCGTATTTGTTACAAAAATTTCACACTTTGAAAACAATAGAACAACAAAAAGTAACCATAATCTGCTAAAACGTGTCAGTGTAATGATACTCAAGTAAACACGCAAACTAGTTTAACTGATTATTCGTTTTTACTACACCATTATCTCAGGAAAAACCTGTCTTAACAGATGAAAAATTGCGCTTTTTATTTGATCTAACGCACACTTTTATTGAAAAAGTACTCAATTTGTTTACATAGCATTCAATTTCACTTTAAGTCTTTGTAACTCTTTTTAACGCATAACTTCAAGTAACTGACTGACATTACAGCGCTATTTTATCTATTCAATAAAAAATTATTGTTAATAACATAACAAACTGTTAACTAAACAATGAAATTCATGTTATGCCAGCTACATCACAATTATTTCATGGTCTTTCCTATTTAACCATACTTATTAAGTGGTTAATTGCTTTTTTTATGAGCGGATATCGATAAAAAATCGATAAATTTAAACTTGATAACCGATTAAAAATATCACAGAGCATTATTTAAACATGTATAAAAGCCAATTTCTCGATACCACTCCCCAATATTGAAAAATGAGTTCCATACTTTGAAATAATCGTTTCAGTCATCCGCATCAATTCACGTTATCTGTTATCTAGCAGCTCAATTAGTCTGTACGTTAACCATTTAATCAGTGATAGCCACCTCAACCTCCGCTCACATCTTATTTAGACTGCGATTAACATGTTGATTTTATTTGTACATAGCCAATAACGCATTGATCACAAACAAGTGATCCCGTAATAGATTGGCAAAAATGACATAAAAAACGGTAATCCCAAACGTATTGGGATTACCGTCATTACACTAAATTAATTAAGTATTGGCGTTAAGATAACCAGATGAATCGATTAACTTAATTACCTTCCTCGCTGCTATCCATCAACTCACTTGCTGAGGCTGCAACATAAGGGATTTTTTTGTTTTCAATCGCATTAAATACTGTCAGAACAAAATCTTTTTGCTCGTCTGCATTCTTATACAACCAATACTGAATGTCTGGTAAACGTGGCAGCCCATCAGCTTCATTCAAAATACGTAAATCTGCATTTTGCATTTCCATTGGTCTGGCGGTTACCCCAACCTCAGCATTGACTGCCGCACGAACAGCAGGTAAAGAAGCTGCTTCATACGCAACATGCCATGACAAACCTGCATCATCAAGGGCACTAGTACAAAGTTTACGATATGGATTGGTTTCATCCATAACAACTAATGGGACTGGCTCATTGGGACGTAATTGAAAATCAGGTGCACTGTGCCACAAAACAGGCACTGTTCTTAGAGCTGTTTTGGGGTGGTGACTAATTCTTGCTGTTGTTAAAGCAAGATCTATCTCATGATTATCAAGCATTGACTCAATAAATTGTGCTCGTTTAATGCGCACTTCTACGGCAATTCTTGGATAAACAGACGCGATACGATTAAGTAAGAAAGGTAATAAGATATCGACGGTGTCATCGGATGCGCCAATACGCAATTCACCATCAGCGTCATTATAAGTTAATGACGCTGTAGCATCATCATTGGCGCGAAGTATTTGCCTTGCGTAGCCAAGTAATTGTAATCCGTGCGCGGTGAGCAGTTTATTTCGCCCATGGCGAGCGAAAAGCTCACGGCCGACTAATTGCTCTAAACGTTGCATTTGCTGGCTCACAGCAGATTGTGTTCGACAAACGGCTGCTGCTGCGGCTGCAAATGTGTTAAGATCTGCGACAGCGACGAAAGTACGTAGCAAATCAAGATCTAGGTTCATGATGGGACGATTGGAATTTATCATCGTTCATTCTCTTATATAATTTTATGTTACCTGGTGTTTCTGCTCTCCTCCATGAGAATCAGCGAGTTTATAGCGACTACTAAGACTACTAAGTGAGTGCATTTCTAATCCATAGATCTGCAATGACTTCTCATTATTTTACTTTTTTGCATCCAGCTCATTAATCGCTAACGATAGAGCAGGGTACAAATAGCATACTTCCAAAAATCAAATAATTTTAATAAAAGGGGGATGATTTCCTAAAAAACACGCTAAAACGCGCTTGATAGGTTACGCTTAAATAGTAACATATTTAATGTAATCACAATTATTTTAATGTAAGCACATTATAAAATTCGTTTCACTATTTTTATATAGTCAAAAATATCAAATAGTTATAATTTTAAGCAGCACTTTTGGTTAAAGAAAGCAGCTTGAAACAATCAATATTACTAACAAAATCGCCCTAATTATTATAAAAAAAGGCCATTACAGCAAAAAAATCATGTCTGATTTAATGATTCAATGCTTAATATTACATTTTGATACAATTTTCTTTTTTTCCGCTATTTTTATGCTTTTTTACTTTTTATACTCCAAAACATCAAAGAATGTCGATATTATAATTCAAACAATTCAATATTATAAGAATATACATCCAACCTAAAATAAATAATAAGATACCAAACATTACATTTAAGCGTAAACCAACCTTTTACACCAAAAATAACCTTGCATCTTCAAAAGCTTCTGAGGGAGGAGTACAGTAAAGGAATAACGCCGGCCCGACCAATGTAACCCATAGGGTAATGAGAGAACTATGAATAATCTAACTAAATCCAGTAAGCTCGATAATGTTTGCTATGACATTCGTGGGCCCGTATTAAAAGAAGCGAAGCGCCTAGAAGAAGAAGGCAACAAAGTCCTCAAACTCAATATTGGTAATCCGGCCCCGTTTGGTTTTGAAGCTCCAGATGAAATCCTTGTGGATGTCTTGCGTAATCTGCCAAGTTCTCAAGGTTATTGCGACTCAAAAGGCTTGTATTCTGCCCGTAAAGCGATTGTGCAGCATTACCAAGCTCGTGGCATTCATGAAATGACAGTAGAAGATGTCTACATTGGTAATGGTGTTTCCGAATTAATCGTACAAGCCATGCAAGCACTGCTTAATAATGGTGATGAAATGTTAGTACCAGCGCCTGATTATCCATTATGGACTGCTGCAGTTTCCCTTTCGGGAGGAAAAGCAGTTCATTATATGTGTGATGAACAGCAAGGTTGGATGCCTGACATTGAAGATATTCGCAAAAAAATCACACCAAGAACACGTGGTATTGTGGTCATTAACCCCAATAACCCAACGGGTGCGGTCTACAGCAAAGACCTATTAATGGAAATTGTCGAATTGGCTCGCCAGCACAATCTTATTATTTATGCTGATGAGATTTACGATAAAATTCTTTATGATGATGCAGTGCACCACTCTATTGCCGCCCTCGCCCCTGATTTATTAACCATTACATTTAATGGCTTATCTAAAACGTATCGCGTCGCTGGCTTCCGCCAAGGTTGGATGGTATTAAACGGCCCGAAAAAACATGCGAAAAGTTACATTGAAGGTTTAGAAATGCTAGCCTCTATGCGCCTATGCGCAAACGTGCCGATGCAGCATGCTATTCAAACTGCACTGGGTGGCTACCAAAGTATTAGTGAATTCATTCAACCAGGCGGCCGTTTATATGAGCAACGTAATCGTGCATGGGAATTGATCAACCAAATACCCGGCGTTTCATGTGTAAAACCACAAGGTGCCCTGTATATGTTCCCGAAAATAGATATTAAACGATTTAATATCTATGATGACCAAAAAATGATTTTAGACCTGTTACTACAAGAAAAAGTGTTGTTAGTTCAAGGTACCGCATTTAACTGGCCTGAACCTGACCATTTCCGCATCGTTACGCTACCTTATGCGGATGACCTTGAAATGGCGATTAATAAATTCGGCCGCTTCCTTGAAGGCTATCGCCAATAAAAATTTATTCAAAATAATAAAAAGCCTCCTAATTCCGGAGGCTTTTTTTATTCTAAATTTAGCCATCATTAATAGACTGTATTATTTTGATAATCAAAGAATAGAAATAAAATAAATTGCCACAAGGAAAAAGCCCAATAATATAAATGGAAAATATTTCATATTGCCTCGTTATTTCTGGGTTGAACAACCATTATATTTTTTTGATTACATAATTCAACACAATTAAAATAGCAGTTAAGTTATAATCTAAAATTGATTATATTATTATGATTATCTTAATATGCAAAATAAATATTAAAACATAATTACTAGAGAGTAACTTATTAAAAAACAATAAAATTATATCGCTGCTACATTATTTCCGTTATAATTTTTTTCGTTTGCAGACACTAAAGAAGAGGACTTATGAGCTACTTTTTCGCCCACCTTGCTAGAATGAAGTTAATCCACCGCTGGCCGTTAATGCGCAATGTCCGAACAGAGAATGTCTCTGAACATAGTCTTCAAGTAGCCATGGTTGCCCATGCGCTCGCTATCATTAAAAACCGTAAGTTCGCAGGGAACGTTAACGCAGAAAAAATCGCTTTATATGCGATGTACCATGATGCTAGTGAAGTGATTACGGGGGATTTACCAACTCCAATAAAGTATCACAACCAGCAAATTGCTCATGAATACAAAAAAATAGAAAAATTCGCTCAGCAAAAACTACTCGATATGCTCCCAGAAGAACTACAAGAGGATTTTAAAGCACTATTAATTGAAGATATACAATCAGAAGAAGAGCATTTTATTGTTAAACAAGCCGATACACTGTGTGCCTATTTAAAATGTTTAGAAGAACTGTCCGCGGGCAATAGTGAATTTAAATTAGCCAAAAGACGGCTAGAAAAAATGCTTGCGGAAAGAAATAGTCCAGAAATGGAGTATTTTATGAAAACGTTTGTGCCAAGTTTTACCCTATCATTAGATGAAATTAGTAATTAATTTAAAATAAGGAATGAGCGTATCGTTCCTTATTTTAACACTCGATAACTTTATATTTTTATGTAATTATTCAGTTTTTTATGCCGAACTGATACCCGTCCAACAATCTGAAGATGAAGAAAAATGTGCGTATAATTTTCTAGACTCGCCATTAATTCCTAATATAACTCCACCACCATCCCCAGATGTTATATTACAACTAACATCATGTTTACATTCATAAACCTCACGTTCGTAACGTCCAAAATTTAATATGCCAAATATCAAAGCCTACACCTATATAGTATTTGAACCCAAAACAATTTTCTAAAATACCTTTATTCGGTACATGTTCAATATGTTACTGATCTTTCGTATTCATCCAAGGAACAGACGCGAGATGTGTTAGAGTCACATTTTTATATCTTTTCCCCAAAAATTCTCAAATGTTGCATAACCATAATAATACCTTTCTTGTATATTTTTGACTTGAACCATAAATTCACCTCTTAATAATTGAATTAATATTATGTGTTTTGATTCGAAATTAATGGTAAGTTAAAATACAGGAGAGTAAATTATAATTAATATCATTTAATTGATAAATAAAAGAGGAATGGTTAATTAAAAATATCAATTAACCATTAATGTAATTTCTTAGAATGGAAATAAAATAGGCACAACTGCAATACTAATAAACATCACAATAATAGTGAATGGCACACCCACTTTCAAAAAGTCCGAAAATTTATAACCTCCAGGCCCTAAAACTAAGGTATTAACTGGTGATGAAACGGGGGTCATAAAGGCTGCGGATGCGGCAATGCCAACAATCATCGCAAAAGGCAACGGTGAGACATCCATTTGGCGAGCCGCAGCAATGGCAATCGGAGCCATTAGCACTGCAGTTGCGGTATTAGAAATAAATAACCCAATAGAGGCGCACAGAATAAACAGGCACAATAGCATCACATGTGGCCCTAACCCACCAGCAACTTTCATTAACGCATCAACGGCAAGGGCAATCCCTCCCGTTTCCTGCAGTGCTAGTGCAAAAGGCATCATCCCAACAATTAATATAATACTCGGCCAGTGAATTGACTTATAGGCACTTTCCATATCAATACAGCGAAATTTCCCCATTAACAAGCAGGCAATAAGTGCTGCAATAAAGTTAGGAATTTCATTGGTCACCATCATTGCGACCATTAATGCCAAACAAAATAAGGCATGAGGAGCCTGAGATGCAGCAGGTGCTACCGCCTCTACTTCAGCAGCCAGATTCAATACAATAAAGTTCCGTGGCTTAGTCGATAAAATGCGAATTAATTTCCAATCACCAATGACTAATAAAATATCACCCAATCGAAGCGGTTCATCTACCAACTTGCCGTCCAACGCCTTGCCATCTCGACGAATACCAACCACGTTCAAGCCATAACGAGTACGGAATTTAATGTCTCTTAAAGATTTACCCAAGAGTTCAGAATCTGGATTCATCGATACTTCAGCCATTCCCACATCACGTGATTGATCTGAAAAATAATCTCCCCGTAAAATCATCGGTTCAAGGAGTTGTTCGCTACAAAATTGGCGTAAATCGTCATCGCTCACCGAAATATCGATTAATAAGACATCTCGCTCGCGTAACTCTGTTCCCCCAGTTGCACTCACCATCACTCGACGAAATTTACGCCAACGCTCAATCCCTACCACGTTGGCCTCATAACGGGAACGCAAGTGCAGTTCGTCAAGTGTATGGCCAATGAGTGGCGATCCCTTGCGGATAGCAAGGCGGCGAGCTCTACCTGTCAATTTATAATCACGAATTAAGTCACGAAAGGTGCGTCGATAGCGCTCAGGGAGTTTATCTGGTTCGTTACTGCCTAGCCAACGCCTTGTCAGCCACATGTAGGCAATACCTGCGAATAAAATTAAAATACCAATCGGGGTAATAGAGAAAAATTGGAAGCCTTTGATCCCTTCGCGTACCAATTCACTGTTCACCACCATATTAGGCGGCGTGGCCACCAGTGTCATCATCCCACTGATGAGCCCCGCGAAGCCTAATGGCATCATCAACCGGCTAGGGGACGTTTTCATGCGTGATGCAACGCTTAATACGACGGGGATAAAGATAGCCACCACTCCTGTAGAACTCATAAAAGCCCCTAACCCAGCAACGGTGAGCATGAGGAAAACCAGCATTTTACTTTCGCTGCTTCCTGCAACGCGAACAAGCCAGTCTCCCATTTGGTAAGCGATCCCTGTGCGAACCAGCCCATCACCAATAACAAATAATGCGGCAATTAGCAGAACGTTAGGATCTGCGAAACCTGCGGTAGCTTGCTCTAATGTTAAGGTATCACTCAACACAAACGCGACAATGACAAGCAATGCGACCACATCCATGCGAATTTTATTTGTGGTAAACAAAACTATCGCAATTAATAGGAGGGTTAAGACCCACAGCAATTCTCCGTTCAAAATATCCCCTTTCGACGAAAAAAAACATTGCTAAGAATTTTATTCAGTTAAGCATGTTTTACGGAGAATTTCTTTGATTAAATCACCATTAAGTCAAATTAGACACGAAAAGTTCATAATCACCATTATTGTCAGGCCCCATAACAGAAATTTGAGCCAATGAACTTACAATTACTTGAATTTCATCACGACGAGGCATCCCTTCTGGTGCATGGACTGCCACCACTTGGCAACCGGCTGTTAATGCTGAATGGATGCCTGCTTGCGCATCTTCAAAGGCAATACAGGATTTTGCAGGAAAAGAAAGTGCTTGGGCACCAAGCAAGAACGGTTCTGGGTCCGGCTTTCCTTTCGTGACTTTTTCAAATGTCACCCAATGTTTAGGTTCTGGTAAACCAGCAGCTTGCTGGCGTCCATGGGCAATCGGTACAGTACCAGAAGTGACAATTGCCCACGGAGCGCCAATTTCATTTAAACGTGACAGCAAGGCAATCGCGCCAGGCAGGGCAACCACGCCCTCCACATCTTCGCTTTCCATTTTTTCTAACCAGCGAAAATACCCCATAATTTCTTCATCACTCGCCTCGGGTAAAAAGTGACGCAAACTGGTTAACGCGGGTTTTCCATGGATAAAATTAATGACTTCGGCTGAGTCTACACCAATTCGTTCGCCAAACTTACACCAACAGCGCTCAACCACTGCCAAGGAATCTGCCAATGTGCCATCTAAATCAAATAGAAACCCTTTTGCCTTTAATTTCACGTCTACCCCTTTATTTGCTATTCACATAATAATTGAATCGATTCTGGCCCACTAGTTAACGCTAAATAGACGCCAATGCGCAACCTCAATAACAAAAATAATCAAGATTTGCGTTAATAACTTAGATTTGAATGCACTTGAGAGTTAAAACAGGAAAGGAATGTTGATTTGAAATTGGGATTTTTTAAAACTTTATTTACTTTTTATACTCTATTTGCTCTAAATAATTCGCCTTGTCGCTAGGCGACCAGAGAGGGTATCTCGGGGAGCATACAAAAGTATGTGACCCGAGTAGCTGAACGCAGTCAACAACGAGACAAGGTGAAGTATGACGAGCAAACTTGCTCTAAATTATTCGCGTTGTCGCTAGGCGACTAAAGAGGATATCTCGGGGAGCATACAAAAGTATGTGACCCGAGTAGCCGAACGCAGTCAACAACGCGACAGCGCGAAGAATGACGAGCATTAGGCGTTTAAGATCTGGGAAATCTCCACCGCTGATAAATGATACTGACGCGGGCACGCATGCCAAATCGCTAACATACGATTGTATTTTTCCCACATCGGTGTTTGCGAATTAAAGCCATGCGTTCCGCTATCAAAGTGGGTATAACGCCCTTCTGTGTTAACCATAAAGCGAACATAGCTCAAATAACGTGCTTCTGTTGCTGCATCAAAACCTAAAAATTGCACGCGTCGGCCATCAATGTCTTCCTTGTTAGCCATATTGCTGTAGGAGACTTGTAGCGCATGGTACATTTCCATGATATCAATAACTGTACGGCAAGTGTCTTCACTTAAATGACCAAAGTCTCGGTCCAATTCGCGCATTTGTAAACCAAAGCCACGTTCAATAATGGTTTGTAGGCGGCGATAACGTTCTGCATTATCGGGGTCAAGCATGGTCATCATTTTGTATTGATTAGATAAGATCAAGCGTTGTGCGTTAGTCATTTCCATCATGAGTCTCCTACTAAAAAGTATGGCTTATCTTCGCATTCAACATCAATCATAGACAGTGAAAACATCGCTTTTATTGATCTAAACACCATTTTTGCATTACTTATTGTTAAATCTACCTTTTAACAATAATTTCCCCACACTTTTTGCTTAAATTTCTTCCATAAAAGAGCGGTCTAACTGGTTAAATGCACGTTTTAGCAAGTCAGCTAACGCCATATAATCGGGTTGGTGCTCAACCGGCGCCATAGCGATCCCCGCCTCTGTAAACTTATCACGGATCTCATAAAACCAGCTCAATAAGCTAGATGGCAGAGGCGTCGAAGCACGCTTTCCTAACCACCATAGACCTTGCATTGGCAAACTACAGGCAAAAAGTGCCGTAGCAATGGCGGGTCCCAATTGCCCACCTAACGCGATTTGCCATGCTAATGTAAAAATTGCAATCGGTGGCATAAAGCGAATACCAAAGCGTACCGCCTTGTTAATACGAATTTCGGGGAATATCGGCGACAGTTTTTTCTCCATAGGAAAAGCCTTCAGATAGCGGTTACCTAATCTAAAGCGCTTAAAAAAACCGGGCGGTCTACTTTGCAATGTACTCATGAAACGTTTCCTATCGACTTCTTAAAAACTGAGGCAATAATTTATAAATTACGCATGGTAAAATGATAGCACATTTAAGGTAACGAAATTATTTCATTACATTTACCTTAAGTTAAGTCAATTTACTAAATATCAGCTATTCTAATAGCAACGTAACCCTGTGCTATAACACTACTTTATACGTCACTTATGATTTTAATCAATCAAAGTCCCTATTTTTAAAAAAAACGTATAAAATATAAAATAATTTTAGTAGAATCTGCCACATTTAGAATTGCTGTTGCATTTGTTACTTTGTAGCTTTATCTATCTTCAAAACTGAAGATAGACAACAGTTATATATATTGGGGTTTTTGGTCGTTATTTCAACACTAGGTGCGTAGGTTTACTTTTATATACCTTGGCAAAAAAGATAGCGCCTGTTTTATCAAACCCCTAAGGTCTCACGATCTTTAACTTTTTCGCCTTTAACATGATATCAATCATGATGTTTCAGGTCATAAATACGCTAGGCTCTAGCGGTATATTTTTAATCTGAGTCTTTTCATGTTGTTTAAAAGGCTTCACAACAACAATTAACGATAGGTATTTCCATGTCAAGTAAGCTGGTACTGGTTCTAAACTGCGGTAGCTCCTCACTGAAATTCGCCATCATCGACCCAACTAATGGCGATGAATTTTTATCTGGATTAGCTGAGTGCTTTAACCTCCCGGAAGCCCGTATTAAGTGGAAAATGGATGGTGCTAAGAAAGAAGCGCCTTTAGGTGCTGGTGCAGCGCATAGCGAAGCATTGGATTTCATTGTTAACACTATTCTTGCTGAAAAACCTGAGCTATCAGAGCAAATCACCTCCATTGGTCACCGTATTGTTCATGGTGGTGAGAAATTTACCTCTTCTGTATTAATTACAGACGAAGTGATCGAAGGCATTGAAGCGGCTATTCCATTCGCGCCATTGCATAACCCTGCTCATCTCATCGGTATTGAAGAAGCAAGAAAATCCTTCCCGCATCTGGTCAACAAAAATGTCGCTGTCTTTGATACCGCATTCCATCAGACCATGCCTCAGGAAGCTTATCTGTATGCACTGCCATACGAATTATATTCAGAGCATAGTATCCGCCGTTATGGTGCACACGGTACAAGCCATTACTATGTTTCCCGTGAAGCTGCGAAAAAACTTAACAAACCTATTGATGAGCTCAATGTTATCACTTGCCACTTAGGCAACGGTGGTTCTGTTACTGCCATTGTTAACGGTAAATGTGTTGATACTTCAATGGGCTTAACGCCATTAGAAGGCCTGGTAATGGGAACACGTAGCGGTGATATCGACCCTGCAATTATTTTCCATTTACATGATTCTTTAGGTATGAGCGTTGATCAAATCAACAAAATGCTAACCAAAGAATCTGGTTTATTAGGTTTAACTGGCGTAACAAGCGACTGCCGCTATGTTGAAGATAACTACGGCACTAAAGAAGATGCAACTCGCGCAATGGATGTTTTCTGCCATCGTTTAGCGAAATATGTTGGTGCATATAGTGCACTGATGGAAGGCCGTCTTGATGCTATCATCTTCACTGGTGGTATTGGTGAAAATTCAGCACAAGTTCGTGAAATCACCTTGAAGAAACTGGCAATCCTTGGTTTCGAATATGACCACGAACGTAACTTAGCGGCACGCTTCGGTAAAGAAGGTTTAATCACTACCGATAACAGCCGTCCAGCGCTGGTTATCGCAACCAACGAAGAGTTGGTTATTGCCCAAGATACTGCGCGTTTAACCGCATAAGCAACTTCTACCGCCAGCAACTAGCTGGCGGTATCGTTTTGTCATTAGAGTAACCGAAAGAAAGAGGTTCCCGTGTCCCGTACAATTATGTTAATACCTACTGGCACCAGCGTTGGCTTAACTAGCGTTAGCCTAGGTGTCGTTCGCTCAATGGAACAAAAAGGTGTTCAATTAAGCGTTTTCAAACCTATCGCACAGCCACGCGTCTCTGGCAATAAAGACCAAACCACTGAAGTCCTGCGTTCTCATTCAAGTATTACTACCATTGTTGAGCCACTGACAATGGAATACGTTGAATCGCTACTGACCTCTTCCAAAAAAGATGTATTAATGGAAGAAATCGTAGCTCGCTATCATGACCACACAAAAAATGCGGAAGTGATTTTAATTGAAGGTTTAGTGCCAACGCGTAAACACTCATTTGCTCAATCATTAAACTATGAAATTGCCAAAACATTAGGTGCAGAAATTGTTTTCGTCACTGCACCAGGCAACAGCTCAATCACACAAATGCAAGAGCGTTTAGAGTTAGTACGTAACGAATTTGGTGGCCAACGTAATAAAAATATTATTGGCGTGATCATCAATAAGGTTAATGCCCCTGTTGATGAACAAGGTCGTACTCGCCCTGACTTATCTGAAATCTTTGACGATTCAACTAAGGCAACTGTAGCTAACCTCGATACTAAGCAACTTTCTGCGCTGAATCTGCCGGTACTGGCATCTATTCCATGGAACTTTGATTTAATTGCCACCCGTGCAATTGACATGGCAAAACACTTAAGTGCAGAGATTGTTAACGAAGGTGAAATCAAAACTCGTCGCGTTAAATCTGTGACTTTCTGCGCACGTAGCATCCCGCACATGCTTGAACACTTCCGCCCAGGCTCATTATTAGTGACCTCAGCGGATCGCCCTGATGTATTAGTTTCTGCATCACTAGCAGCAATGAACGGGGTTGAAATCGGTGCAGTTCTACTCACTGGTGGCTACAATATCGATGCGCCTATTCGCCAACTTTGTGAACAAGCCTTCGAAACTGGCTTGCCCGTTTTCATGGTGAAAAGCAATACATGGCAAACATCACTGAATTTACAAAGCTTTAGCTTAGAAGTTCCGGCAGATGACCATGAGCGTATTGAAAAAATTCAAAACTATGTTGCTCGTCATATTAGTAGCGATTGGATTGAATCACTGGTTGCCGACTCTGAACGCCCTAACCGCTTATCACCACCTGCATTCCGTTATCAGTTAACAGAGTTAGCACGTAAAGCAGGCAAGCGTATTGTTCTTCCTGAAGGCGACGAACCACGCACAGTTAAAGCTGCATCTATCTGTGCAGAGCGCGGTATTGCAACTTGCGTACTGTTAGGTAACCCAGAAGACATTCGTCGTGTTGCTGCCGCACAAGGTATTGAACTCGGCACTGGCATTGAAATTGTCGACCCAGTTAAAGTACGCGAAGAATACGTTGCTCGCCTCGTTGAATTACGTAAGAGCAAAGGAATGACAGAGGTTGTTGCTCGTGAGCAGTTAGAAGATAACGTCGTATTAGGGACATTAATGCTGGAAAAAGGCGAAGTTGATGGCCTAGTTTCTGGTGCTGTTCATACGACAGCAAATACCATCCGTCCACCGCTGCAATTAATTAAAACAGCGCCGGGCAGCTCATTAGTTTCTTCCGTCTTCTTTATGCTATTACCTGAACAAGTATTTGTTTATGGTGACTGTGCTATCAATCCAGACCCAACTGCAGAGCAATTATCAGAAATCGCTATCCAATCTGCTGATTCTGCAAAAGCATTCGGTATTGACCCACGCGTTGCGATGATTTCTTACTCTACAGGTGATTCAGGTGCGGGTAGTGATGTTGAGAAAGTGCGTGAAGCAACCCGTTTAGCTCAAGAAAAACGCCCAGATCTGATGATTGATGGCCCATTACAGTACGATGCCGCGGTAATGGCTGATGTGGCTAAATCCAAAGCACCTAATTCTCCAGTTGCAGGTAAAGCGACCGTATTTATCTTCCCAGACTTAAATACCGGTAACACCACGTATAAAGCCGTACAACGTTCTGCTGACCTTGTCTCCATCGGTCCAATGTTGCAAGGTATGCGTAAACCGGTCAATGACTTGTCTCGTGGTGCGTTAGTTGATGACATCGTTTATACCGTTGCGTTAACCGCTATCCAAGCAGTACAAAACGAAAACGCTTAACTAAAATTTTATTTATCTTTTATAAGTAAAAAATGCCAACCAGTTCAAACTGATTGGCATTTTTTTATGATGATAAAGACTGAATTATCACTTAAAAATATTATCCTATTTGTCGAAGGTGCAAGTCATAGATGTACTCATTCACCTCTGCCTGCTCAAGATAAACTACCTGTATTTGCAATGGAAGTTCAATACCCGGGTCGATAGTATGTCCACTCGTATTACCTAAAATAACATTTCCACCTACTTCTTCCTTCGTCAACCAGTTTTTTTGGCTTTCATACCAGTTTTCAGAAACTTTAGCGCCAGCTGGTAATTGGAATGTGAGTTGCCATTTATTAACGCGTGAATTTTGTGATTTTAATGTCAACATGTAGCTGTAAAGATAACCACCTTCCCCAGCCCAACTAGCTTGATACTGTTGTAAAACTTCTAATTCTCTTTCTGCTGTCACCGTAATCGCAGAAATTGCATTATTATTGCCTTCATTTTCATAGCCTTTCGGTAGTGTCAGGCTACAGGCTAATTGCGTATCACCTACTGTCGTTAAGCTTGCATTTAATGGAATATTTACAACCTTTGAACTATTTCGGTCTATATCAACCGTTGAGCCAAATTCACCCACTATAACAAGAGAGCTATTCCCTGAATTCGCATTTATAATCGCACTACGAACCAATGTATCACTGTTATTCGTAATCTTAAGTGGGACTGACTTTGACTCTCCGGTTAATAACGTAACTTGCGTATCTATCGTTAAATTTAATTCAACCCTAGCTTTTACCTCGACTTTTACATCATAAGTATTACTTCCCTGATTAATAACACCAATCGGAGTGTGGATCCGAACACTTAATAGTGTTTCACCCGTATTTTTCCCTTCAAGAGATACAGGGATTGTGGTGATCATATTTGAGTGAAGATCAATTAATTCAGGGTATGAAATGACATTGGCTACATCACTATTTTTTGTGGTTATCTCTAATGTGACACCATAAACAGCAACATTGCCTTTATTAACTATATCAATTTCAATATTATTAACTTTACCTAATGTACTTTGGAGAGGACTTTCAGAAGATATTTCTAAAGTAACTAACTCAACGGGGGCAGCAACAACAGAACGTGTTAGATCATTCCAACCTAAACCAACCAATGACGCGATTGAAGACAATGCAGGGACTCGTAATATTTCACCATCAAGGTTAAGACCTGCGACAAGCGTAGCTGCTTTAGACATATTGTTGACAACACAGGAAACGCCATCATGATGCCCCACATCAAATCCATATGATTCAAGTTCCTTCTGATCAAGTTGAATATCTGGAGATATTAAAAGAATATCGCCAATTTCTGAATTGTTATAATCAATATTTGTATAGAGTGCTAATTTATTAGGTGGGCATTTATCTTTTCCTTTCTGATTTTTCAATAATTCAACTGACTCATTTTTTTTCATAATAAGAATCCTTCATATCAAATAATATTTAAGCATGTAAAAACTTAAGAAACCCACCTTTTAAAACAGTAAGAAATTAGCCTAAAGGAAGATTCATATAAGTAGCTTAAATTACTATAAGGTTAAATTTATTGCTGACAAGATAAATAAGATAATAATATTCATCAATTGATTGTTAATTATTAAATGAATTTAAATTCAAACTAATCAAATAAAAAAATACACCCTGCGATATAATCACAAGGTGCAATATTAATAAAAAATTAAAATATCACTTGTTACTTTGTTTTGCTAAATAATGAAATTATTACCGCCACAATAATATTCAGAATAAATGCAGCAATACCGATATTCATGAAACTTAAACTTTCCCCTAACCAAGGGAACAATTGCGCTAAAGAAATTTTCTCGATATAGGTTACCGCGAGAAATAAAACCCCCGCGGAAATCCCACAAATAGCGCCCGCAGGGGTCATTGGATTTTTCTGTTTAAAACTCATCAACAAAGCTGGGAAAAACTGCGCAACAATATTGACCCCGAGTAACATAATAGCCACCAAGGTATCGTTACTGTGGAAAATAAAATACAAGCTGACTAACGCAACAACAGGCACCATAAAGCGTGCATAAACACCAGACTGGCGTTTTTCCTCACTCACTCCCATCGCTTTTTGTACAACGCCCGCTAACATATTAGAGGTGGTTAGTAGCAACATCGACCCTGGGACTAATGCGGTTAGCATACCCGCGGCACCAATAAAACCGACCACAATAGGTGAGAAGGTGCTTTTAGATATCTCAAACAGCGATAAATCCACAGCTGAGCCTTCAAGATGCGGAATTTGTAATATAGACGCATAACCCACAAAAAATGCAAATAACATAATTAAGCTATAGGCAGGAATTAAAATACTATTGCGTTTTAAGGATTTTTCATCTTTAGCCGTAAATACCGCAGCCATATAATGTGGCCAACAGAAATAGGCGACCACAGATAAGAATATTGTGGAAATATACCAAGGAATATTTAGACCCGTTTCGGAGAATGTTAAAAAGCTTGGCATCGCCGTATCTATCGCTTTAAACATCTCCCCAAAGCTACCGTAATAATGAAGTGGGATATAAATACCAATAAATACGACCACAATTAAAATCATTAAATCTTTCAGTGCTGATGTCCAAGCTGACCCATGAATACCGGAGATCATCACAAACAACGTCACTGCAATAATTCCAATCCATATGGCAATATCTGCAGGAATTGCGCCATAAGACGCTTGTGAAACAATAATGCCTAATCCTTTAAGCTGCAAAACAAATAAAGGCACCATCGCAGCAATAGAAATCAAGCTAATTAATAACCCTAACCCCGGGCTTTGGTATTTCTTGGTAAATAACTCAGAAATCGTTCTGACATCATTATCTTTTGCAAAGCGCCATACTCTTGGGTGTACCCAGTATAAAAAGATCCCCATAAAAGCATTGACCGCTAAGGTATATAAAATTGCAGGTCCTTTACCGTAAGCCCAGCCGCTTCCACCAAGAAAAGTAAACGTGGTATATATTTCCCCTGCACTTAGAAGGAAAACTAGCAATGCACCATAGCTGCGCCCACCGACAGACCACCCTTCGTGATCCATCGTTTTGCCTTTTTTAGCACGGATAGCAAGATAAATGCTAAATAGGAAAAAAATTGTAATAATAATTAATGCGGAACTCATGAGCTTTCCTTCGTATTTTTATTATCTAATACATTGATTAATAACATAACTAAGGCTGTAACAATCACCCATGAGACAATCCAGAACATTAAAAATGGCAAGCCCATCACAAAAGGCTCTACTTGATTGGCATAATAGATACCTACGGTTAATGCGAGGATTGGAAAAATAACTAAATAATGATACCACTTCATATACCGCCCCTTATTCCATTTGCCCGAAAGAAATTAATTCACGAGGCAAATGACTTAACATTTCGACTCCATCTTCAGTAATAAGCAGCATATCTTCAATCATAATGCCACCAACACCAATCCCGTAATACGGTGTTTCTAAACTCATCACCATCCCAGCTCTAAATATTTCTGTCGTCGCCGCGCTCACAAAAGGGGCTTCTTCTAACCCAACGAACACCCCATCACCATGACCTAGGTGCCCACGATTATAATGAGGCAAGCCTGAAGAACGAATGAGGGCCATTGTTTCATTAAAAACATCACTTAATGCAACGCCAGGTGCAACTCGGCTTAACATATATTGATGGCCTTTTAAGATAGTTTGATAAATATCAGCGACTTTTTCATTCGGTTGACCAACCACAAATGTCCTTGCAATATCAGCACCGTAACCAGCCACATCTACACCACAGTCAAATTTAATTAAGTCACCTTCTTTTGCTGGTTGATCATCTGGGATCATTTTGGGTGAAAAATCACTGCCCACTGAAATTAAATTGAAGCGACTATAGTTCGTTTCAGGGAATTCCATCACTTTAGCTTTAAAAGCAGCGGTTAATTCCGCTGAAGTACAGCCAACCCTGATTAATTTACTCGCAGCAGCGATACCGGCTTCTGTAATTTGTGCAGATTTTCTGAGATGAGCAATTTCCCACTCACTTTTAATCATGCGTAATTCATTAAATAACGGCGAAGAATCAACCAAATTTAAACCAGGAATAATCCTATCCAACCATACTTTACCGGTATGTGTAATTTGGTTTAATTCAATCGCAACTGGTTTTCCATAAACCCCCGCTTCAGACAATGCTTCTTTGAGTAAATTGAAAATTGTTTCTATTGGGCTATTAATTGGCCTTGGTTTTACCACTTTGCCATTTTCAGGGTTGTAAGGGTCGTCTACATCCACCCAAATTGGGAATGTTTTAATCTTTGCATTAGGCATTTGAAGTGACAAGTTTGCTGCTTCAAATTCATTCATAATAACCAATGATTCTATGGAAGGATCGCGAAAAATAACCGCAATCGCAGAGCCTGTTTGCCTGAAAGTATACATAAAGAAGCTCGCAAAACCGGTTAGGTGATAGAAGTTATCACCCACGGTTGCGATTAATGCTTCAATTCCTTCACGCTCCATAATCTCGCGAGCTTTATTGGTTACGTTCTCAAGGTGTTGTTGTTTCAAAAAAGTATTCTGTTTATCAATTGTCATTTTTATTCTCTCGAAGCGTTATATATACATCAAGCAGTGCATCATATCGCAAACGATAAATGTTAAGTTCTGTCACATTATATCTAGTGTGGAAATGAATACATCGTTTAGCATGCAAGTTGGTTATAACTAATCGTTATATATTAGCCAGAAATTAACTTTGCTAGAGATTTGATTTTGGGAGAAAAAAATTAAAGGGCTAAATAAAACAGCCCTTTAATAATTTAAATCTGATCGGTTATGAATTTTCAGCACAAGTGATGGTTTTTTCTAACTCATTATTGCGAGTTAACCATAAGGAAAGTGCTTTGAGTGAATCTGGCGTAAATTCATCACAGCGCGCGCTGATCTCTTTAGGGGTCAACCAACTGACTTCAACAACTTCAGATTCTTGTAAAGCAAATGGACCATGACTCACACAGCTAAACAACCCACCCCATACACGACAATGCGCATCTTCAAAATAAAAATGGCCATGTTCCGCAAAAGGAACGCCTGCAATACCCAGCTCTTCTTCAGCTTCGCGCTTTGCAGAGTCAAGGATGTTTTCCCCTTTTGTCACGACTCCACCTGCTGTTGCGTCGAGGAAACCGGGGTGAAAATCTTTAATATCAGTGCGTCGTTGAACCAATATTTTGCCCATTCCGTCATGAACAACAATGTAAGTTGCACGGTGGCGTAGGTTTTCTGCCCGCATTTGGCTACGTGTTGCCTGAGCAATCACCGTATTGTCTTCATCAACAATATCGACCCATTCAACGACTTCGGTTGGTTGTTCCATCCTGTAAACCTTTTATTTTTAAGCTAAAAATGCTTATATCATTAGACTGATTATTATTGTATGCCAGACAATACCAATCCGCATTGATCCGCACCTATGGAGATGATCCTAGCTGAATTTGTGATTAGTTGCCATCATAAAAAGCACTTCTTTATTGCAATGATAATGAAGCCAGGTTTCTTTATGATACTCCAAGCAAATCATACAAATTGTATTCACAAATGCTATAGTTAAATCATAACGCTGTAGTTTGTGACACTAATGAGAAGTTAATACGCAAAGTTGGTGTATTGTGACTAAGGTGATAGAACGCAAGCAACAACGCTGCGGTTTGAAATATGACGGGGATGGCGATGAAAATACTCATAACAGGCGGCACCGGGCTAATCGGAACACCACTTATCCAAAAACTGATTTCTCTTGGGCATCAGGTTACTGTGTTAAGCCGTTCTCCGCAAAAAGTTTATAGCCATTTTTGTAAGGCTGTTGAGTGCTGGACGTCTCTTAATGAGCAAACTCACCTGAATGACTTTGATGCTGTTATTAATCTTGCTGGCGAACCGATCGCTGATAAGCGCTGGACCGAAGAACAAAAAAAGTTATTGTGCGATAGTCGTTGGAAATTGACGCAAAAACTAAGTGAATTAATCCTCGCCAGTGAAACGCCACCTCGTGTATTTTTATCGGGGTCTGCTGTTGGTTATTATGGTAACCAAGGCCAATCGGTCGTGACTGAAGACGAACAACCCCACGATGAATTTACTCACCAACTCACACAGCATTGGGAAGCATTAGCCGTTAATGCACAGTCGGAAAAAACTCGCGTTTGTTTACTACGCACTGGCCTAGTGCTATCGGCGAATGGCGGTTTACTGGCTAAAATTCTCCCCATTTTCAAAATGGGGGCGGGAGGCCCAATCGGTGACGGAAAACAATACATGCCATGGATACATATCAACGATATGGTTCGGGCAATTTGTTTTCTATTGGATAGCCCAACGCTTTCTGGGCCCTTTAATATGACCTCACCTTATCCAGTCCATAATGACTTATTTTCTGCCACGTTAGGTGATGTTCTCAATCGCCCTTCATTTGTGCGAACGCCCGCTTTTGTGATTAAGGCCATCATGGGGGAATCTGCAGCGTTGGTGTTGGGTGGCCAGCAAGCTATTCCCAAAAGGTTGGAGGAAGCAGGATTCCAGTTTGAACATATCGAATTAAAAGAAGCACTTACTGACTTGCTTATTCCACATACAGATGAATAAGGGTTATTTCACCCCTTGCCAGCGGTGAAATAGGTCTTGTTCCAGTTCGATATCAAACTGATCAAGGATGCGATTCACCGTTTGGTCTACAATATCTTGGATTGTTTCAGGTTGGTGATAAAACGCTGGCATCGGGGGCATGATCACGGCTCCCATCTCTGCCGCTTGTACCATTAAACGCAAATGGCCAACATGCAACGGCGTTTCACGCACACCCAGCACTAGCTTTTTGCCTTCTTTGAGGACCACATCGGCAGCTCTTGTGACTAATGTATCAGTGTAGCTATGAACAATGCCAGACAGTGTCTTCATGGTGCAGGGCATGATCACCATTCCAGCAGTGCGAAACGAACCTGAAGAAATTGCAGCGGCGATATCGCGACTATCATAGTTATGGTCAGCTAACTGCTGAACCTCTTTTACACTATAGTCAGTTTCTAATGCTAATGTTTGGCGGGCAGCTGCACTCATCACCAAATGGGTTTCTACCTCTTTGACAGGCTTCAACACTTCAAGCAAACGGACGCCATAAATAGCCCCACTCGCCCCTGTTAACCCAATGATCAGTTTTTTCATTTCGCTGCCCTATTCACGATAACTCAGCGCATTATATACAATATTCACTAAAATTGCAGATACCAACAATGCTGCAATCCTACCTATAACGAAAATTTAAGCCATCAGCCACAATCCCAATTATACACGACTCGACTAAAATCTCTTTTCTTCAGGTCATCGGGGTGAATAAAGAAATTACCCACTCCCATATCTCCCCACATAATCCCTATTTCATAATCGGTATTTATTTGGAGAAGTAATTCATATTGTTGAATATCTTTTTCGTATTCTCTTGGGTCGGTTTGAGTGAAGAACGGATAACCGCCTATGCAATGTGCCCCTGATTCAAAAGTATCACTGTAAGGCTCAACCCATTCGTCGTAAAAGTCTTCACCGTCAAATTGGTCCTCATAATCATAGAGGTTATCAACCCCTAATATTTTCTGACCAAATTGGAAATCATCGATGCTGATGTACTGCTCCGCAGGCGTATATTCAATACTGTATTGGTGATCTATAGGGGTATAGTAATCATCGGAATGAGCCGCAATCACGGCAGAAAAATCTTGAGTTAATTGGCTGGCATCTTCAATAATATCTTTCCAATAAATAATGCGGAAATCTTCCTGTTTTTGCCTTTGTTCAAAGTCGGCTCCATATAAGTCATCACCACCAATAAAAAACTGTAAAATACCCTTTTCAGGGTAATTTTCTAATTTAGGCATTTGTGCAAAGTTAATTTGGGCAAGTAATTTGAGCGGCGTTCCTGCGCTATTCGTCGGATACTTTTCATTTATTGGCAAATACGGCATTCCCCCGACACGACTATCCCATAAAATATAGTCTTCAACTGGGGTTAACGTCATTTCAACAAGGGATTTTTTAGTGGATTTGATTTTATCTACAAAAGGTTTAATCACATCAGGAAGGGAGTTGAAATCAGCCATATATCGCTCCAAATAGGCAGTTAATGTCCCTCTAGCTTACTCGATTTTTACGTATTTTAAATCAGATATAACTGTAACTTAGGCCTTCATTTGACGTCATAGTTTTCTTGATATTTTAGGCTACAGATTAAAGATGGGAAAAATCAGAATCACTGTGGATTTTCTATATAGTTAGGGTTACAGCTAGGCGGCTAGCAAAGAGACCCTAGGAGCGTAGAAAACTACGTGACTAGGGCGAATTTGTGAAGCCAACAACGCTGTAGCCCAAACTATGACGAAAATTGACGAAAATTTAGCCTTCGTTATAAATCTCTAGGTCTTCAACCTCACTCTGATCCTTCAACTTTAACTCATCGTCCTTACGTAGGTTTTCCAAATAATCTAAATAACTTTGGTCGATATCTTTGGTCACATAAATACCATCAAACACGGAGCACTCAAATTCGGTGATTTCAGGGTTTTCTTCACGGACGGCAGCGACTAAATCGGTTAAATCTTGGAAAATCAGGCCATCAGCACCGATCAGTTTACGAATTTCGTCGACTTCACGGCCATGGGCGATAAGTTCATTGGCATTGGGCATATCAATACCATATACGTTTGGAAAACGAACTTCAGGTGCCGCTGAGGCGAAATAAACGTTTTTTGCCCCTGCTTCGCGAGCAAGTTCAACAATTTGCTCAGACGTGGTTCCACGGACAATAGAATCATCAATGAGTAAAACGTTTTTATCACGAAACTCTGCACGGTTCGCATTGAGCTTACGACGGACTGATTTGCGACGCTCTTGTTGACCCGGCATGATAAACGTACGACCAACATAACGATTTTTCACAAAACCTTGGCGGTAAGGTTTATCCAGAATATGAGCGATTTCTAGTGCGATATCACACGATGTTTCTGGAATAGGAATTACCACATCGATGTTTAAATCTTCCCATTCTCGAGCAATTTTGGCGCCCAATTTTTGCCCCATGCGTAATCTTGCGTTATACACAGACACTTTATCAATAAAGGAGTCTTGGCGAGCAAAATACACATATTCAAAGATACATGGGGTCAATTGCGGGTTATCAGAACATTGGCGTGTAAATAGTTGCCCTTTTTCTGTCACATAGACCGCTTCGCCCGGAGCAACATCGCGTAAAAATTCGAACCCTAAAGTATCAAGCGCAACACTTTCTGAAGCGACCATATATTCATGCTCACCGCTTTCAGTAATGCGGCGCCCTAGTACTAATGGGCGAATTCCATGAGGGTCGCGGAAGGCCAACATACCATGACCAATAATTAGCGCTACACAGGCATATGCACCGCGTAATTTTTTATGCATGGCCGACACCGCACTGAAAACATTGTCTGGCTCAAGAGGGAAATGGTCAAACCTATCCAGCTCATGTGCTAATACATTCAATAATATCTCAGAATCAGAAGTAGTATTAACATGGCGACGCGCTGTTTCAAATAAACTCCGAGTGAGCTCATGAGCGTTTGTCAGATTACCATTATGTGCAAGTGTAATACCAAAAGGTGAGTTTACGTAGAAAGGCTGCGCCTCAGAAGCGCTCGAGCTACCGGCTGTTGGATAACGGACATGCCCTAACCCCATGCAGCCTTGTAATCTCAACATATGACGTGTTTCAAACACATCTTTAACAAGACCATTTGCTTTGCGTAAACGAATGTTGTTTTTGCCATCAATTGTGGCAATACCTGCTGCATCTTGCCCACGATGCTGAAGCACCGTGAGAGCATCATAAATTGATTGGTTTACCGGTGTAACACCGGCGATACCGACAATACCGCACATTTAGTCTTTCCTCATCAGCCAGACGGAGAAATGTTCTCCGGTAGGAAACTTGACGCATTTTGCAGGTAGTCAAAAAACCACCTGATTATATGACTGAACTGCGGAATAAGTTCCGAACGCTGCCAATCCTCACTTTGAGGTAATGGTGTAAATGTGTCGAGAAAAAACAGTAATGCCGAAACTATTAACACACCACGCAGCGCACCGAAGCAGATCCCCAGAACTCGATCTGTACCTGATAATCCGGTTTTTTGTACTAACGAGCTAATCACATAGTTCACCACCGCGCCAACAATTAATGTGGCAATAAACAGTGCAGCGATAGCAATGCCATTTCTAACCAGCACATCCTCAAAACGGGTAAAGTAGCCCGCTAAGTAAGGATAAAACGTACTCGCAACAAAAAAAGCACAGCCCCATGTCACCAGAGAGAGCGCCTCTCGTACAAAACCACGGATCAAGCTAACTAGTGCCGAGAAGCCAATAATGGCGATAATTGTGTAATCTATCCAGACCATATTTCATTCCAAAATTCGCACTCACGACATCAGCGAAGTGCATTCTAACAGAAAACGAAAACGTTTGCGTAACCATTTTTCTATCAAATTAAAAAAAATAGCGGCGAAAATAAAAAATCATAATCGCCGCAGTAAGTTACTAAATCCCCTTACCTTTTAGGGATTATTTAAATTCTATTTTAAGGTTTATAGCTTTGGATTATCCCTTTCGTCCCCGTAATCTTATTCAGTTCTGGTAAAGCTGCTTCTAGCCTCTGCCTTGAAGCCTCAGGCCCAACGTAGATCCGTGTAAGTTTATTATTCACTGGTTTGGCAGGAACCGTATAAACTTGGTAACCGGACAACCTTAGTTTAGCGACAATCTCTTCAACTTTACTTGCATTGTTCAATGCAATCACTTGCACAACAAACGCTTTGCCCTGTGGTTGAGGCTTAGGTTCTGGCTTAGGCTCGGGTTTTGGTTGTGGTTTCGGCTCAACTTTAGGTTCAGGCTTAGGCTCCGGCTTGACGGGTTCAACTACGCTCGGCGCAGGAGTTGTCGTCGATGGACGGGTTTCAACCTGCTCATTTTGTTGCTGCGTAATGGCTTCTGACAACATGGCTTCAGAAGCACCTTCTGAAGAAGCGGTGGTAGTCGTACTCACAATAGGCGCTATTGCTTCAATATCTTCTTCATCACCCGGTTTAGGGATAATAGGAATGGCCGCAAATTCATTTTCATTGTATTTCTTATCGCCATCAAGCAGAGCAGGAAGCACAATAACTCCCACTGCAACAAGCACAATGGCGCCAGCAAGTCGATTCTGAAATTTACTAGCCACCGGCACTATCCTTCTTGATTTTCCAATAACATCATGACGTGAGCAACGGTATGAAATGACCCGCACACCACAATCACATCTTGCTCATTTGCATCGATGCAAGCTTGCTGCCACGCTTTTTCTACGCTGTCAAACTGGTTAGCTGTCGGTAAATGTTGACTCAGTTGAGCCACATCAGCCCCCCTAAACTCAGTTAATGGC
This sequence comes from Providencia sp. PROV116, assembly GCF_028482485.1. NCBI lineage: Bacteria > Pseudomonadati > Pseudomonadota > Gammaproteobacteria > Enterobacterales > Morganellaceae > Providencia > Providencia sp. PROV116. The sequence goes on along the minus strand of NZ_JAMPQO010000019.1, from coordinate 93,163 downwards.
GCAAGGTACCAATCGGTGACTTGTTGTGATAAACACTCAAGCGTACCTTTGATGTCTTTATCACCTAGCATCCCGACAACCGCACGAATATGACGACCTTTAGTTTCAGACAAGGCAGCCAATTTACTAACTAAGTACCCTGCTGCATGAGGGTTATGCGCCACATCCAAGATCATCAACGGTTTTTCACCGACAATTTGGAAGCGCCCCGGTAATTGAGCTGATTTCAAACCTTGATGAATAGCGGACTCAGTCACTTTTTGGGCAAAATGAGCATCAATTTCCAATAAGCAACTCACCACACCTAGCGCTGTTGCTGCGTTCGCTAAAGGCACATTCGGTAACGGTAAATTATGCCATTCACGCTGTGAACTTTGCCATGACCAACTATTTGCTTGCTCACTGTATTGCCAATCCGTCCCACGACGAAATAGCTTCGTACCTAAATGCTCAGCCACTTGACTGATTGAAGCTGGCATATCCGGCTCACCAACCACACCATAATGGCCAGCACGGAAGATACCAGCTTTTTCATAACCAATATGTTCACGGTCTGAACCAAGCCAATCAGTGTGATCAAGTGCGATACTGGTGATTGCGGCTATATCTGCATCAACGACATTTGTCGCGTCTAACCGCCCACCTAAGCCGACTTCTAAAATCACAATATCGAGTTTAGCTTGTTTAAATAGCTGTAACGCCGCCAAAGTGCCATATTCAAAATAGGTGAGAGAAATATCTGCTCGCTGAGCTTCAATTATGGCAAATGCCTCGCAGAAATCAGGCTCGGGAAGTTCTTGGCCTTGAATACGAACGCGTTCGGTATAACGGATAAGATGCGGTGAACTGTATACCCCAACTTTTAACCCAGACGCCATAAATATGGACTCTAGTGTATGACAAGTTGTCCCTTTCCCGTTGGTTCCCGTCACAGTGATAACTTTGGGAGCAGGCTGCGTTAGGTTCATTTTCCTAGCAACTTGACCGACTCGCTCCAACCCCATATCAATATTTTGGCTATGTAAGTCGGTGAGATAAGAAAGCCAAGCCTCCAATGGAGACTTGGCATTAGGAATGATTAGATTACTCATCATCTTTTTTATGCTTTTCAGAATCCTTTTTTGGCTCTTGGGCATCAAGTTCATCAACGGCATCGATGTCGATTTCAACCGTTTCCGCTACGATGATTGGTGTCTCATTAAAGCTTGGTTTATTGGTTAACATCGCCAATATTTCAGCTAAACGGTCACGCATCTCAGGGCGGCGAACTATCATGTCAATCGCGCCTTTCTCAAGTAAGAATTCACTGCGTTGGAAGCCTTGCGGTAATTTTTCGCGAACAGTTTGCTCGATAACACGTGGCCCTGCGAAACCAATTAACGCTTTCGGCTCTGCCACGTTAATATCACCTAACATTGCCAAACTTGCAGACACCCCACCCATGGTTGGGTCAGTTAATACTGAAATGTAAGGTAAGCCACGCTCTTGCAATTTTGCTAATGCGGCACTGGTTTTGGCCATCTGCATTAATGATAACAGTGCTTCTTGCATACGCGCACCGCCACTTGAAGAGAAACATACCAACGGGCAGTTATCTTCCAAAGCTTGTTCGACAGCACGGACAAAACGTGCACCGACAACTGAAGCCATTGAACCGCCCATAAAGGCGAATTCAAACGCTGCAGCCACAACTGGCATGCCTTTCAACGTGCCTTTCATCACGACGATCGCGTCTTTTTCACCCGTTTCTTTTTGTGCTGCAACAATACGATCTTTATATTTTTTTGAATCTTTGAACTTCAGAATGTCTTTAGGCTCAAGTTCGCTGCCTAATTCTGTTGTTGAGTTTTCATCAAGGAAGGTTTCTAAGCGCTGACGGGCGTGAATTCGCATATGGTGGTCGCATTTTGGACACACGGATAAATTACGCTCTAATTCAGCACCATATAATACTTGCCCGCAGCTATCGCATTTAGTCCAAACTCCCTCTGGGATGTTGGCTTTGTGTGATTGGGTCAAGTTACCTTTCTTTAAAATTTTTTCAATCCAGCTCATTAATGGACCTTTTTGTCTGATTCACTCTGGTTATCACCAGTATGTAATTTTTTGCCATTAAACCACAATGATATCTCACTGTGGATAAAAACTTGTTAAACCATCTAGTGGTTATCGATTTTTTGCGCTGCCGCACGCTTTTCTTTCGCAGCTATTCGGCGATGACGAATAATTTCAACAACGCCCGGCAAAATTGAAACAAAGATAATCGCGACTATCAGTAATTTCAAATTCTTTTGTACGAACGGTAATTCACCAAAGAAATAACCCGCATAAGTGAATAATAATACCCAAATAAACGCGCCCGTCACATTATAAAAAGCAAAGTGACGATAAGACATTTTACCCATTCCTGCAACGAATGGTGCAAAAGTTCTGACGATCGGCACGAAGCGCGCCAGTATAATCGCTTTACCGCCATGTTTTTCATAAAAAGCATGGGTTTTATCTAAATAAACGCGACGAAAAATCTTCGAGTCCGGATTTTTGAATAATTTTTCACCAAAAATACGCCCAATGGTGTAGTTTACCGCATCACCAATAATCGCCGCCGTAATCATCAACGCGACCATTAAATGAACATTCAGGTCATTGCTGTCTAATGACGAAATCGCGCCAGCAACGAATAATAACGAATCTCCCGGTAAAAATGGTGTGACCACTAACCCTGTTTCACAAAATAGGATCAGAAACAGGATACCATAGACCCACGTACCATAATCTCTGACCAGTTCAGCAAGGTGCACATCGATGTGTAAAATAAAGTCGATAATAAAAGTGATAAATTCCATATAATCCTCATCAATAATAGCATCCATGCTATTTGCAATAATTATGAGATAAATAAAAATTCGCTTTACATCAGTTCATCTGCCAGAAAAAGCGGCCCCATCACATTCTGAGGTAGCTCAAACTTCTCTGGGTAATCGACACTCACCAAATACAACCCTTCAGCTCTCGCAGTTGCAGCTGCCTTTGTACGGTCTTTTAATTCAAGAAGATGTGCCATCCAATCAATGCTTTGGTTGCCACAACCAATCTCCAACAGACTTCCGACAATATTTCTCACCATATGGTGAACAAATGCATTGGCTTTGATGTCTACCACCACATAATTACCGTGGCGGCTGACATTCACATGCATCACATTACGCCATGGCGACTTCGACTGACACTGGACTGCTCTGAATGAGGTAAAATCACGTTCACCCAATAGTGCCTGTGCCGCTTCATGCATTCTTTTTTCATCGAGTGGGTAATGAAAGTGCGTTACACCACTCGATAAAATCGCTGGCCGATAACGATGATTAAAAATCACGTAACGATATCGACGCGCTGTTGCACTAAAACGTGCATGAAACTCTTCAGCCACCGGTTTACACCAGCGAACAGCGATATCCGCGGGTAAATGGGTATTCGCCCCCATGGTCCAAGCCGCTTCTTTACGAATGGCAGAGGTTTCGAAATGCACCACTTGCCCCGTAGCATGGACACCAGCATCAGTACGCCCTGCACAAAACACGCTAATTGGCTCCGCGGCAATTTTTGACAAAGCGTCCTCTAAACAGCCTTGAACACTTTTAACTTCTTGCTGACGTTGCCAACCGAAATAACGACTGCCGTTGTATTCAATACCTAATGCGATTCGATACAACTGTGTAGACTCAGACATTAGTAAAACAGCTCCTGAGCCAGTTTTTCTGCTGTTTCTACCGCCATCAATGCGCCACCGAAACGCACGTTATCAGCCACTGACCAAAATTGTAAAATTTCGGGTATACCGTAGTCATTACGTACACAACCAATGCTTAATTGGTCATGACCTGACGCTTCAGTCACTTGGGTAGGATAATCACCCTCTTCTGAGACCTGAATATCTTCAAAACGTTCAAGTTCTTCGTTAGCTTCTTCTGCGCTCATTGGGCGCAACGTTTCTAAATGAACGACTTGCGCATTCCCATAAAAAACAGGGGATTGAATAAAGCTAACGGCCACGGGTAAGCCATCATCTTGCAGTACCTTACGCACTTGCTCAACCAAGCGACGTTCATGAACGACACTGCCTTCCATGTCAGCCAATAATGGCAACATATTAAAGGCTAATTGCTTACTAAAACGGCCTTCTTCCGCAGGGATACCATTTAATAAACGTGCGCTTTGCCCTGCTAGCTCATCGACAGCGGCTTTACCATAACTGGAAACCGACAACATATTGGTTAAAGTAATACGCCCTAACCCTGCCGCGTCCACCAGCGGTTTGATTGCCGTTAATAATTGGCTCACTGAGCTGTCTGCCAATGAAATAATATTACGGTTGCGATAATCAGCGAGTACTTGCGGATTCACATTTGGGACAATCAGTGGCACATCCGGTTCTTGAGCAAATACGCCGCTAGTATCAATGACAATACACCCTTCCTGCGCCGCTAATTCAGCGTATTGTAGGCTTACACCTTCATTAGCTGCAAAAAAGGCAATTTGTGCCTGTGACCAATCAAAATCAGTCACATTTTCAACTTGAATACTTTTACCATTAAAACGTACGCTCTCCCCTGCACTACGCTCACTGGCCAGTAAATACAGTTCGCCGACTGGGAATTCTCTTTCTTGTAACAGTGAAATAATAGCTTCACCTACAGCACCGGTTGCGCCTAATACTGCAATATTCCAACCTTCAGTCATGGCTATTCCTCTAAAAAATAAAAAATTAAATAGCCCCAATTGGCGCTATTTAACAGGTGATCATTTTAACTCATTTATTTTGTGCTAACTAAACTTGCCTTAAAACCAAGTGCATTGAGTTTTGATGCCGTTTGTTCATCATCACAAATCACTTCAAGGGATGACCATTCACGACGTTCTTGATAATTTTTGCGCAGTTTATCAAATTCGCCTGTTACCCCTGCAACCGCTCTTAATGCTGCATCATCTCGGCGCACATCATACACGAGATGCACTAACCTTTTGAGCTGGTTTTGCGTTAATTTACCATTGAAAGTCAATTGATTGATATCAGGCTTAGGCAGTAAGGATGAAAGGGAAATTTGTGACGATTTGCCGAGAAACTGGCAGTAAGCTTCATAAACTTGCGTCGTTCCTCGTGCTTTACCTTCTAGCGTATAACCCGCAATATGCGGAGTACCGATATCCACTAATGCTAAAAGTGCGGTGTCTAAATCTGGTTCTGGCTCCCACACATCTAAGATAACGCTCATTTTTTTCCCGCGATTAAGCACAGATAATAATGCTTTATTATCAACCACCTCACCTCGACTTGCGTTAATTAAAATGGTGCCATCTCGTAATTTTGCTAAACCCGTTTCATCCATTAAATGGAAAGTTTGATATTCCCCAGACATATTTAGCGGAGTATGAAAGGTTATCACGTCAGCTTGCTTGAGCACATCTTCAAAAGAAACAAATAGCTCGTCGTCCCCTTTGGCTGCACGCGGTGGGTCACAGAGTAATGTTTTGACTCCCCAAGCCGATAACCTAGCCGCTAAACGCCCTCCGACATTACCAACACCAATAATTCCTACTGTTTTATCACGCAAATCAAAGTTGTCGCGTTCCGCTAGCAGTAATAGTGAGGAAAAGACATATTCAACGACCGCTATCGCATTACAACCCGGTGCTGATGAAAAACCAATATTTGCGGTTGATAACCACTCGGTATCAATGTGGTCAAAACCCGCTGTCGCGGTTCCAACAAATTTAACCGGTGTATTACCGAGCAGTGATTCATTAACCTTAGTGATAGAACGTACCATTAATGCATCTGCATCAATTAATTCTTGTTCTGGTATAGGACGCCCCGGTACTGCTTTCACTTCACCAAGCTCACTAAATAAAGTTTGAGCATATGGCATATTCTCATCGACTAAAATTTTCACGCTGTTGTCCCAATCAATCACTTGTTTGTTGTGTGTCGTTATATAAATAAGTGGAGCAATATTTTGCCACGGTTTAAGCCAGATGCCTATGAGAGGTTACCTTCTACTGTAAATTCTTTCGCTCGAAAGCGATCTGGTGTGACACCTGATATTTGTTGGAACATCGCAATAAAGGCGGATGCCGAGCTATATCCGACATCCAATGCAACTTCATGGACACTTTTTCCTTTTTCTAGCCCGGCAACGGCATGTAGGTAGCGTAAACGTTGACGCCATTCACTAAACGACATTCCTAACTCTTGCTGGCAACGCCTTGATAACGTGCGTTCCGATGTATAATAGCGTTTTGCCCATTGTGCTAACGTCGTGTTATCTGCTGGGTCACCTTGTAACTCTAATAAGATGGGAGCAAGAAATTTATCTTTTGAAACAGGCAAATAGGTGTCTTGGCAGGGAGACAATGGAAATTGATCAATAAGCACATGAGCCAAACGCAAGTCTTGCTCTGTTTCGGGCTGAACAATACCGCGTTGATACATATCCGTCATAATTGATTGAAATATCGGGCTAAGCTTAATCACACACGGCCGTTGAGCCAGCACTTGGTTGTATTCATGAGCAAAATCTATAATCCGAAATTTGACACTTTCTTTATTAAAGCTAGCATGGGGAATATTCGCAGGGATCCAAATGCAAAATTCTGGCGGTGCTAAATAATGTTGACCAGCCACCTCCATTTCCATGATGCCACACACCACATACAGCATTTGACCAAAAGGATGCGAATGGGATTTATACTCAGTGAGGGCGGCAGTTTGCTCATGCCGAAAAGCAACCAATTCAGGCTCTGCGATATTACATTCGCTGATTTGCCAAATGTCTGATTTTAAATTTTCCATGGTACCTGTCTGAAAAGCGTTATCGATTGTCTGGTTATCAGTATATATAAAAAATCGGACAGATGTATACTAGCGCCCATTCAATATGGGAGAGTGTTTTAATGAAAAATCTTCTTTTTCCGCTGATTGCGGTTTTATTATGGTCAATTAATGCCATTGTAAACAAAGCGGCATCAACCGCTATTGACCCTGCGGCAATCTCTTTTTACCGTTGGGCGCTGGCCTTGCTTGTCATGACGCCTTTTGTATTACGTTCTGTGCTTCGAAATTTTAAAATGGTCAGGAAGCATTGGTGGCAACTTGCCATTTTGGGCGCTTTAGGGATGATGCTATACCAAAGTTTAGCTTATTATGCCGCACACAGCGTGAGCGCTACTTTTATGGGAATTATGAACTCCATGATCCCATTATTAACAGTGATTATTAGTATCTTTGTACTACGCGTTATTCCTACCGTGGGGATTGTGCTAGGTTCAATTCTTTCATTATGTGGGTTAGTGTGGTTAGTGAGCCAAGGAAGCCCAAGCGCATTATTCTCACAAGGCTTAGGTCAAGGGGAAGCCATGATGTTAGTTGCGTCTGCAGCATATGCCCTGTACGGTGTGCTTACTAAGCGTTGGTCAATCCAGTTATCCAGTTGGGACTCACTGTACGTTCAAGTTTTCTTTGGCGTTATCATGCTATTCCCTAATTTCTTATTAGCTGAAGATGTCTCGCTGAACAGCCAAAATATCGGTTTAGTGGTATTTGCTGGTATTGCGGCTTCCATTATTGCTCCTGCATTATGGATCCAAGGAGTTATGCGCCTTGGGGCGAATACAACCTCCATTTTTATGAACCTAGCCCCCGTTTTCACCGCTATTATCGCCATTTTCGCCTTAGGTGAAGAACTCAAAAGTTACCATTTAATCGGTGGCGGAGTAGTTTTACTCGGGGTAATGTTAGCGCAACAATTACGTACGCCACTGACAGAATTATTCCGCCGTGAAAAAAAGGTGGTTCAAGAAGATTCTTGCCAGTAGAATAGAATTACAAAAGCAATAAATACAATGTCGTTACTCATATGCCCCACTTTGTGGGGCTATGTTTGAAATCCTCTTCATTCTTTCGTTTATTTTCCTTTAATATTCAACATTATTAATACTTTGTGATATTTTAAAATCACTCAATTCACCTTTAGTCCGCCCATCATTGGTATCATTTATCGGATTACCGTTTTTCAGATGAAGGATAATCCGATTGAATCTTCTGGAATTCCAATTAGACTTAAGCAAAATCAAATACCCCTTTAGGAGTATTAACTCCACTCAATAAGCCGTTATAGCGCGATAAATCTAAATGGATCGTGGCAAGTAACCACTATGATAAGGAATGACAATGGCTAAGCCGTTTAAAGTTGGGTTGTTCGTATTGATAATAATTGCTGTAGCCATTGGTATTTATTTCGTCAATGCCACCAACTCATCTTCTCCCTCACAATTAGGCTATGATTTATATCAACAAGGTGAATCTCAAGCAGCGTTTGAACAATTCCAAAAAACTGCAGAGAAAGACTCACAATCTGCTTTTGCCTTAGCGATGATGTATAAAGACGGTATTGGCACGAAAGCCGATGATGTGGCAGCTCAAAACTGGCTAATTAAAGCGGCGGAATCTAACAATAAAAATGCGTTATATAACCTTGGTTTTTTCCGTTATAAACACCTAATAGAAGACACTTCCACTGATGAAAACGGTTTAACCTCTTTAACTAAAGCCGCTGATCTCGGTGTAAAAGAAGCACAAGAAATGGTTGGAGGTATTTATCTAGCTGATAAATATGAAGAGGTTCCGCAAAATATCGAACTCTCTCGCCAATATTTTACGTTGGCCTCTGACCAAGGCTCAAGATTGGCCAAATTTGCCTTGGGTTATATCGCTCATGACATTGAGAATGACAGTAAAAAAGCCGTTGAAATATTAACACCGCTTGTCAGCAACGACTTTCCTTTACCCGCGATGTTACTCGCATCAATTTATGAAGATGGCGGTAACGGCGTACCACCGAACCCATTGCTAGCCAAAAAGTACGAACGCCTCTCTTTTTCCTCCGCGCTAGAATACATTTCTGACGCAAGTGAATTAGAACCTGGGGCTTTGTCATTGTATGGTTCACAAACAGAAGAAGAAAAACAAAAAGTCATCACTAATTTAGAAGAGCGTGCTAGCCGTGGTGACGAGAACGCTATCTATGTTCTGTACCAAAAATATATGACTGGCGATGGCGTGCGGAGAAATAAAAACCGTGCGATGGCTTATATCCGGCCGCTTGTTGAGGCCAAACAACCTAAAGCCTTGTATTTAAATTACCAAGCCGACAAAGATCGTATTCAGGATTTAACTGATGCCGCCGAAGGCCAATATCCTCCCGCAATGTATCAGGCTTATAAAGTCTATTCAGGCAGTACATTTAGCGACGTTAAGCGTGATGACGCTTTAGCTGAAAAATATCTCACCGCTGCAGCAGATCTCGGTGATTTAGACGCGCTCGTTACCATCAACCAACGAGCGATTTCCAGTTACGAGTTCCCAACCCAAAAACTCAGTAATATTGTCGCTAAATACACGCCTATCTTAGTGGAAAAATACCCAAACTCCGCAGAAGCGTTAGTGGTAGCCAGTGATGTTTATAGTGTTAAAGGCAGTCCGTTGTTTTCACCAGAGAAAGCCTTCGCGGCTTTAGAAAAAGCAAATCGTATAGACCCCACTTATGATGCTCAAATGCAATTAGCACGTTATTATATTATTGCATTTGGTACTAAGCAGGATGTGCAAAAAGCGGCTAAGTTACTCATCGACAACCTTAATGCAAATGGTTATCCATCAACCGCTGAGCGCCTATTAGTTCAATTATATTATCGTTATGATATTAAAGCACTTATCGATGAAAAAACGGTTATCGATATCCTCAAAGAAGATGTAATTAAACGCGAAAATTACTCCTTAGCTTATTTATATGCTGATTATTTACTCAAAGAAGATGCAGAAAAAAATAGCGAACAAGCTTTTGATTTATATGAAAAATCAATTAAACGTAATTTTAACAGCCAAGTTAATTATGCCGCTGCATTATTAAAATACCGACCAACAGAAACCGATAAAATTGCTAACCTAGTTGTCAATGTACTCCATTCGCCTCAAGCACAAGCTGAATTACGCCCACATGAGCTACAAATCGCTCAAGATGTTTTGTTAAAAACTGGTTTAAATCGCGCTGACACAAAAGCAATTTTGGTAAAAATGGCGTTATATGATAACCATGCTGAGGCACAAAAATTAATTGAGCCACTCATTAATCATGATGCTGATATCACCTATTTATACGGGATCAATAAACTGACTCAATTAACTCAAGTTGACACGTTAAGTGATGCTGAAATAAAACCAATATACGATTATATTTTAAAGGCGGCAGAATTAGGCAGTGCATCCGCTTATTTATATATCGCACAAAACCTTGATAGCGTCACTTATCACAATGATAAGGCGTATTATAAATCTCGCTTCCAACAAATTACTGGACTGACTCAAAAAGATTTAATTCCTCAATATAAAAAATGTGCAGCACTTAAAAACAACCGCTGCTTATATGAGTTAGGGGAAATTTACCAAGAAGGTAACTACGGGGAAGATGCCAATTATGATACCGCCCTTTTCTATTACAACCAGATTTCTGATCCTGATTATAGCTTTTTAAAATCCCGTAAACGAGAAATTGAAAAATCTAAAGCCTCGTTTGCCAATATTCAAGTAAAAGTAAAGCAAAACGACCCTGACGCGTTACGCACACTGGCCAATGCATATAAATATGGTAATTATGGACAGAAAGTCGATCAGAAAAAATGGCTTGAATATTTAGAGAAAAGTGCAAAATTCAATCAAGAAAGCGCACTTGAAGAGCTCATTGATTATTACCAACAAGATCAATATCTTGATGCCAATAAAGCGAAAATATTAGGTTATTACGACCAATTAGCCGCCCTTGGCAGCAAAGACTATACCCGTAAGCTGGCACACCAGTATTTAAAAGGTAGTCAGCTTGTTGAGCCTAATCGACAAAAAGCACGTGAGTATTACCTTAAATCAGGAAGTTGGGGCAATGAATTCATCAAGTACATGGATGACTATGAAATTGGCATGAAAACGCTCAATGACAGCCCTTCGGCAAAATACAAAGTAGGTCGAGCTTATTTCTATGGCCAAGGTGTCAAAGAAGATCGTTTTGAAGCGGCTGAATACCTAAAACAAGCGAGTGATGAAGGGAATGACTATGCCATCGCACTCTATAGTGAGATGCGCTATATGGGCGTGCTAAATGACGAAAAAAACGCTTGGTTAATGGCACCTGATTGGGATGAAGCCATCATTTATTTACGCAAACATTCTAATCCCAAACGGGTTGATGATTATATTGAAGTCTATGAAACCCTCGTTGTTCCTGCCCAAAAAGGCGATACAGCCGCTTATATTAAACTTGGGGATTGGTATAGTTCACGCGGTAGAGATCTTGCGGCGCAAGATTGGTATAAGAAAAGTATCAAGGCTGGCAATTTAGCCGCTTATCAACCGCTTGATTCCGTGACTGAAGATAGCCAAGCAAAACGTCAAAATTATACTGATGGCACAGCGAAAGGTGACCTATTTTCTAAAGTTCAATTAGCCCAAACTTATTTATATGATAGCGAAATTGTTTCTGGCTCTCCTGAATATGATTTAGCCATTCAATATCTACAAGAAGGTATGAAATCAACCGATGAGAAACTTTCTAATAACGCCTTCAATGCGCTGGTGGATTTGTATCGAGATGGGATTAAAGATGAAAAAAGGAAGCTCAACCGCCCCAAAGATGAACAAAAATATTTAGCGTTGCTACTCAGTGAAGAAAACCATCGTACCGGAGCACTAGTGAACTTGTATCACTATTATGCCAATAGTGATAACACTCGAGCCTTAACTTATCTACAACAGGCTTATGATAAGGGCGATTTAGCCGCAACCAAAAAGCTCTATCAGATCTATTACCCCGGTAAATATTGTAGCAATAGCGATAATGTAGATATGGATAAAGCAAGCCGATATTTGAAGGAGTGGATTGAAAAAAGCAATTTCCAGAAAAATACCGACAAACACTATATTCATTACCCAGAAAGTCTTTCTGAAGAGATGGGAACCACCTATTTAAAAGGTGATTGTAATGTTGATAACAATATCGACAAAGCCATCGAATGGTATAAAATTTCGTTATATTACCACCCAACATATGCACTTGACGCAATTTATGAAGCATATGTAGAAAAAGGTGATGCCAAACAAGCCTATTACTACGCATTGCAACTTGATAAAAAACCAAGTTCTATTGAGCTAATGGATAAACTTTCAGCTCAAGATAAACAAGAGATTGAAAAACAAGTTGCCGATGAAAAAGCCTACGAGAAATATGGCCGTTTTGCCGAGCAAATTGAAAAACAGCGAGTCGAAGCTGAGGCAGGAGACAAAATGTCAGCCTTTTCATTAGGTATCGCCTACGCACGTGGAGAACGTGTCCCCGAAGATACACAAAAGATGATCTACTACTATGAATTAGCAGGAAAAAATGGCTACCCTCGCGCCTATAATATTTTAGGCAATCTTTACCGTAAAGATAATGAACGTGGCATTGAAAAAGACTTCCCGAAAGCGCTTTATTATTTTGATTTAGGCGCGCAACAAAATGACAGTAATACTGCGCATTTGGCTGGGGATATGCTCTACTTTGGCCAAGGCATGCCAAAAAACTATGTCCGCGCAGCAAAATATTACGATATGACAGACCTTGAACAAGGTAGCCACCACGCTATGGCAAAATATAAGCTGGCTTATATGTACTATAACGGCTGGGTAGGTAACAAAACCAAGGAAGATATCCAAAAAGCCCATGACTACCTTGAACTGGGTGCTAAGTACCAAGATAAGGATTCCATGAAAGCTCTCAAAGAGTGGGATTTCAGTCTAATTAATAAATAATTGAATTATGAAGGCGCTAATTTCCTTTGGCGCTTTCATCTCTCTACAACAATCATTTTCTTGACCGATAAAAAATATATCATAGACCTCACTTATGGTATAACTAAAAAATTATTAGCTAATAATTTTAATTATATTAATAGCATTTTCATACTAAATAAAAATTAGTCCACCTCCTTATATTAGATTATATTTTATTAAGCCTATTCACAGGCATATTTCAATAATCATTAACATGGAGTGTTTACTATGAGTTCAAAACAAAATTTCACCTTTAGCAAAAAAACAAAGTCACAATCTGATATAAATGAGTTCAATTTGAGCAATAGAACTAATTATTCTAAAACTCTATCTATTAGTAATAAACCCTCTATCAGTACACTTTTTTTAGAAAAAACAATCTATAATGTAAAAAAAAATCTAGAGGAAAATAATCATCTTATTAATACGCTATTTAGTAAAATTGGGATGCTAAAAAATAATGTTAAATTTTTTGGTCCCGAATGGAATAGGCTTCAAGCTATAGAACTCGAGCTTATCGACCAAATTGATAAACAAGAAAAAAACATCAATAAGTTACAAGAATTACATAATAAAAACAGAAAAATACCGATGGATGATATAACTCAGCAATTTCCATTGATTGATGAAAGAGCCATTCTAAATTTAATTAGCCAATATAACACAGAGTTATCAGAGTTATCAGAGTTATCAGAGTTATCAGAGTTATCAGAGTTATCAGAGTTAAAAAATAATACCAATCAATTTTTTGCCCCCAAAAAAATAACGTCTTATCAAGATATTATTACTCAAGACGCTATAGGTGATGAATTAAAGAAATTTAACGCCAATTTAAACGACAGCTATCATTTATCCAAACAGTATGTAAATGACACATTTTCTACGGTAAGAAACAGATTACTTGTGATAGAAGAAACATATCATACTGAAATAGCAATAAACTTGTTGAATAATAAAATAAAGAAAAAAAAGAATGAGGTCGATACATTACTAAACAACCTTAATAACGATGTATTAAATTTACATAATGACGAAAATACCACTAGCAATATAACAAAATGTCTCTTAGAGTTTAAAAAATATAGCTTGAAAGTGGAACATTTAAATTCATACATAAAAAAAACTGAAAATCTAGAATATTTAGAGGATGTTCAAAAGCATTTCGACCAACATAAAGTGATTGACACCAATAACCTTGCGATAGAAAAAGACAGCAAAGAATTTATCATAATCAATGAATTATCAAACTCACACCATAAATTAAACGCATTAATATCCCAATCTAAATCAAAATTTAAAAATCAAACATTACCCTCTGAAATAACATTCCCATTCACCTCAAAAGATAGAGTTAACTACCTACAAAATATTGAAAGTAGATTCGATAAATTATTCAATCTCATTTACCAACAGATAAAAATAGAACTAAAAAATGAAGAAAAATTATATTCAGGACAATCTAGCTACTTGACTAAAATTATTCAATTAAAAAATGATATTTCTGCCATGGAAGAAGAGTTATCTAATTATATCCTTGAGAACACAACGCTTACAAATAAGAATAATATCCAGAAGAACCTTGATGAATTAACAACTCAGTTTTCTGATGAGTTAATCAAAACAAAGATATTACTGAAATTTGTTAATTTAGAATTAAAAAATACTCTGCAGTTATCTTCCTCCTCACATGCAATGAACGCTACCTACAATGGTTTAGATGAAATAAACTCCAATATATATATGTTAGCTGTAGAGAAAAAACTACTGAAAAATGAAATCCGTAGGTCAATTTCTAATATTCACATGCAGGTACCGCCTAAATCAACAGCCTCCCCTATCAGTGAAGAGGCATACATTAAATCAATTCAAAATAGAATGCATACTGTATTACGCTTAATTGAGCTAAAAGAACAATTAGTTGAAACATATAAATTTCAGAAATTGACTGAACTACCAGAATATATTAATAATCTATATTCAGTAGAAAAACAAATATCCAACGTGAAAACAGATATCTCTCTGTATATTAATGAACATTCAGAAAATAAAGGCACCAATTCCATTTTTTCAGATATTACTCCCTTGCTGACAGAAATCAGCAATAAAAAAACAAAAATCATATCGATCGAAAAGATGATTGGCGAAAAATTAGCTAAAACAAATGCAGATTTTATTAATATAGATGAAAATGATAAAGATCTCGCGTCATTATTATCGTCTATCATGGCAGAATTTCAGCAAGACACGATGGCGAATGAGATAAACTACCAACCATCACATAACAATCCAGCCACCATCTTCACTATGTTACGTGAATAAACAGCGTTAATATCTATTACTTGAAATTTTTCTATAGAAGTCACTTATTAACCTATTAATAGGTGATTTCTATAACAATGGTGCTTGGCTTGCTTTAAATGCAATTCTAACCAACAATCCATTAAGTAACTCACTTTTTAATAACTGTGGTTCAGAACCATGATAGCTGGCAATATCTTTCACTAAAGCGAGGCCTAGCCCTGCACCTTCCTTTCCTAACGCGTTATTTAATCGAGTAAAGGCCTCCATAGAACGGCTAATTTTAGCGTCTGGGATCCCAGGACCTGAATCTTCTACCTCCAAAACCCAATGAAGATGGTCATCACTGCTGACCACACGAACGGTCACCACCCCATTTGCAGGGGTATATTTAATAGCATTATCAATTAAATTTGCACACATCTCTGCTAATAAAATAGGCTCGCCTTTTATCCATGCCGTTTCCGCACCTTCATAACCTAAATCAATATGTTGACTTTCTGCTTGGGGTAATCGAGTGAAACAGGCTTGGTGAACAATATCCACCAAATTGATAGCACGATACTGTGTAATGGCTTCTTTTTCATGGGCTTTTAAACGTGATAACTGCAAAAGCCTATCCGTCAAATTGATCGTGTTATCAAGAGTTTTATCGATGGCTTGTAAACTCTGTTGCCGTTGGATTTCATCCGGACTATTAATTGCAACAGAAACCTGTGTTTTGAGGACAGTTAGCGGTGTTTTAAGCTGATGAGAGGCATCCGCACTAAAGCGTTCTTGCCGTCGAACCATCCGCTTTAGGCGGGAAATATAGCGGTTTAATGCATCAATTAATGGTGATAAATCAGACCACGGCAGTAAATCAGGCAAAGGGGTTAAATCATTAGCGGAACGGCTTAACATTAAATGGGACAATTTTTTTAGCGGTGCCAATAACTTACTAAGTAAAATATAGGCAAGTACCAAAGTTAAAAACACCACAGTACCTTGGCTCATCAGGGCAGAAATTAATAATTGATTAGCGAGATCTTGTCGCGAATAGACCGTTTCCGCCACACGGATTTCAACCATCCCAGTGATACCGCCTTCATTAATGGGTTGATAAAATGCAGCAATACGGATAGGCAAGCCTTTGTACTGCGCATCATAAAAATAAACTAACGCAGTATAATGCTGTGAGCGCATCCAATACGGGGGGATCGGCGGTAAGTCATCATAACCAGAAATAGTTTCACCGTCCGGGGAAATAACTTGATAAAAAATTCGGTCATTATTATTCAGCTCGAAGCTATCAAGCACGACATAAGGCACACTGACTGAGAGGTGCCCATCGACCACTTGCAAACGCTCCGCGACGGTTCGAGCTGAAGCTAATAATGTGCGGTCATAGGCTAAGTTTGCGGCATTTTTTGCACTGTAGTAGTGCGTATACACCGAAAAACTCCCCAATAAAATGAGGGGGATACCGAAAAAGAGCAGCAACTGATGAAAGAGAGAGCGTGGATGAGAGACTAATTTCATACACTACACTGCTCTAATCGGTATCCCAATCCGCGTAAGGTACTGATGTTAACATCCGAACCGGCAAGTTTTTTTCTAACACGGTGAACATATAACTCAATACTTTGTAAATTGGCTTCATCTGACAACGAAAACACCTGTTCAAATAATTGCATTTTAGAAACAGGGCGCCCTCGTCGATGAAATAAGGTGTTTAACACCGCATATTCTCTTGGCGTCAAGCCAAGTGGTTCTTGTCCTAATAGGAAATAACCGTCCTCATGGTAACTAAGCAAACCAAACTGTTGTGATTCATTCACTTGCCCTTGACTACGTCGCAATAAAGCGCGAAGACGTGCTTCTAATTCCTCAATATCAAAAGGTTTAGTCAGGTAGTCATCAGCCCCTGCATTTAGCCCTTGAACTCGGTCGGCCACGTCTGAATTCGCCGTTAATAACAAGACTGGGGTTTCTTGATGACGTTTGCGCATTTGCGCTAATACCTCAAGCCCACTCATTCTCGGAAGTGATACATCTAACACGACTAATTCATAGTGCTCAGTTTGTAATAGCTGGTCTGCTATCGCGCCATCACTAGCAACATCAACTGCAAACCCAGATGACGACAAAGCCTTCTGTAACCATAATGACAATTCGTCATGATCTTCAACCAATAAAATTCTCATTCCGCATACTCATTATAATTATTTATCAGTATACGTTGGCATTCCATTGAATGAATGGAAAGCAAATGTGCGCATATTTACTGTGTCCATCACAACTATTGTTAATAAACACTATTAACGTGATTAATTTAACATTAAGTTAACATAACAAAAAAGCAAAAATACAAAACAATCTGATATATATCACATAAAAATAATAATATTTGTTAATGAAAGGTAAATGAAAGCTTCGTCGGTCAATGATGCCATACCAACACAACAAGAAGTAAACAATATATACCTCTAATTATTGTCTTAGTAAGGAAAAAAGAATGAAAAAATTCACACAGAAGGCCTTAGCAACAGCAATATTTTTAGTTGGCATCAACCAAGCAAATGCCCTACCTGAACGAACAGAATGTATTGCCCCCGCCAAACCCGGCGGTGGTTTTGATTTAACCTGTAAATTAGTCCAAGTTTCCCTATTAGAAACCAAAGAAATCGAAAAACCAATGCGAGTGACCTACATGCCTGGCGGTATTGGCGCGGTCGCTTATAACGCCATAGTCGCTCAACGCCCTGCTGAACCCGGCACCATTGTTGCTTTCTCCGGCGGTTCTTTACTCAATCTTGCTCAAGGTAAGTTTGGTCGCTATAACGAAAACGATGTGCGTTGGCTGGCTAGTGTAGGAAGCGATTACGGTATGATTGCCGTGCGTGCAGATTCACCTTATAAGACTCTGAAAGATTTAATGGATACCTTCAAAAAGGATCCGAACAGCATCGTCTTTGGTGCTGGAGGGTCGATTGGTAGCCAAGATTGGATGAAAACGGCCTTGTTAGCCAAAGCCATTGATATTGACCCTCGCAAAATGCGTTACGTAGCTTTTGAAGGGGGCGGTGAAACCTTAACGGCACTACTGGGCAACCATATTCAAGTCCTTTCAGGGGATATCAGCGAAATGACGCCATATATCAATGAAGGTAAAATTCGTATCCTTGCTGTCTACTCAGATAAACGCCTTGAAGATGGTTTATCTGACATCCCAACAGCCAAAGAACAAGGCTATGACATTGTCTGGCCAATCATCCGCGGCTTCTATATGGGCCCCAAAGTGTCTGATGCCGATTATAACCAATGGGTTGAAGCCTTCCAAAAACTGCAACAAACCGACGAATTCAAAAAACAACGCGAACTCCGCGGCTTATTTGAATACAACTTAACCGGGCAAGAACTCGATAGTTATGTCAAAAAAGAAATCGAGCAATACCGTGAACAAGCCCGTGCCTTCGGTTTAGCCAAATAATGGGGTGAACGATGAGCCAACGCATATTTGCCATAGTTTGGCTAATACTGTGTGCTATCGGAATTTATATTGGTTGGGGGATCCAGAGTGAGTTTAGTTATGAACCACTGGGCCCCCGCCCTTTTCCGGTTGTCATACTCTCTTTAATGGCGCTTTGTGCCCTTGCCTTATTATTTGGCAAGCAAGAAGCCGTTGAGTGGCCAAAACCCTATGTATTACGTCGTTTAGTTTTATTAGTCGTTGCACTTGTTATCTATGCATGGGCTTTTGAATGGTTGGGGTTCCCGATTGCCACCAGTTTGCTCACCATTAGTATTGCCCTGCTATTTGGCGCAACACCTATCGCCGCGGTTATTTCCGGCCCCGTCTTAGGTATCTTTCTATTCTATGCCTTTGATAAATGGCTAGATGTAACCTTACCTATTGGTAGCTTGCTTAATTAAGGAACGAAATCATGGAAACTTGGATGTACCTATCACAAGGTTTTGAGGTTGCTCTTGTTCCTCAAAATATCTTGATCGCCTTAATTGGCTGTTTTATCGGTACTATCGTTGGGATGCTTCCCGGCCTCGGCCCAATTAATGGTGTCGCTATTTTGCTACCGCTGGCCTTTGCACTTAAATTACCGGCCGAGTCTGCATTAATCTTACTCGCCACGGTTTATTTAGGTTGTGAATATGGTGGACGTATCTCATCCATATTACTCAATGTCCCTGGTGATGCCGCTGCAATCATGACCACGCTAGATGGTTACCCAATGGCAAAACAAGGTAAAGGTGGTGTTGCACTGTCAATTTCTGCGGTGAGTTCATTCATTGGCTCAACGATTGCGATTGTGGGTATTATTTTATTTGCTCCTTTATTAGCGCAATGGTCTTTGGCTTTCGGGCCTGCTGAGTATTTCGCTTTGATGGTTTTTGCTATTGCCTGTTTGGGCAGTATGATGAGCCAAAACCCAATCAAATCACTATTGGCGGCATTAATTGGCTTATCACTTGCTACTGTGGGCGTAGATGCCAACTCTGGGGAATATCGTTTTACCTTTGATAGCGTACATTTATCGGATGGCGTGCAATTTATCGTCGTGGTTATTGGTTTGTTCTCTGTTAGCGAAATTTTATTGATGCTCGAAGGCACGGCAACAGGACAAGGGCTGATCCGTAAAACAGGCAGAATGCTGTTTAATCGCAAAGAGGCCAAAGCGTGTGCTGGCCCTGCTTTACGCTCCTCTTTTATTGGGTTCTTTGTTGGCGTCTTACCAGGTGCCGGCGCCACCATTGCCAGTGCCATAACCTATATGACTGAAAAGAAAATCAGTGGCGAAAAAGGCGATTTTGGTAATGGCGATGTTCGCGGTGTCGCTGCACCAGAAGCAGCCAATAATGCCTCTGCCTGTGGCTCATTTATCCCAATGTTAACCCTTGGCGTTCCGGGGTCGGGGACAACTGCAGTAATGATGGGGGCGCTAACGCTCTATAATATCACCCCAGGCCCAGGTATGTTTACTGAGCAACCTGATATTGTGTGGGGGTTAATTGCGGCTTTGTTAATTGCTAACGTAGTTCTACTCATCATGAATATTCCATTAATTGGCTTATTCACACGGATGCTAACGGTTCCATTATGGTTTTTAGTCCCTGCTATTGCTTGCATTTCTGCTGTCGGGGTATATGCCGTTCACAGTACGACATTTGATTTGTTACTCATGATGGGGCTTGGCGTATTTGGGTTTATTCTACGAAAAATGAACTTCCCATTGTCGCCATTAATCTTAGGGTTTGTATTAGGTGAAATGCTAGAACAAAACTTACGCCGTTCATTATCCATCAGTAATGGAAATTTCGATATTCTTTGGAGCAGTACGATTTCTCAAAGTTTATTAACACTGGCGGTATTAGTACTAATTCTTCCGCCTATTGTAAAACGCATTCGTAAACGTAAACATTCCACTATTTCATAATTCACGGTTGTTCATACGATATCTGTTGTTCATACAATCTCTGTAAAACTTTGCCCCAGTGTGATTTTGGGGCATTTTTTATTAATAAATAGGGAGCTTTATATAACTTAATAAAACTACTGATTTATCATGAGTCCTGCGCCATAATAGACATGTTTTGATTGCAAACTAGTGGTTGTGTTCGTTCTCTTTTGGTCATAACTATGCAGTGGAAATATTTTTTCAGTATTATGTATTTTACTAATCATCCCACTAAATTTACTGCGGATATAACGAGATAATGCCTTGCCTAAAATTTTAAAATCCTGCATCCAAATAGCCGCATGAAACCTTGTTACACTCATATAATTTCCTCTATTCAACTAAAAATTGAGCTAATATCATGTCACTGTTTTGGATAAAAAAATTTAATAAAATGATGTATATTCACTCAGTCATTAATAAATCATTGATTAAGATAATGACGATATATTGAATAGCGTCAATCAATTATTTTAGTCATCTCATTTATTAAAACATAAAACACAATGTTCGATAGATTACTTTTCGCCCTTTTTAATATCCAGCCGAAACCGTTAGCGTATACGCGTACCATTGATGTCTATGGCGACCGTTACACCATTCATAGCCAAAAACCCGTAACTATCACGGAAAAAGACAGCGGTTATATCCAAATAAAAGCGCTGGGTAAAATGCATATTTTTTGTGGTAAAATGCTGCATATCAGCGTAAAGAAAAATACCACTTTGGTGACTATTGGTTGGTCGAAAGGCAAAAGTCAAATATTTGAAGTGCGTAAAAATGTGAAAGAAACTGCATATCGAGTGAATTCAAATAATTCGAGTTCAAGCTACACGCCCCCTTATTATGACAGCGCATCCAGTGATGATAACCACCGCTCAAGTAGCCATTATTGTTCTAATGATAACTCAAGTTCTGATTGTTCATCATCCGATTCAGGGGGAAGTGATGGAGATTAGTTAATTTAGTTAAACAGCCTGGTTACCAGTATATTACTTATCTTCTAGCACCATATTAATGTCACGATATTGCTTCGAAAAATATTTTTTAATCTCTCTGTTTTTTTCAAAATAATCCTTTCTTCCAGCATATGCTTTCGCAAGCATCTTAAATGCTGCTTGTTTAATCCCAAGATATTTATTGTCAATTGTCGATATTGAACTAAAAACATTTTTATAATTGGTGCTATCACTACCAAATAGGCTATTCATAACAGTATCACTCAAATTATCATAATCAATATCTAGAGTTATTTTAGCCCCCTTTAAATTAGCATTGGTAAAGTTGTAATCAACATCTACCTTAACTGGGATTTTAATCTGTGTATTTTCAGCTATTGCATCAGAAAAATTCGCTCTTAGCAAAGGCATGTTGTTGCTTGTATCCACAACTGTGTTCGATAGATTTGAACCTGAAAAATCAATATTTGTACTACTAATATGAATAGGTCCATCATAGGTACTATTAAGTAAAAGTTTTGACATATCCTCAGCAGTTATTATTTTATTCGAATAATCATAGTATGCTGCAAACCTATCTAGTTTATGTCCTGATTTAATTTGTATTAGGGGACTACTGTTCAACTCTTTGGTATTTGATTTTTCTGTATTAATACTTATAAAGCTATTTATAATATTAATTTTCTTTGTAATTTTCTCTTTATTTTCCGATTTAATATCCCACCCATACTGACTGTATGTATTATTTATTTTAGAAATTGCCATGCTAAGTAAAATTTTCTTATTGGCTTCAGATGGATTTTTCTTATAGACTTCAAGCATCTTGGTAGAACTATTGTTGAGTTTATAAATGAGAGTTTTAATACCCATAACTTATTCCTATATCAATTAACTTTATTTATTTGATATATACTCCCATATTAAACATATTAATTATTTAATAAAACAACGATGAAATGCTCAATTACTTTCACATAAAAAAACGAGAACCGAAGTTCTCGTTTATTCAATTAGTTAATCTGATACAAATTATGCTTTGTATTTGCTCATCACTAATGTGGCGTTAGTTCCACCGAAACCGAAACTGTTAGACATGACTGTTTCCAGCGCTTGCTCCGTTGGTTTAGTCACGATATTCAGGCCCGCTGCTTTCTCATCTAGATTTTCGACGTTAATGCTTGGTGCAATAAAGCTGTGTTCTAACATCAGCAAGCTGTAAATTGCTTCGTGGACACCCGCAGCACCTAATGAGTGACCGCTCATCGCTTTCGTTGCAGAAATTGCAGGAGAGTTAGCACCAAACACTTCTTGGATAGCTTCTAACTCTTTGGTGTCACCCACTGGCGTTGATGTACCGTGTGTATTGATATAATCAATTTTATCGACACCTTGCATTGCCATTTGCATACAGCGCACAGCACCTTCACCTGATGGCGCAACCATGTCTGCACCGTCAGATGTAGCACCGTAGCCCACAATTTCAGCATAGATATGCGCACCACGTGCTAAAGCATGCTCTAACTCTTCAACGACGACGATACCGCCGCCACCCGCGATAACGAAACCATCACGGTCTTTATCGTAAGTTCTTGATGCTTTGTCTGGAGTTTCATTGTATTTAGTCGACAATGCGCCCATCGCATCAAACTCACAGGTCATTTCCCAGCTCAGTTCTTCACCGCCACCAGCAAAAACCACATCCTGTTTGCCTAATTGGATCAATTCAACGGCATGGCCGATACAGTGCGCTGATGTTGAACAAGCAGAACTGATTGAGTAGTTTACACCTTTGATTTTAAACGGTGTTGCTAAACAAGCAGAAATACCCGATGCCATTGCACGAGTCACCATATATGGGCCCACACCACGTAAACCTTTGGCACGCATACCGTCAGAACCCGCAACTTGGTTACGTGGAGAACCACCACCGGAACCAACAACGATACCTGTACGTAAATTTGAAACTTGTTCTTCTGTTAAACCTGAATCCGCAATCGCTTGTTCCATTGATAAATAAGCATAGGCGGAGCAATCACTCATAAAACGGAAAATTTTACGGTCGATTAAGTCTTTCGGGTCTAAATTTTTGACATTACCCCAGACATGGCTACGTAGCCCTGCCTCTTTGAATTCTTCTGAGAAAGTGATCCCGGAACGACCTTCCTTCAGAGAAGCCAGTACTTCTTTCTGGTTATTACCAAGGCTGGAAACAATACCTAGACCAGTGATGACTGCACGCTTCATTCGTTACCTCATGACTATAATTATATGATTGCGGGATTACAGGTTGTCACTTTAGCTTACACTTGTACGCTGAACAAGTCCGATCAGGGTAAATATTTGTATTTTTTTCTTTGTGACGCGAATAAGACTTTTTTATGACGGTAGCCTTACACCGATATCAGCGGTAAAATTTAGGAATGATATAAACAATGTAGGCTTATCGTGAAAAAGAACGCTGTACAAACCGCACGCCTGAGCTGGAATGACGAAGGCACTCCTATGTCTGAACAGTTTGCAGATATCTATTTTTCTAACCAAAATGGTTTAGAAGAAGCTCGCCATGTGTTTTTGCAAGGAAATCATTTTCCTGACCGCTTTGCGACGCACCCTTTTACAACCTGTGTGATTGCCGAAACAGGGTTTGGTACGGGGTTGAATTTTTTAGCATTGTGGCAATCTTTTAATCAGTTTAAAGCCGAAAACCCAAACGCAAGATTACAGCAATTACATTTCATCAGTTTCGAAAAATACCCTTTAACAAAAACAGATTTAATCGCTGCACATCGCTGCTGGCCTGAACTTGCTGGCTTATCGCAAATCCTTTGTGAAAGTTGGCCGCAAGCCTTACCGGGTAATCAGCGGATCATTTTAGAAAATGGCCATATCATATTAGATTTATGGTTTGGCGATGTTAATGAGCAAATATCTTTACTAAAAAGCAACTTAAACAATAAGATAGATGCTTGGTTTTTAGATGGTTTCGCACCATCAAAGAATCCCGAAATGTGGAGTGAACAGCTGTTCACTAACATGGCAACATTAGCTCGCCTTAATGGGACTTTTGCGACATTTACCGTGGCAGGTGCGGTCAAGAGAGGCCTGCAACAAGCGGGTTTTACCCTTAAAAAAGTCAAAGGCTTTGGTAACAAGCGAGAAATGTTAACTGGAGTATTAGCTGAAAAAGAAATTGATATCCCAACCCCTTGGTTCGCAAGACGAAAAGCAGACAACCCAACGGATGTTGCCATCATTGGCGGTGGGCTCGCCAGTTTAACGGCAGCCTACGCTCTTCATAAGCGCGGTGCTAAAGTCACTTTATACTGCCAAGATGCCCAAGTTGCACAAAATGCTTCAGGCAATCGCCAAGGGGCTATTTACCCCTTACTCACAGGCAATAACGATCCACTTGAGCGCTTTTTTGTCAGCGCTTTCCCTTTTGCTTCTCGTTTTTACCATCAATTGGCGAAACAGGGGATCGCATTTGAAGGGCAATGGTGCGGTGTCAGCCAATTAGCGTATAACGACAAAGTAGCTCGTAAAATAGCGGGAATGTTAGAAACCGAGTGGCCTGACGATTTTGCTATTGGTAAAAAACGTCGACAACTGAGTGATATTTGTGGCGTTGATGTCAACCATGATGGCATTCATTATGCGTCTGGAGGATGGCTTTGCCCTGCCCAATTTTGTGAGAGTTTGCTGCAATATTTGCAGCAAAAAGGCGTTACCTTCTGTTTTGAACATAATGTGGTGGAATTAAAACAAACTGAGCAAGATTGGCAATTATCGATTAAAACAACATCACAAAAAGAGCTAACACGTGTTCACTCAACTGTCATTATTGCCAATGGGCACAAACTGCGCCAATTTGCTCAAACCTTCAATTTACCTATCTCACCTGTGCGTGGGCAAGTGAGCCACATTCCTACCAATCACACCCTACAACAATTGAAAAATGTTCTGTGTTTTGAAGGATATTTAACCCCTGCCGATGCCTCCGGTACACAACATTGCTTAGGTGCTAGCTACCAACGTGAGCGACTCGATTTAGATTATAGCGAGGAAGAGCAACAAGGAAACCGCCAAAAACTGATTGATAACCTACCTGATGTAACTTGGCCTAGGGATATCGACATCTCGCAACAACATTCACGCCAAGGTATTCGTTGTGTTATTCGCGACCACTTTCCCTTATTAGGCAATGTGCCTGATTTTGAACAACATCTGGCGCATTACCATGATTTACCCAGCAAAATTGCCAAAGAGCAGCCTATTGCACTAGCGCCTGTGCACCCAAATTTATTTATTTTTGGGGCATTAGGGTCAAGAGGGTTATCCACTGCCCCCCTTTGTGCGGAATTGCTGGCTGCTCAAATTTTTGGGCAAATACTCCCGCTCGACGATGAAACCCTTGCAGAATTGAACCCAAACCGTTTTTGGGTAAGGAAATTATTATTAGGTCGCCCTATTAAACTCCCTTATTAATACCTTATGTTAATGAGATAGCCATTGCACAACGGTCTTCAGCGGCAAACCCCGCCTCGACTTCAGACTGTAAAATAGCCTGTAACTCGGTGGTTAACTCATTAATTGCAAGAATTTTAAAACCTAAGCGTTGGTAATAAGGTGCATTCCAAGGCACATCACGGCAAGTGGTCAATGTCACTACCGTGATATTCCGTGCCAAAGCGGCATCAAGAACCTGCTTAATCAGCTTTTTACCCCAACCCTGCCCTTGCCATTGCTGGCAGACAGAAACCTCACAAATATGTAGGCTAGTATGATGATCTTCAGCATTGATAAAACCAATTGGTTCATCGCAATCATTCACCGCAACCCATTCTAATTGCTCGGAAATAAAATCGAGGTGGTCTTGCTCTGTTTGCCCATCACCTTCGGCAAGCCATTGATATTTTTCGATACTCGTGAATGCCTGCCCTGCAGAAATTTCCACGGCAGGAAGATGTTTGGCATCGAAGGGGGTTGCTAAACGAATATTCGCCATAATTTTTACTCACAACAAAATTTAGCTAACAAAAAAGCGGGTTTCCCCGCTTTCAATGTATAACATTACAAATTAAATTGCGTTATTTAATAAGTTTTTCCACATATCTAATACCAGTACTTGGTCTGGTGGTGTCAATTCGCCAGCTTTGATGGCATTTTGAATACTGACTTCGACACGTTGATATAATGCTTCAGAGCTAGTTTCGTTTTCTTCTTCCAGCTCAGCTACAGCAAGGGTTAAGTGACCACGCAAATAGCCGCCAGCGAAGAGTTCATCATCACTCGCGTGCTCAACCATATCATCAATCTTCGTTAGTATGCGTGTTTCTAAATCCGCAAGCATGCTTAATCCTTACTTAAATGTGTGTTCATTAGGCAAAAATATCTTCCGGATAAGGAAAAGCTTCTGCACAAAGAGGTGGCGTATTGTAAAACAATTGTAACGCATTAATAAAGCGTAATGGGCGTTCAGGGATACCATTTTCTAAATAAAGCATCACTTGCGCATGAACTTTGCGCATAAACGCAATGCGATCAGGCTCAAAATCTCCTTCTAAGTTGTCACAGCTGACATTAAATGGAATGCCAACGGCAACACAAAACAGCCAGTCTAGCGCTTGAGGTTTGATCTCCACCACTTCAAATTCACACTGTGTTTTTTCATCTCGACCATCAGGGCAATACCAATAGCCGTAATCGACTTGCTGGCGCCTTGCTTCCCCTGCGATACACCAATGTGAGATTTCATGCAGACCACTAGTGAAAAAACCGTGTGCAAATACGATACGATGATAAGGCACAGCCTCATCAGCAGGTAAATAAATGGGTTCATCATCCCCTTTTACCAGCCTGGTGTTATATGTCACACCAAAACATTCATCAAAGATATTGATTAGATCCTGATAATTATGTGTACTCATGAATAATTTAAATCATCTTAAAATAATGAGAGAAACCAAGCTTTAATCACGTCACCATGGCTATCATTGAGTAATTTAATACTCATCAGTAACGAAATCACCACGATCATTGGCCTGATCAGTTTTTGTCCTTTGGTTAAGACCAAACGCGCACCTAAACGAGCGCCAACCATTTGGCCGATTAGCATAACAAAACCTAAGGCCCAAAGAACATGACCCCCGATAATAAAGAACACTAAAGAGCCAAAATTAGAGGCAAAATTAAGTAACTTCGCGTGGGCGGTGGCTTTAGCAAGATTATAGCCGAGCAGCAGAACATAGCCTAACGCCAAAAATGAACCGGTTCCGGGGCCAAATGCACCATCATAAAAACCCAGTGTCATCCCAATTGCCACCCCGAAAAATGGCATGCTGATACGTTGTTGGCGGTCTTGCACACCGATTGATGGCGTTAATAAAAAGTATAAACCGACACAAATCACCAAGATAGGCAACAGTTGTTTTAAGAACGCGGTATCAATCATTTGAATGACAATCGCACCCAACATGGCACCAATCATGGTCATAATGAACGGAAACAATTGTTCTCGTAAATCTATAGCTTTGCGCCTGACAAAATAGAGTGTTGAAGAAAACGAACCGCCAACAGCTTGCAATTTATTGGTTGCTAACGCTTCAACTGGTGTGATTCCCACGGATAACAGAGCTGGGATCGTTAATAGCCCACCACCACCCGCGATGGAGTCAATAAACCCTGCAAATAGCGCAACAAAGAAGAGTAAAGCGTAAACTTCAGGAGCAACGGCTGTTAGCCAATCCATTTTACTATCCAAAGAGAAGAAATATCATGATGTTGATGTGAATATATCGCCAAACAGCTTTGGTAATATCACAACCTAGATGAGGTATTTTTAGGAGGCTTCATCCGAACCTTCATCATCAACAAAGCGACCTACTAGGCCGCTTTGTTGTCACTACATAAAACACAGTAAAACCGATTATTCAAACGGTTTCATTGCTGGCGTTACATCCGAGCACTGACCACGATGACGTAAATAGTGGTCCATTAGAACAATCGCCATCATTGCTTCTGCTATCGGCACTGCACGAATTCCCACACAAGGGTCATGACGCCCTTTGGTGATCATTTCAACTTCTTCGCCATCACGGTTGAGTGTTTTACCTGAAACGGTAATACTGGATGTCGGTTTTAACGCAATATGCGCAATAATAGGCTGGCTACTGCTAATACCGCCTAAGATACCGCCTGCATGGTTTGATGTGAAACCATTACGGGTAATTTCATCACGGTTTTCACTGCCTTTGAGCGCAATAACACCGAAGCCATCACCAATTTCCACACCTTTCACTGCGTTAATACTCATCAACGCGTGAGCGAGATCGGCATCTAAACGGTCAAATACCGGCTCACCTAAGCCCGCAGGCACATGCTCTGCAATAACGGTAATTTTAGCGCCAATCGAATCACCTTCTTTCTTTAAACCGCGCAATAACTCGTCAAGAGCCTCTAATTTGCTAGGATCTGGACAAAAGAATGGATTTTCTTCGACAATTGACCAGTCTTTAATTTCACATGCGACTGATCCCATTTGTGTTAAGCATCCATGAATTTGCACGCCAAGCTTTTCTTGTAAATACTTTTTCGCAATCGCACCTGCTGCAACACGCATTGCCGTTTCACGTGCTGATGAGCGACCACCACCACGATAATCACGCTGACCATACTTTTGTTCATATGTGTAATCTGCATGGCCGGGCCTAAACACGTCTTTGATTGCACCATAATCTTGCGAACGTTGGTCAGTGTTTTCAATGAGTAAGCCAATGCTAGTTCCGGTTGTCACACCATTAAAGACACCCGATAAAATCTTCACTTGATCAGGTTCACGGCGCGCAGTCGTATAACGTGATGTTCCCGGGCGACGACGGTCTAAATCTTTTTGTAAATCGGCTTCTGTCAATGCTAAACCTGGGGGAACCCCATCGACGATGCAACCTAATGCAATGCCATGTGACTCGCCAAATGTGGTCACACGAAACAGTTGCCCAATTGAATTTCCTGCCATCGGAGTTTCCTATTCTAAGCCATTCTTGTTTTATCAAGAATTTTGGTTGTTAATTATTATATCGTTGTGTCGTTATTATTGATTACATGATCTTAGAACATCACGCAACTGTTGATTAATCGATATAAAGCTCAAAATGTGCGTGATGCTCAACAAGTTGTTCACGAGTTAACATAAACACACCATCACCGCCGTATTCGAAGTCCAGCCAAATAAATGGAATTTCAGGATATTGTTCAATCAGATGAACCATGCTGTTACCCACTTCACACACTAACACCCCTTCTTCCGTCAGAAAACGCGGTGCATTCGCTAAAATACGACGCACCAGTTTCAAACCATCACTTCCGGCAGCAAGTGCTAATTCAGGTTCGACACGAAACTCTTCTGGTAAATCGTCCATATCTTCCGCATCAACATACGGTGGATTTGTCACGATCAGATCATATTTGACCTCTGGCATATCACGGAATAAGTCAGAGCGAATCGGTATCACCCGGTGATCTAAACCATGATTAGCAATATTTTGCTCAGCAACGCTTAGCACATCACTTGAAATATCAACCGCATCGACTTCTGCATCAGGGAATTCATAAGCACAAGCAATCGCAATACAACCACTTCCGGTACATAAATCAAGAATAGTTTGTGGCTCATCCGCCACTAAGCCAACAAAGTGGTTATTGATTAATTCACCAATTGGCGAGCGAGGGATAAGCACTCGTTCATCAACATAAAATTCATGGCCACAGAACCATGAGCGATTAGTCAGATATGCAACCGGAATACGATCATTAATACGTCGCAAGACACGCTCAATAATGCGGTGGCGTTCTGTTGGCGTTAAGCGGGATGTTAATAACTCATCGGGCAGGTCTAGAGGCAAGTAAAGTGTTGGTAACACCAATTGTAGCGCCTCATCCCATGGGTTATCTGTACCGTGACCATAGTACACATTGGCAGCATTAAAGCGGCTCATTGTCCAACGTAAAATATCTTGAATGGTATGAAGTTCTGCAACGGCTTCATCAACGAAAATCTTTTCCAAGAAGGGGTTCTCCAGCCTGTATTTTGAAAGGGAATATATGAATAGCTAAAGTTTGCC
This sequence comes from Providencia sp. PROV116, assembly GCF_028482485.1. Classification (NCBI taxonomy): domain Bacteria; kingdom Pseudomonadati; phylum Pseudomonadota; class Gammaproteobacteria; order Enterobacterales; family Morganellaceae; genus Providencia; species Providencia sp. PROV116. The sequence continues at coordinate 62,424 of NZ_JAMPQO010000019.1, read as the reverse complement.
ACGAAGTGAAAGACAAATCAGCAGATTAATGTAATAAAATTTGCTGAGGAAATCTGGTTATCGCGCTTATTGAAGCATCTTTGGTCGTAAAAACGCCCTTTATTTTAGCTAAAGGGCGTGAAGAAAAATAACCTGTTCAGTAAAGAAGTCACGATACTAACTTTCGTTTTGCAGTACCACTTCCGCCTCTTTCGCTGGCTTTTTTACCCAAAGTGCATAGGCGATAGTCAGCAATACTAACCAAACAACGCCGACATATAATGCAATTCGTGTCGATTCAAAATATCCCAAAACACCAAAAACAAATACCATAAATGCGATGGCTAAAATAGGAGCAACAGGCCACATAGGTACAGGAAATTTTAATTGGCTAATTTCTTCTGGCGACATTTTTTTGCGCATTGCAAACTGCGACAGTAAGATCATCAACCATACCCAAATCGTTGCAAACGTCGCAATTGACGCAATCACCACAAACACATCATCAGGGATGACATAGTTCAATACCACACCCACCAGCAATACCGCGACCATCACTAATACCGTCATCCAAGGCACACCATTTTTTGTCAGCTTAGTAAAGGCTTTCGGTGCTTGTCCTTCATGTGCCATGCCATACATCATACGCCCAGCACCAAAGATATCGCTGTTAATTGCCGAAATTGCCGCAGTGATCACCACAATATTTAAGATATTCGCTGCAGATTGAATACCTAAACTATCGAAAATTTGCACAAACGGGCTACCTTGCTGCCCAATTTGGTTCCATGGGTAAATGCACATCAAGACAAATAAAGTCAGGACATAAAACAGTAAGATACGAATTGGCACGGCATTAATCGCTCTTGGAATCGTGGTTTCAGGGTTTTTCGCTTCACTCGCTGTAATGCCAATAACTTCAATTCCCCCGAACGCAAACATCACCACGGCAAAGGACGCAATCACCCCACCAATACCATTTGGCATAAACCCATCGTGAATAAATAAGTTTGATACCCCAACCGCATGATCAGCCGCTTGGCCAAAACCAAACATCATAATAGCGGCACCACCAACAATCATCGCAATAATCGCGATAACTTTAATGATTGACAGCCAAAATTCCATTTCGCCGAAAGTTTTCACATGGCATAGGTTTATTGCACCAATAAAGAAAATAATGCTCAATACCCAGATCCACTGCGCAACCTCAGGAAACCACAGTTTCATATACACACCAAATGCTGTCACGTCCGCCAAGCAAACAATGAGCATTTCAAAAACATAAGTCCAACCCGCAAAAAAACCGGCTCTAGCCCCTAAATAATGGCTAGCGTACTGTGAGAACGATCCCGCAAGTGGCCGGTGGACGGCCATTTCACCCAGTGCTCTCATGACCATAAATACAGCGGCACCGCCGATAATATAAGCGAGTAATACCGCAGGCCCAGCGGTTTCTATTGCTTTAGCTGAACCATAAAATAAACCTGTACCAATCGCAGAACCTAAAGCCATAAATCGAATGTGACGCGCAGAAAGCCCTCGCGCAAGTTGTGATGTGCTTTGCATGATTTATCCTTCGTATTATTTTATTGTCGTGCAGATAAATACTTCAGGTGGCCAGTACATTGCCGACCACCTTTTATTTGCTTGATAAACTAGTTAGGGAAAACAGCGCCAGCCTTGAACAGCGCAGACAGTTTATATTGGTTAATTAGATTAATTGCCGCTTCGATATCAGGGGCAAAATAACGGTCTTTATCATAGTAAGCCACTTGGTCACGCAGTGTTTTACGTGCCTTCTCCAAGGTTTCACTCGACTTCAAACCTTCACGGAAATCCATTCCCTGACACGCTGAAAGCCATTCAATAGCTAAAATACCCGTGACATTTTTTGCCATTTCCCATAAACGACGACCCGCCGCAGGCGCCATCGATACGTGGTCTTCTTGGTTGGCCGATGTCGGTAGGCTATCAACACTCGAAGGGTGGGCTAATGCTTTGTTTTCACTGGCTAATGCAGCCGCAGTGACTTGAGCTATCATAAATCCTGAGTTAACTCCTCCGTTATTCACTAAGAAAGGTGGCAACTGTGACATGTGGGTATCCATAAGTAATGCAATGCGACGTTCGGATAACGCACCGATCTCTGCTAACGCCAGCGCAATATTATCGGCTGCCATAGCAACAGGTTCTGCATGGAAGTTACCGCCTGAAATAATATCGCCATTATCGGTAAAGACTAACGGGTTATCCGACACAGCATTCGATTCAATTAATATCACTTCAGCTGCTTGGCGAATTTGGGTTAAACAAGCGCCCATCACTTGCGGCTGACAACGTAATGAATAGGGGTCTTGCACTTTCACACAGTTTTCATGGGACTTCGCCAATTCACTGGTCGGTGATAAAACATCACGGAACATCGCCGCAACATCAATTTGCCCTTTTTGTCCTCGAACTTCTTGAACTCGAGCATCGAAGGGTTTGCGAGAGCCCAGAGTGGCTTCAACACTCAGCGCACCACAAACAATGCCAGATAGCAGCAATTTTTCTGCCTCAAATAACCCTTTCAACGCGAAAGCCGTCGATGTTTGCGTGCCGTTTAATAAGGCTAAACCTTCTTTGGCTTCCAATTTTAGAGGTGCTAACCCCGCTTTTTCTAACGCTTTTTTCGCTGAAATCCATTTGCCTTCATAACGCGCCTTTCCTTCGCCTAACAGAATTAAACTCATATGAGCCAATGGTGCTAAGTCGCCAGAAGCCCCCACTGACCCCTTCGCAGGAATAAATGGATAAACTTGCGCATTCACTAATGCGATCAAGGCATTAATAACTTCAAGGCGGATCCCTGAAAAACCACGAGCTAAGCTATTAATTTTGAGTACCATGATTAAGCGCACGAGGTCATCATCTAACGGTTCACCCACACCAGCAGCGTGAGACATCACAATAGATCGTTGTAATGATTGCAAATCTTTAGTCGCAATACGCGTATTAGCAAGTAAACCAAAGCCGGTATTGATACCATAAGCGGTTCTATCTTCTTCAATAATTTTATTGACCGTCGCAACACTTTTCTCGATAGCACCGTGAGCGCGTTTATCTAATGCCACTGTTACCGATTGTTGGAAAACAATACGCAGGTCTTCGAGTGTCATTTTTCCTGGGTGAATAGTTAACTTAGTCATTAATGGCACTCCTTAACGTGTTTTAATCATCGGTAAATTAAGATTTTTTTCCTGCGCACATGCGATAGCTATGTCATAGCCTGCATCGGCATGGCGCATGACACCAGTTGCAGGGTCATTGTGCAGTACTCGGGCAATGCGCTCTGCTGCTTCATCCGTTCCATCACACACAATTACCACTCCAGAATGCTGAGAGAAGCCCATACCTACGCCACCACCGTGATGTAAAGATACCCACGTCGCCCCACTGGCTGTGTTTAATAACGCATTGAGTAATGGCCAGTCTGAAACTGCATCAGAACCATCTTTCATTGATTCCGTTTCACGATTTGGGCTGGCCACTGAACCTGAATCTAGGTGATCACGGCCGATAACAATCGGCGCTGAAACCTCACCGCTTCTTACCATCTCATTGAATGCCAAACCTAATTTAGCGCGATCCCCAAGGCCAACCCAGCAAATACGCGCTGGCAAACCTTGGAAACTAATACGTTCACGAGCCATATCCAACCAGCGATGCAAGTGCTTATCATCCGGCAGCAGCTCTTTCACTTTCGCATCTGTTTTATAGATATCTTCAGGATCTCCTGATAACGCAACCCAGCGGAATGGACCAACACCGCGACAAAATAGCGGGCGGATATAAGCAGGTACAAAACCGGGGAAATCAAACGCATTTTCTACGCCCATTTCCAGTGCCATTTGGCGGATATTGTTTCCATAATCAAAGGTGGGAATGCCTTGCTGTTTAAATGCCAGCATCGCTTTAACATGTTCAGCCATAGATTTTTTTGCAGCCAATGCAGTGGCTTGCGGGTCTTGAACACTGCGTTCACGGTACTCTTCCCAGCTCATACCAATGGGTAAGTAACCATTCAAAGGGTCATGAGCACTTGTCTGATCGGTCACCATATCCGGTTTCACCCCACGTTTGACAAGCTCAGGAAGAATTTCAGCGGCATTGGCGCATAGTGCAATAGAAATGGCTTTTCCTTCCGATGTGTATTTTTTCAGACGCGCTAACGCATCATCAAGGTCAGTCGCTTGTTCATCCACATAGTGAGTTCTTAAACGGAAATCGATACGGCTTTGTTGGCACTCAATGTTCAATGAGCAGGCCCCCGCCAGTGTGGCAGCAAGAGGTTGGGCTCCCCCCATTCCACCAAGCCCTGCAGTTAAGACCCAACGCCCAGTTAAATCACCGTTAAAGTGCTGGCGAGCGGCTTCCACAAAGGTTTCATACGTTCCTTGAACAATGCCTTGGCTGCCGATATAGATCCAGCTACCTGCGGTCATTTGCCCATACATGGCAAGGCCTTTCGCATCCAATTCATTGAAATGCTCCCAGTTTGCCCAATGTGGTACGAGATTTGAATTGGCGATTAAAACACGTGGCGCATTTTCATGGGTTTTGAAAATACCGACAGGCTTACCTGACTGAACCAGTAGTGTTTCATCGCTCTCAAGCTGCTTCAGGGACTCGACAATTTGGTCATAGCATTGCCAATTACGTGCTGCACGCCCAATACCGCCATATACCACTAATTCATGAGGGTTTTCTGCAACATCCGGGTCAAGGTTATTCATTAACATGCGTAATGGGGCTTCTGTCAGCCAACTTTTGGTATTTAATGTATTCCCTCTCGGTGCCCTAATTTCGATATTTCGATATTTATTATTCAATGCTGTCACTTGTATACCCTCTTTTATCTGTCCATTAGCTACCTTTCTTGTTCCTATAGATATAGTTGTATATACATGTACGATCAATTAATCTTTTAACATAAAGATTAAAAAAATATGATATAAAAATATTTTTAGTCAAATAAAACAATGGAATAAATAAATCACCTGATATTTTGCTGTATTTTCTTTATTCTAAATCTGCATACTAGATCACATTTGATTTACAATAAATTCACACAAAATAGGTAAAGAAGGCATGCACTCGAGATGATAAGCGGAAAATATGCTTTATATCGTTCCGCCCATACTTTGACGTGGTGAAAAAAACTTATGACGTGAAACTGCCTTTCAGCTTATAACGATGACCCGGGAACAATAATTTTGTACTTGTCACCGTAAAGGACTGAGACCAAGTACGTCTTGTAATTAACAAGCAAGATGCACCTGTATTAATTTGCAATAACCTCGCGGAACGTTCATCTGCCTCCACGGCCTCCACAATATGCTCCCCTTGTGTTAAAGGAGCAACTTGAGACAAATAATCATGTGGTGTAATCGATAAAAAATTTTGCTGTAAGTAATCCGGAGCCGCTAACGCATTGACATATCTGTCTTCAATTTGAACAGGAACATCATTCTCTAAATGGACAATAATCGAATGAAACACCATGGTATCTGGGCTGATATTTAACTCATTTGCGAGCGCAGGTGACGCTTGAATTTCTTCCAGCTTAATTATCCTACAGCTGTATTTGTGGTTTCTTGCCAGTATTTCCGCTTCAATACTGTGTATTTCAAATAGTGCAGATTGCCCTTTTGGCTCAGCCACAAAGGTTCCCACACCTTGCAAGCGAACCAATAACCCTTCAGCGGTTAATTCACGTAGTGCCCGGTTAGCCGTCATTCGACTACATTGAAACTGTGTCACGAGCTCAGACTCGGATGGAATACGGTCATTTGCTTGCCATTCTGCGGTGTGGATCTTTTCAATTATTGATTGTTTTACTTGCAAATATAGCGGGAGCGGTGCCCCTTGTTTATCCTTTTTATCGGCTGTCACAGTCATTTCCAATTTAATGATTAAAATCTTAAGTATTAATATGCTATTCGTTGAATAGCATACAACACGACCTTAGTGCTATCGGACATTTTTTATCCTGACAGTCGCGAATAAAAACATCATGCTTAATTATTAAGCATTAACATAATTAAACGATGCAATTTTAATAAAAGCAAACAAAAAACAGCAAACTTTTAGGGTCAAAAGCGGCAAACAACCTCATTCACCGCTATTCATTATTGTTATAGTTAAAACAGCGACTCACCCATTTCGCCCATTACGATGGGTAATTTTGCCTTCATGTACTCTGATGAACAGTGGGTTACTCCCTTGTTCATAAATCATTTCTACGGGCTCTTGCGCATTCCACACAACAAAATCCGCAATAAAGCCCGCTTTCAATTGTCCATGGCTATTTTCACGGCCTAACGCTTTAGCCGCGTTACGTGTCACCCCAGCCCATATCTCTTCAGGTGTCAGTTTAAATAATACGGCCGCCATATTCATAATAATACGCAATGAGGCAAAAGGACTGGTTCCTGGGTTAAAATCTGTTGAAACCGCCATAGGAACGTCATGTTCCCGTAACAGCTCAATTGGTGGTAGTTTGGTTTCCCGTAAAAAATAAAATGCCCCCGGTAATAAGACGGCTACGGTTCCGCTCGCTTTAAGTGCTTTAATCCCTTCTAGGTCCAAATATTCAATATGGTCAACCGACAAACCTTTGTAGCGGGCAACCAGTTCGCTCCCACCTAAGTTTGATAACTGCTCCACATGCCCTTTTACTGGGATCCCTAATTTCTGAGCCGCTGAAAATAACTTTTCACTTTGAGCGAGGGAAAACCCCACACTTTCACAGAAGACATCTACTGCCTCAAACAAGCCTTTTTCCCATAATTCAGGCATGATTTTTTGGCAAATCAAATCAATATATTCATCAGGTTTATCTTTATATTCAGCGGGGACGGTGTGAGCAGAAAGCAATGTTGAACTGACTGAAATAGGATATTGTGCAGATAACTGCTTTGCGACTAATAATTGTTTCTCTTCATTTTCATAGTCGAGCCCATAGCCTGATTTCATTTCAATACTTGTGACACCTTCTTGAATTAATGCTTCGAGCCTTGGCTTTGCCCGCTCAAATAATTCGTTCTCGCTCATTTTGCGGGTTTCACGTACAGTCGAATTAATTCCGCCACCTTGCGCACTAATAGTTTCATAAGAAACCCCATTCATTCGCTGTTCCCATTCAGAAGCTCGGTCACCGCCAAAAACTAAATGTGTATGGCAATCGATTAATCCAGGGGTTATTAATTTACCTTCAACATCAATAAGTTCGCAGTCATTCAATTCAATATTTTGAGTAGGAACAATTGCAACTATTTTATTATCACGAACAACTAAATCATGGTGATTAATCAGTCCATAAGGAGCTGATAGTACTGGGTCCATAGTGGCAATACGGCCATTACGCCAAACGACATCCCGAGAGTGTGTTTTGAATACCATCGTTTTTCCTATTGTTGTTGAATTCAGTTTTATTCATTGCATTAATAAATCGTATAGATATGTATATACAATTAGACTAGCAAGTCCCCTTTTGTCAATGCTTAGCTGTAAAAAGGTTATAAATATGTTACTTCGCACGAACAATCTGCGATTATCACCATTCATCAAAAATGAGTTACACTACCAACCAGAAAAATTAATCACAAAAATACATTAGTAAAATTATGAAGAAAAAATTTGGTCTAGAAGATGAAGATATTCGTCTTTTCAAAGAAGCCATTAATGGAGCAAAAAAAATCCGTCAGGACCAAGTCCTGCACGCACCTGTCCGCGCCAAAGTGACACAACCATCTAATAAAAAAGTCATACAGGAACAGGTTGACGCCTCCTTTTATTTTTCAGATGAATTTCAACCTCAACTTGAAAATGAAGGCCCAACGCGTTATTTAAGGCCCGATGCTAACCCTTATGAATTAAAAAAACTTCGCCGCGGTGATTACGCTCCGGAGTTGTTTTTAGATTTACATGGCTTAACACAAATGGAAGCAAAGCAAGAAATTGGCGCGCTCATTGCGGCCTGTAAGCGTGAAAATGTCTATTGCGCCTGCATTATGCACGGCCATGGTAAACATGTTTTAAAGCAGCAAACACCACTTTGGCTTGCCCAACACCCTGATATTATTGCTTTTCACCAAGCACCTAAAGAATGGGGCGGTAATGCAGCCTTATTGCTGCTTATAGAAACTGCTGAGAGCGCTCGCCGCTAAGCGCTCATGTTGTTCTGTATTATTTAGCAAATAGCAATTGAGATGGGCTCAACATCCATTCAAACTGACTTTTTTGATGAGCCACATCAATGTCAACACATGCCACTGTTGATGTCGTGAACATCGGTGGTTCTTTATGTGGGCACAACTCCGACACTAAATAGCCAACCAGTGGCAAATGAGATACAACCAATATCGCATTTGCGCCTAGCACAGCAACATCCCGAATATGGTCAGCCACAAATGCGGCATTCCCTCCTGGCGTTAATTGCCCTAAAACTTCCGACTTTGCTGGCAAATCAAGGTGCTGGCTCACAACTTGCCGAGTTTGTTCTGCTCTTAAATAGGGGCTCACTAACACAGAATCAATTTTAATACCTTGATTCTGTAGCCATTGAGCCATCAATACTGAGTCGTCTTTTCCCTTTTGTGTCAATGGGCGCTCAGCATCGCTAGGCGCGTGTATCGCTGCATCACCGTGACGCATAATATAAACTTGCATAATCCACCATCTGAGTAACCTACCTAATTAAGGAGGTTATTCTTTTGTTGTTAAGCTAATTGTTGTAAAAGTAACCATCAGTTGGGGTGAAATGTGATTCTGCATGAAATGATCAACAAAGAAAATGATTTGAGTAAATTTTTGTGTATGTTTTTTTAGCAGTCCATGTCGCATGTTAAATTTTAGTATTTATTATCAATTAGTTAAATTTAATATAATGATTTATTCTAATCATACGAGCTTTACGAAAAAGAGCCTGACAACCAAAAATATGTTTGGTATCAGGCATTGATTGGTTTTATTAAAAAAGCAACAAACAGTTAATAGGCTAGCTCACCGCGCCATTATTGTTCATTACTTGGTTTTGTTACATCAACTCCACCTTCTACATTGGTAGAAAAAAAGGTTCGATTATTCTCTGCCATGTCACATAGCAATCCACAAGGCTGGAATTTATCACCATATTTCACGGCGAGGTTATTCAGAGTTTCCACCGTTTTTGCAATCCCTAGGCTATCCATATACCTAAACGGGCCACCAAAGAAGGGCGGGAAACCGATACCAAATACCGCTCCCACATCCCCATCACGAGCATTTCTAATGATGTTTTCATCAAGGCAGCGAGCAGCTTCGTTAAGCATCATCATGACACAGCGCTGTGCAATATCCGCTTTAGTCAGTTTATTGTTGGGAACCATTTCAATTAGTGAATAAATGGTTTTATCAACTTGACGTTTACTGGCTTTTTTCCAAAACCACAACTTATTGGTGTGATGACCATATTCATAAAAACCTTTGCCGTTTTTCTTACCTTTACGGTCATCTTTAACCACTTTGTCGAGGATATCAGGCGCCTTAAAACGCTCACCAAAACGTTCAACTAAAATCGGTAAAATTTTTGTTCCTACATCAATGCCCACTTCATCCAACAAATTAAATGGCCCAACAGGGAAGCCAAATTCAACTAAAGCACGATCAATGTGTTCTATTGATTCACCTTCAACAAGGCATTGCGCTGCTTCACATAAGAATGGCGCTAAAATGCGATTTACATAGAAACCTGCATCATCCCCCACAACAATCGCTGTTTTACCTTGGCGTTTTGCTAAAGCAACCACTGTCGCAATTGTAGTTTCATCTGTTTGTTGATGGGGGATCACTTCAACTAAAGGCATTTTATCGACGGGACTAAAATAGTGTAAGCCAATCACTTTTTCGGGATGAATCGCTTTCTGTGCAATTTGGTGAATAGGTAAAGATGATGTATTAGAAGCAAAAATAACTTGCTGTTTCGACATCTTCTCAACTTCAGCAACCATTTTTTGTTTCAGTGCTAAATCTTCAAATACCGCTTCAATCACGATGTCCGCATTTTCAAGCCCTTGATAATTTAATGTGCCTGATACCTTAGCCATAACAGCTGCACGTTCTCGGGCTAATAACCGCCGCTTGATAACTCGCTGGGTCAGTAGATCCCAGCTATAGCGCAAGGCCTGTGTGACGCCTTTGTCTGAAATATCTTTTATGCGGACGGGTAATTTACCTTGAAAAGCGGTGACATAAGCAATTCCACCGCCCATCAACCCGCCACCAAGCACACCAACTTGATTAATCTTCAATGGCGTTGCTTGTGCCCCTGTGTCATTTTTTAATGCGGTAACCGCAAAAAATAAATTACGTAATGCAGCAGACTCTGGTGTCATCACGAGCTCACCGAAAGCTTTCGCTTCTTCCGTATAGCCTGCTTGCAAACCTTTATTCATGCCGGTTTTCACGACATGAATAATTTTTTCTGGGGCTGGATAATGGCCTTTAGTTTTGCTGAGTGTTTTTTGTTTGGCACTCTCAAACACTTTATTACGTAGTAATTTGCTGCTTAATAAACGCTGTTGCCAATGGATAGCTGGACGCTGAACGCCCCCTTTTTTTACCATTTTCACCGCAACGTCGAGTAAAATAGGCTCAGGAACTACATCATCAACCAACCCTATTTTCAGCGCCTGTTTAGCTTTTAGTTGGCGGCCTGTCAGCATTAAATCCAATGCATGCGGAATACCAATCAACCGAGGTAAACGCTGAGTTCCCCCGGAGCCAGGTAATAGCCCCAATTGTACTTCAGGCAAGCCTAATTTCGTTTTATCATCATTGGAGCAAACCCGCGCATGACATGCCAAGGCAAGTTCTAGCCCACCCCCTAAACACGCACCATGTATCGCAGCAATAATTGGCAATGGGTAGTTATCGATTTTATCAAACAGTACGTGACCTGCTTTTGACAACTCACTGGCTTGAGACTTATTTTCACAGCCTGCTATCATGCTAATGTCAGCGCCTGCAATAAAATTGTCTTTTTTTCCTGAGGTAATAACTAAGCCTTTCAAGCCTGAAGTCGACTGCGCTTGTTGTAAAATCGCCAGAAATTGTTCCGCAAACTCCGCTTTTAGTGTATTTACTTTTTCATTGGGGACATCAATGAAGATAACCCCCACATTACCGTCATAAATTTCTAAGCTAAAGGCCTGTTGTGTTTTTTCTCTTGTAACTTCTATAGCAGAATTTTGAGCCATTATTCCACCTCTAAAATCATTGCTGCACCTAAACCACCCGCAGCACAAGCTGTTGTTAACCCAAACCCACCACCGCGTCTACGTAACTCATTTAAAGTTTGTGTCACCATTCGTGCGCCTGTAGCCGCAAATGGGTGCCCATAAGCAATAGAACCGCCTAAGACATTAAATTTGTCCATATCCACTTCGCCAATGGCGTGATCCATTCCCAGTTTCTCTTGTGCGAATTTACGGCTACCAAACATATTTAAATTAGCAAGTGTTTGCGCAGCAAAGGCCTCATGCATGTCAATCAGGGATAAATCTTGCAACGATAACCCTGCACGTTTTAAAGCGAGTGGAGTGGCATAAGAAGGCCCTAATAGCATATCTTCCCATACGTCTATTGCGGAAAACGCATAACTTCGAATATAACCAAGCGGTGTATAACCCAGAGATTTCGCTCGAGACTCTGTCATCATCAATACCGCAGCGGCGCCATCCGTCAACGGCGTGCTGTTTGCTGCAGTAACGCTGCCATGCTTGCGGTCAAATGCGGGTTTTAATTTCGCATAAGAAGACAAAACTGAGTTTGTACGCACGTTGTTATCTTGGGAAAATGCTTGCTTAAAAGGAGGCATATAGGCGGTCATAACTTCATTATTTAAAACGCCATTTTCCCACGCTTTTGCCGCTAACATATGCGAACGATGAGCGAGTTCATCTTGCTGGGCTCGGCTGATCTGATAACTTTTCGCCATTTGCTCCGCGGTATCCCCCATGCGTAGCCCCGTAGAGTATTCCGCAACACCCGGTGCGACAGGCGCTAAATCTTTCAAACGTAATTTCGTTAGCAATGATAATTTTTGCCCAACAGACTTTGCTTTACTTAAAGCTAACAATGTCTCTGCCAATTTTTTTGATACGCCAATAGGAAGCACAGAAGATGAATCAGCACCGCCAGCAATACCGATAGAAATATCACCTACCATCATGCTTTGTGCAACATTAACAATTGCTTGAAAACTAGTCGCACACGCTCGAGATACACTATAAGCATCCGTTGAGACGCTCATACCTGTTCCAAGAACAATTTCCCTCGCAATATTAGGCGCTTCTGGCATTTGCACCACTTGCCCAAATACCAGTTGCTCAATCAGGTTTTTGTCTAAATCACTACGGGCTAATAACTCAGCAACTACCGCTTTACCTAAATCGACTGCAGGAATTCCTGCATATGCCGTAGATTGCTTTGCAAAAGGCAAGCGTAGACCACTGACAATGGCGATCCTTTCATTTGTTTTATCTGTATTTTCACCATGGTGGAGATGTTGATTCATGGTCGCTCCTGCTAAAGCAAAAATGAAAATTATAGTTAACTCACTCACTAACCGAATAAAGAGGTCTGACCTGTAATGATTGTTAACATAAAATTCACAATTATCAATGGGTATTAATAAAAAATGCGAGCAGGTACGCAACTTAGAGTAAAAATACAACAAATTGCAGTAAGGGAAAACGAGGGGATGAAGGAAGCCTTTTATCACTGAGTGTTAATCAGACCACCGTTTTAGCGATAAAAGGCAAATCAGAGCAAATTCAAACGTTTGATTAACGAAGGCCTAATTGAAAAATTAAGCTTTCTGCTTCACAGCTAAAACTAAATTCAGCCGTCAGCTCAACACCACCCTCTACAGGCTTAATAGAATGGGTTATTACACAAGGATCTGACTCAACAGACTTTGCTTTTTCTGTGAGTGTTTTCAACATAGTTTCAGCTTCACCTTGTGTAGCAAAAACATGCTGATACGACGCAGTACAGTCTTTATTATCCAATACTGTTCCCACATCTACACAGCAGCAGGCTGCGGTTTCATCCGCGCTACAACGGTTAATCGCATCAGTCATTTTACTCTCCAAATAAACAAACTGTTAAGTCGCTATCATAACGCTGAAAAAGTGCTAAAAACTAGTGTGTATCAAAATATATCGCTAATAATTAAACATAAGTTTGATCTCACCCCGTATTAGCATACTTATTGCTCTCAATACGTTCGCTTGTGTTGCTATTTTGTTAAATATGTCGCATTTTTGAAAACAAAATCACAATAACCACAAAACAAGCTTGCAACATATCAGGTGGTCAGACCTATACTCTAGTAACTGGTCTGATTTGTCATAACGGCAAGGGACCCTACAATTCTGCGCTTCTTGCGATAGAAGTCGCTTTATTCAAAATAAAACATAAGAGGGTTTTGGTCATGAGCCAGAAAAACCTGTTTTCTAGATCAGCTTTAGCAATAGCAGTGGCAATTGTATCATCCAACGCAGGCGCGGCTGGTTTTTTGCTTAATGAATATTCTACATCCGCACTGGGACGCGCATTTTCGGGAGCTGGTGCGATGGGCGACAACGCAAGTGAGGGAAGCCGAAACCCTGCTGCCATGATGTTGTTTGATCGCCCTTCTCTTTCTATTGGTGCCGTTTATATTGACCCAAGTGTTGATATTAAAGGCAAAGGCGGTTCACGTCTCGGTAGCAATACCACCGCAAATGACATTGCGCCAAGTGCTGTTGTACCAAATGCACACTTTATCTTCCCAATTAATGACAAATGGGCAGTCGGTACGTCAATGACCACCAACTTTGGTTTAGCCACTGATTTTAATAAAAATTATGCAGCAGGCCCTATCGGCGGTAAGACAGATCTAAAAACGGTTAATCTAAACTTAAGTGGTGCATACCGCTTAAATGATAATTTTAGTTTCGGTTTAGGTGCTAACGCAGTATATGCAGATGCTGAGATTACACGCCATGCTGGCGACCTAGGTACTTTAGCTCCTGCATTGGGATTATCTCCATTTCCAGCCAGCACTACGATGGCTAAACTAACAGGCGATGACTGGGGTTATGGTTGGAATGCCGGTATTTTATATGAAATCAATGATGATAACCGTTTAAGCCTAAGCTATCGTTCAAAAGTTAAAGTGAAATTTGAAGATGGTAAATATTCCAACGATTTACCTAACACACCACTCCCAGGAGGACTTGTCGGAACTGGTGGTGAAAAAATCAAAGGTAAGTTAGACCTTAATTTACCTGATATCTGGGAATTCTCTGGGTACCATAAAGTTGCACCTAAGTGGGCTCTACACTATAGCGTTGCCTATACTGGCTGGAGTGAATTTAAAGAATTAACCGCCTACAGAAAAAGTGACGGCCAAGAATTATTCCATAAACCTGAGCACTTTAAAGATGCATGGCGTTTAGCACTGGGTACCACTTATTTCTATGATGAAAACTGGACATTCCGTACAGGTATTGCCTACGACCAAACGCCTGTACGCTCTGACTACCGTTCAATTTCTATACCTGACCAAGATCGTTACTGGTTAAGTGCCGGTACCACTTATGCATTTAATGAAAATGCTTCTGTTGATGTCGGTATATCCTACATGCACGGTAAGAAAGTTGATATCAAGGAACGGTTAAGTGAGAACATTCCAGAGAGCACTCTTCCTGCATATCATTTCAAATCTGAAGGTTCTGCTTGGTTATACGGTGTGAACTTCAACTATACATTCTAGCTAATTGAATTTTCAGCATCAGGGGGTTCTCTTCCTGATGCTGAAGTTACCTTCAAATATTCGACGAACTAATTTTCAAAACTTAACATAAATTTTCTTGACCCTAACCCGCATCATATGTAAATTAAATGTTAAGTATATAGCTCACCTTATCATTTCTTTATAAAATATACGCAATCGCATTTTTGATATAAATCGCTTTATATTTCATTAAATTATAATTCATTCTCTGAATGTTCTTATTTGCAATTACAACCCAATAGCATAATTTATACTGATGACACCCACTAATATATATGGCTTTTCATCAAACTGTATTAATCGCGCTATATTCTATTATTGGCTACGGCCGTGAAGGCATGTAAAAGAGGCAACAATGACAAAAACTTAGGAGGCTTTATGGGAACACTGTTTACTGTCGGTTTTATTGGTGTATTAGGGGTAATCGCCCTGATTGACACTATCTCTCAACGAGGAAAAAGAGACAATGATTAGCTTTTTATTTATCACTCTCTAGTATCATTCGTATACAAGAGAGTGATAAACCTTCCAAAACAATTCAATTTACTAATCTATCGAATCAAGCTGGTCTTCAATCGCTGCCGCATTTGGGTTTTCTGTTGCTTTTAACGCCCCACCACTTGATAAGAAGTCATTACGTTGGAAATAGGCTTCTCGCATCATTAAGTACGGGTCTGAAGAGTTTTTCAGCAATCCATCTGAATCTAATAACCTTGCTCGGGTTTCAATTCCTTCCAGTGCCCATTTACCCGCTGACATCCAGAATGTGAGATAGCTTAGCATTGGATATAAATCATCAACTAAATCACCACCTTGTTCCCTTGGTGTTGCACTACCATATCCCGGTAGCACCACATAAGGACCATAGCCCACATCGTAATAACCTAAGGTATTACCAAAGCGTTTGGGTTCTTCCTTAACTAGCTGAGGATTGGCCATTGATGCCACATCAATCAAGCCCCCCATACCAAAGACAGTATTAAGGAAAAAGCGGTTAAAATGTTTGAAACCTTGAGTCACTTCACCACGTAGGAAGCTATTTAACATACTTGCAGGTTCTTCAAGGTTAACGAAAAAATTGGTTAATCCATTTCGAGCAGGCATCGGGACATAATCATTCCAAGCAACCGCTACAGGCCTCAAGACATAAGGGTCAAGGACGTTATAGTTGAAATTAAACATTGCTCGGTTGAACCCCTCTAAAGGGTCTGAACGCTCATGTGTTTCTGGGTCAATGCTACTTGCACAACCTGCAATCAGCACCCCTGCCAGAAAAACACCCGTCATGCGAAACTTCATAACATTTCTCCATTCCCTGCACCGTTCTACTACGGTACTTTCCACTGTAATAACTATTTTGCTTATAGTAAGGCTAAAAAAAGAATTATGTTAATCCTTTTGAGTTATTTGATTATCTTAAAGACTAATTATAAGCCATTTAATCATGTTCTTATTATAAGAAAATTGAACAATTAGTACAAAACAGAAATACTCCCTCACTCAATTTTAAAAATGACAACCACCCTACTTTCGAATAAAAAACAGTCAAAAAAACATTTATGGTAGATAAATTCGATTATTTGCTCGTAACAACTTGATTCAATTAGGTCTGAACAGTAAAATGCCCTCGCTGTCGTAATTTTGACTCCAAAAGTCCCCTTAGTTAAATGGATATAACGAGCCCCTCCTAAGGGCTAGTTGCAGGTTCGATTCCTGCAGGGGACACCATGCCGAAGTCTACCTGACTCAATAAAAATCCTTTCTAATCAATTAAATCTCTTTATATCCTTCTTTTAAAGCTTTCCGCAAGCTTGATGTATTTACCTTTTCATCCTCACACCAAAATAGCTTTTTAGATTGATGACAACCCAATTTTTGCGTTTGTATTCAAATGGCCGTGGCTGTTTTGCAATATCCCTTTTTTACTGCGGTCGTAATAATGCCCGATGTCACACATTTCTTTCAACGACCATTAAAAACGATGATTTTTCATAGGGTTCATCAATTCCTTTTCATAAAGTAATTTCCTATTTCAAAATCAGGGTTCTTACACAACAAACGAGTAAATATTCTTATGAATCACTCTGTAACAACTTGAAATAAAGTGTTACAAAAAGGTTTGGTTGACACAGGAAAATCATAACAATAAGAAAATAAAGCCATTAGATGTTGATATGATTGGTTTTTCAAATTACAAAACTAAGATAACTCAAAAAAATACATTAATTTGCACTCACACTTATTGATAAGAAAAGTTGATTTATTCATTTGGTGAAGATATAAATAAAATAACTACATAAGTTAAATATATCAAATTCAATTGTAACCATTTAACAATAACCAAGAAATATACCTGTTAAAATTCAAGGAAATTCACTCATGTCAGATAGCTTTCAAAATGAAGTCCCTAAAGCGCGGGTTAATATTAAATTAGATCTGCACACGGGGGGGGCTCAGAAAAAAGTCGAGTTACCCCTGAAGCTGTTAGCGGTTGGTGATTATAGTCATGGGCAAGATGATCGTGCGCTATCTGAACGTGAAAAAGTAAATATCAATAAAAATAACTTTGACAGCGTCCTCAATGAATTCTCACCGTCAGTCAATCTAACGGTTAAAAACACCTTAGCAGGGGATGGAAGTGAAGAAAGTATCGCATTAACGTTTAAAAACATGGCGGACTTTGAACCCGAGCAAGTGGCTCGTCAAATCCCACAACTGCGCGCAATGTTAGCCATGCGTAATCTGTTACGCGACCTAAAATCTAATCTCCTCGATAACGCCACGTTTCGCCGTGAATTGGAAAATATCCTTAAGGATCCAACACTCAGTGATGAACTGCGCGAAGAGCTAGCCCAACTTGCACCGAAGAAAGATTAATTTGGATTACTAAAGGATTATGCTGATGTCTGTAAAAACTGAATCAACCCAAGGTGCAACGACTGTACTTGATGATACGTCTAATCATGGTGTTTATGCTTCTTTATTTGAAAAAATTAATTTAACCCCTGTTGCTACAATCAGTGATATTAATGAATTCCAAGATAATGCTGCACTAGCGGATGCAACTGCGGATGAACGTGTCACGGTTGCTGTTCAAGTCTTTTTAGACCGTTTAAAATCATCCGGTCAAAAAGTGGAACGTTTAGACCGCAACTTACTTGATCATCATATTGCTGAACTTGATAAGCAAATTAGTCAACAACTTGACGAAGTGATGCACCATCAAGACTTCCAAAAAGTTGAATCTACTTGGCGTGGTTTAAAATTCCTCGTTGATCGCACTGATTTTCGTCAAAACGTCAAAATTGAGCTACTGGATATCGCCAAAGATGACCTACGCCAAGATTTCGAAGATAGCCCGGAAATTATCCAAAGTGGCCTTTACCACCATACCTACATTGCGGAATATGACACTCCAGGTGGTGAGCCTATTGCAGCGATGATTTCTAACTATGAATTTGATCGCAGCCCTCAAGATATCGCCTTATTACGTAGTATCTCTAAAGTCTCCGCATCTGCCCATATGCCATTTATTGGCTCTGTTGGACCAAAATTCTTTGGCAAAGAAACCATGGAAGAAGTGGCTGCAATCAAAGATATTGGTAACTACTTTGATCGTGCTGAATACATCAAATGGAAAGCCTTCCGTGACTCGGATGATGCCCGTTATATTGGTTTAACCATGCCGCGTGTATTGGGTCGCCTACCTTATGGTCCAGATACAGTACCTGTTCGTAGCTTCAATTACGTCGAAGAAGTAAAAGGGCCAGATCACGAGAAATATTTGTGGACGAATGCCACATTTGCCTTTGCTGCTAATATGGTAAAAAGCTTTATCAATAATGGCTGGTGTGTGCAAATTCGTGGCCCGCAGGCAGGTGGCGCAGTGAAAGATTTACCTATTCATTTATTTGATTTAGGAACAGGTAGTCAGGTCAAAATCCCATCTGAGGTGATGATCCCAGAAACCCGCGAGTTTGAGTTTGCGAACCTTGGTTTTATCCCGCTGTCTTACTACAAAAACCGTGATTACTCCTGCTTCTTCTCCGCTAATTCGGCGCAAAAACCGGCGTTATACGATACCGCTGATGCCACCGCGAACAGCCGCATCAACGCCCGCTTACCGTACATTTTCTTACTGTCTCGTATCGCCCATTACTTGAAACTTATTCAACGTGAAAACATTGGTACCACCAAAGATAGACGCCTCCTTGAATTAGAACTCAACAACTGGGTGCGTGGTTTAGTGACTGAAATGACCGATCCGGGGGATGATTTACAAGCCTCTCATCCTTTACGCGATGCAAAAGTGGTTGTCGAAGATATTGAAGATAACCCTGGCTTCTTCCGCGTGAAACTGTATGCCGTCCCACACTTCCAAGTCGAAGGTATGGATGTTGATTTATCGTTAGTTTCACAAATGCCTAAAGCCAAAGCCTAACGGTTCATAAAGGTCATTCAGGATGAAAATCTACCGTCCCCTATGGACAGACGGGGCCTTTTTGGCCCCTCAACAATTTCAACAACAAGCCCGTTGGGACAGCCATGTCGCTGAAGTCGTTGCTCAAATGGGCATTGCCTCAACGTGGGGGGTGATTAGCGCGGAATTTGATGCCAGTGCGTTAACCTTATCTCGCGTTAGCGCACAAAAAATGGTTGTGCGTTTCCATGATGGCACACTTATTGATACCACTCTAGCTGATGCGCTTCCTCCTGTGTTATCCCTTGCTGACTACGCAGACCGCCAGTCGTTAGACATCGTTTTAGCATTACCTTTAATGCTAGCAAATGGTGGCAACTTAGCCTCTGAAGCGGGTACCGATCGCCCTCGTCGATTTAGTCAAGAGTGGGTTAAAGTTCAAGATCTGCTCGGACATGAGGAAACGGATATTGCAGTATTGCGTCATGTGGCAACGCTACGTTTTGCCCATGATGAGAATGAAGCCTATATGACCTGTCCGGTTGCACGGCTTATCCGCAACGCTCAAGGGATGTGGGAATTCGACAACCGTTTTATTCCCCCCTTGCTTGCTTGTCAGGGTAGCCTTGAATTACGTTCATTACTCTCGGAGTTTATGCATAGATTAGTAGCTAAACGCCGCCGTTTAATGGCGCTACGTCGCGAAAGTAATGAAAAAATGGCCGACTTTGTGGTTGCTGATGTCTCATTATTTTGGCTATTGAATTCACTAAACAGCGCTGAACCCGTACTCAATGAACTCGGGTCTGCATTACATCGTCATCCTGAATTACTCTACCGAGAACTTGCTCGTTTAGCAGGGAGCTTATTAACCTTCTCTTTAGAACATAAATTGGAAGATATACCACTATACAAACATGAGCAGCCTGAGCAGGTTTTTCCACCGCTTTTTTCTTTATTAAATACGCTACTTGAAGCCAGCTTACCTTCGCGTGTTATCAGTATTGAATTAGTAAAAGAAGGTCCATTCTGGAAAGGTCAACTCCATGACGGTCGATTACGTGAAGAAGCCGATTTTTACTTATCGGTTCGCTCATCATTACCTGCTCACTTATTAATCGCTCAATTTCCACTCCTTTGCAAAGCGGGTAGTAGTGATGATGTGGCTGACGTCGTTAATGTGGCACTCAATGGTATTCCATTGAAACCGCTCAGCCATGTCCCAACGGCGGTCCCTCTTCGCTTAGAAAATCAATATTTTGCGCTAGATATTGAAACACCTGCGGGTCAAGCCATGCTCTCTTCTGGGCAGTGTGCGTTCTATGTTCCAAGCACGTTAGGTGACATTCAATTAGAGCTGTTTGCGGTACTTCGCTCATGAACAATACAACATCGCACCATACTATCGACATGATCTTCGCTCAAACTTGGCTGATGGTTTGCCAATTACATCAAGGCACTGCCATCACTCAAGGGGATAGTTTTTATCGTCGTGTTTGCCAACTCATTGATGAAACACGTCAAAAACTACTCGAACATGGCTACCCTGAATCCGCCATTGAGCATATGCAATATGCCCAATGTGCGCTAATTGATGAAAGCGTGATGAATCGCCAGCACCAAGATGATGGCTACAACACTTGGATCCAATCTCCTTTGCAAGCACGTTATTTCAATACATTAGAAGCGGGAGACAAACTTTGGGATCGCCTACGCAGCATTTTAAACGAAACCGCCCCGAATCCTGACGTTTTGCTCTGTTTTCATCGTGTGCTTACCCTCGGGTTTGTCGGTAAGTTTCGTCAAAAAGAAGCGCCAGAACGTGAGCGGATCGTCGCTCAACTCAATGTTCAACTTCCGGACTATCTGGTCACTTCAGAATTACCTCTCGTCGTAAAACCTAAATTACAGTTTAGCCGTCGCAGACTTTACTGGTTTGGTTGGATAGGCGGCATTCTCATACTCGCCGCCATGTGGTGGGGGTTCAGTGCTTCGCTAGAACATTTACTACAACAGTGGATGACACAAGGATAGGCATGCAAAATCCAATCAAACCGTGTCTGACGCTTTTTGCTACGGGACTTTTCTTGTGGCTACTTTGGGGGTTTTGGTCTCTAGGGCAAAGTGTCTCCATTTTTGTTTCCGTCTTCGTCTTAGTACTGACGGGTGGAATGTTGTTTTGGCAATATAAACAACAACGCCAAGTGTTATCCACTGAACATGATTATACAGGTGCATTTCCGGCTGATAATTATCAGGGGCCTGTCATTTTAGTTTGTGGTCAATCTCAAGCGCTATTTCTGGATGCCCAATTACACAGAGAAACAAATCAAGGTTGGTATATTCGTGTATCCGCGCCCACTGAGCTCGTTAAACTGATTGCCGCATTGGTGGAATATGCCCCATCGCTATCTGGGCACTTATCCTTACTATACGTTGTATTACCCGAGCAACTGACACAACAAGAAACCCTAACACAAGCGCTACTCAATTGGCGTCGAGCTATTGGGGAAGGTCGTCAAAAAATCGGTGCTAAATTGCCATTTTGGGTAACGGTATACCTTTCTAAACCTCATCACGCTGATACCGCTATGCATGTTGATGATGAACATACCCCTTGGATGACGTTACTCAGCCACCAAACTGAATTTCAGGTGGAGCAAGAAGGTACAATGTCAGTCCCTTACTCTGTGTGGCTACCCACGCATATCGGTCAGTCAGAACAAAGCCTGCAATTTTCTCTATGGCTAGATACCTTACAAAGCTGGCTAAACCAAGTTTTAGTTCCTCAATTCATACTACCTCAAGCTGGAGCACCGAAACAAATCCCTTCAGCATGGGCTATTCAGTGGATTGATATCACTAGCCAACCAAACAATTTATGGCAGCAATTTATTCAAGAAAAAACCATGCTGCCTCTATATTCATCAATTCAAACTACTGATTTGCTACCTTTGCCCGATGTAATGTTGCGTCGCTTACACCATGATATTAGCTTAAGCCGTACAGAAAGAACCCTCGGCGCTATCGGAATTATTTTTGGTGTTTTCTTAATAGGCACATTAATCGGAAGTTACTACCATAATCAGCAACTCATTCGTCATATTGGTGAAGATATTGCGCGTTTTTCGCAACTGTCAGATACACCACTTGCACCAAAACAGACTGCTTACCAGCAACTGCAAGATGATGCAGCTCAATTAGCGCGCTGGGAACGCGAAGGAGTCCCAACCTCTCATTCTTTAGCGTTATATCAGGGAGCGAGAATATTACCCTACTTGCACACACTATTAAGTGGTTGGGCTCCCCCACCGCCTCCTGCGCCTATCATTGTTCAAAATGCCCCCGAAATAGTCAGCCTTGACAGCTTATCGCTATTCGATGTGGGACAATCGTCGCTAAAAGCAGGTGCCACCAAGGTTTTGGTCGACGCCTTACTCAATATTAAAGCGAAACCCGGTTGGTTGATTGTCATCTCAGGCTATACCGATAACACCGGAAACCCAGCACTCAACCAAACACTATCCCTGAAACGCGCCGAATCGGTCAGAGATTGGATGATAAAGACCAGTGATATCAGTCCAGCCTGTTTTGCCGTTCGAGGAGATGGCCAGAATAACCCTGTTGCCAATAATCAAACCGCTGAAGGCCGAGCGAAGAATCGGCGCGTTGAAATACGACTCATCCCTCAGGCAGATGCTTGCCAAGAGACAGATAATCAAACCGTGTCACCGATGGACGATGACACACATTCGACCCGAAAGGAGAAGTAACAATGGCTATTCCTGTTTATTTATGGCTAAAAGATGACGGCGGCGCAGATATCAAGGGCTCTGTTAATGTACAAGACCGTGAAGGCAGTATTGAAGTGGTCGCACAAGACCATAACCTGTACATCCCAACCGATAACAATACCGGTAAGTTAACGGGTACACGTATTCATACCCCGTTTATTTTCGTGAAAGAAATTGATGCATCAAGCCCTTATTTGTACAAAGCGGTAACGACTGGCCAAACCTTGAAAGAAGCCGAATTCAAATGGTACCGCATTGATGATGCGGGACAAGAAGTCGAATATTTCAATACCAAGCTCGAAAACGTCAAAGTGGTCAAAGTCGCGCCAAAAATGCACGACATTAAAGACCCTAATAAAGAGAAGCACAACCATCTCGAAGAGATTGAGCTGCGCTATGAAAAAATCACTTGGACATACAAAGACGGCAACATCATTCATTCCGACTCGTGGAATGAGCGTGCTACCGCTTAATTAAGACAAGCAGGCGTTTCGGCGTCTGCTTTTTTGTACGTATTCGTACGCCGATGACACACAACACACAATTTATCTTGATACCTAATGAACCTCGGTTAACGGTTAGGGGCGGTAGCGTTCCTTGCTGTCTCTAACCATTTTCCCCCCAATACAAGAGAGAGAATATGGACAATTCATCCGTGATGCTATTACGTCGCCTAAACCCTTACTGTGCCAGCGCATTAGAAGCGGCAGCTTCACTCTGCCAGACACGAGCGCATGCGGAAATTACCATTGAACATTGGTTGCTCAAATTATTGGAAATGGGGGAAAGTGATATCACGGTGTTAGCTCGCCGCTATGAATGGGATATGTCCACACTTTGGCAAAGCTTATTGACTAAAATCGATAGCTTACCGCGCTCTATCCATAGCCGCCCCTCCCTCTCAAAATCACTCCTAAACTTAATTCAAAACGCTTGGGTGATAGCCTCATTGGATGAAGATATCGAGCACATTCGCAGCGTCCATATTCTTGCGGCAATGGTGAAGCAACCCTCTTTAGTTCCGAACGACGCCCTTTGGCCATTAATGACCTTAAGCATCACACAATTACAACGCTTAAGACCGATGCTTGATGCGCAATCCGATGAGCGCCCGGAAGTTCAGCAACTTGCGGTACATAATCAATCTTTACCGGCAGAAGCGCCACTTGAAACGCAATCAACAAACGAAACTACAGCACCGAATGTCATCGGTAACACACTGAACGATGCCTTACTGGCAGTGCTGAATAAATTTACGGTGGATGTCACCGATAAAGCGCGCGAAGGCGCGATTGACCCTGTCTTTGGACGTGATGACGAAATACGTCAAATGGTGGATATTCTCTCTCGCCGTCGCAAAAACAACCCCATTCTCGTGGGCGAACCGGGTGTCGGGAAAACGGCGTTAGTGGAAGGCTTAGCCTTACGCATTGTTGAGGGCAATGTGCCTGTCAGCCTGCAAACAACCTCATTACGCACCTTAGATTTAGGGTTACTGCAAGCGGGGGCTGGCGTCAAAGGGGAATTTGAGCAGCGCTTAAAAAACGTGATTGAAGCCGTACAACAATCCCCAACACCAATTTTACTATTTATCGATGAAGCCCATACCATTATTGGCGCAGGCAACCAAGCCGGTGGCGCAGATGCCGCTAACTTACTCAAACCTGCCCTTGCCCGTGGTGAATTACGCACGATTGCCGCAACCACTTGGTCTGAATATAAGCAATATTTCGAGCGTGACGCCGCTTTAGAACGCCGCTTCCAAGTGGTCAAAGTCGATGAACCTGATGATGAAAAAGCCTGTTTAATGCTGCGTGGATTAAAACCTCGCTATGCAAAATATCACGGTGTTCACATTACCGATGATGCGGTCAAAGCCGCTGTCACCTTATCTCGCCGTTACTTAACCGGTCGCCAACTCCCCGATAAAGCTGTGGATTTACTTGATACCGCCAGCGCTCGTATCCGGATGAGCCTCGATACACTCCCTGAAGAACTGACACGTTTAAAAGCCAAGCGCACTGCATTAGAACTTGAACAGCAAGCGATCCTTGATGATTTGGTGATTGGCAACACCACCAACCAACCCCTCCTGAGCGAATTAGTCACTCAAGATGCGCAAATCGCCATACAGCTGACTGAATTAGAACAGCGTTTTGAGCAAGAAAAAAATCTTATCAGTGAGCTCTTAGAACAGCGCCGTCAATCCCAAGATGTCAGCGATATCCAATCACAGTTAGAACTTATTCAGCAAAATGAACCGCTAATCACCCCCGATGTGGATGTCAGAACGGTGGCCACTGTCATCGCTGATTGGACAGGCGTGCCCTTATCCAGCCTATTAAAAGATGAACAAACCGAGCTACTTGAGTTAGAAGAGTCGCTAGGTAAACGCGTAGTCGGTCAAGAAAGCCCATTATTGGCGCTTGGACAACGACTGCGTGCAGCTCGCACAGGTCTCGCCTCAGAAAATGGTCCGCAAGGGGTATTTTTACTGGTCGGCCCAAGTGGCGTAGGGAAAACGGAAACAGCCCTCGCCTTGGCTGATGTCCTGTTTGGCGGCGAAAAATCCTTAATTACCATCAACATGTCTGAGTATCAAGAAGCCCATACCGTCAGCCAATTAAAAGGCTCGCCTCCAGGCTATGTGGGTTATGGTCAAGGCGGGATTTTAACGGAAGCTGTTCGCAAGCGCCCTTATAGCGTCGTATTACTCGATGAAGTGGAGAAAGCGCACCGCGATGTACTTAACCTGTTTTATCAAGTGTTTGACCGTGGTTTCATGCGCGATGGCGAAGGCCGTGAAATTGATTTTCGCAATACCGTGATCTTAATGACAGCCAACTTGGGCAGTGACTTGATCATGCAACAACTCGAAGAATTCCCTGAGTCGACCGACGGCGAGTTACAAGAACTGCTGCGCCCAACCTTGCGTGACCACTTCCAACCTGCATTACTTGCCCGCTTCCAAACCCTAATTTATCGTCCATTAGGCCCTGTGGCACTGCGCCAAATTGTTGAAATGAAACTGGGTAGCGTCATTAAGCGTCTCTACACCCACTACAAGCTTGAGGGTATTATCGAAGAAGCGCTGTATGACACCCTCGTGAGCGCCTGTTTATTACCCGACACCGGCGCACGCAATATAGACAGCCTACTTAACCAACAAATTTTACCGGTACTTAGCCAACAATTACTTATGCGCCAAGCTAACCAGCAGCAAGCACAAAGCCTGACGTTAGGGTATAGCGAAGAAGACGGGATCACCCTGAGTTTCAGTGATATTGAGGAGATAAATCCATGAGCCTACTCGATACAGCCAAAAACCTCCTTCAAGGTCAAAACCGCTATCGCCTTGAAGTGCAAGGCTGCTCAGACCTACTGGACGTTGAACATTTTACCGGGCGTGAAGCCGCTAGCGAACCCTATCGCTACCAGATTACGTTTACCTGTTCCGCTCAAGATCTTTCTGCTCAACAATTACTGCGTCGTAATGCTAGCCTGACCTTTTCGGCACCGATGAATAACTTAATGGGACTCGCCACTCAGCCGAGCGTTGCCAAGCGCGTTCATGGCGTGGTGACGGATTTCCGTCGCCTCTCTGGCTCTGCAGATGAAGCCCGCTACCAGTTAGTTATCGAGCCTTTTTTTGCGCTACTGCGCCATCAAATTCGCAGCCACCGTTTTTTTATCAACCAATCCATCCCTGATGTGGTTGAACAAATTCTGCGTGAACATAATTTCAAAGGCTGGGAATTCGAATTTCATCTCGAAAAAGCATATCCAAAGCGCGAGCAAATTAATCAAATCAATGAAAGCGACCGCCAATTTATTGAGCGCTTACTCAGTGAAGTCGGCATTTTCTACCGTTTCAGTTTACAAGATGATACCCAAACCGAGGTGCTCCACTTTACCGATAGCCAACGCGGTTATGTGTATGACAAAACGCTGCCATTAAATAGTCCGTCGGGACTCAGTGATAATTATGTCGACAGTGTTTGGGGATTATCTTTACGTCATCAAGTGGTTGAAAGCACTGTTTTTACTAAAGACTATAACCACCGACTGGCGGAAGATACCTTAATTTCAGCGGTGGCGGACATGACTCGTGGTGATGGAGAGAAAACCAACTACGGCGATGTTTATCACTATAAAGGCCGCCACCTCACCCGTGGGGATAAAATTCGCCCTGAAACTGAAACCGCTAACTTCTGGGCAAGACTCGATCACGAGCGTTTTTTAGCTCGCCAGACTTTACTACGCGGAGAAAGTAGCGCGGCGGATCTGACGCCATTATTAGTGCTAAGTATTCAAGATAACCCGCTCAGTTCGACGTTACCCAGCGTATTCAAATCACCGATTTTAATTACTCGCCTACGCTTTACCGCCAGCCGAGATAAAGCGCTAACCGTCCGTTTCGATGCTGTGCCTTACACGGAATCACTGTGCTGGCGCCCTGCACTAAAACCGCGCCCAGTCATTGCAGGAACATTAATGGCGCGCGTCACCAGCGCAAAAGACCACGATATTTATGCCCACCAAAATGAACATGGGTTTTATTGGGTAAAATTCGATGCGGATCGTGATGATAAAACCAAGGGTTATGAAAGTATGCCCGTACGTTTGGCGAAACCCTACGCCGGCGATACGTATGGGATGCATTTCCCACTGATTCAAGGGACCGAAGTCGCTATCGCCTTCCATGAAGGTGACCCAGACCGTCCTTACATTGCTCATGCACTCCATGACTCCCGCCACCCCGACCACGTAACGGATAAAAATAACACCCGCAATGTGATCCGCACGCCTGCGAATAACAAACTGCGTATGGAGGATAAGCGCGGGCAAGAGCATATTAAGCTCAGCACCGAGTATGGTGGAAAAACCCAGTTAAACTTGGGGCATTTGGTGAACGCCGAGCGCGAACAACGCGGCGACGGTTTTGAGTTACGCACAGATAGCTGGGGCGCGATCCGTGCGGGTAAAGGGTTGTTAATAAGTACTCATGAGCAAGAAAAAGCGAACGAGCAACAACTCAATATCGATGAAATCAAACGTCAACTTTCTGATGCATTATCCATGGCTGAATCTCTCTCAACAATATTAGAGAAAGCGGAGGTTGAGCCTTTAGATAATCAAACGCAAGAGACCTTTTTACATGGCAATATTACGCAATTACAAGAACCCGTGATCCTTGCAGGAGCTCCCGGTGGTATTGCAGTATCCACCCCCAAACATATTCAGCACAGTAGTAATGGCAATCAAATCTACACAGCGGCAGGTAACACAGAAATATCATCACTCAAACGTATGGTTTTATTTGCTAAGAAAAAGATGGTGTTATTCGCCCATGAGTTAGGCATGAAGTTAGTGAGTGCGGCAGGCAAGATAGAAATTCAAGCTCAAACAGGTGAAGTCGACATCATTGCACAAAAAGGGCTGAATATTACTAGTAGCAATGATGAAATTATCATCAGTGCGAAGAAAAAAATTACACTGCAATCTGGTAGCTCGTATATCACCATTGAAGGTTCACAAATTGAGCACGGAACTAGTGGAGATTTCAATGTAAAAAGTTCAAATCTTCAATATATGGATGCTGCAACATTGAATA
Source organism: Providencia sp. PROV116 (assembly GCF_028482485.1). Lineage (NCBI taxonomy): Bacteria > Pseudomonadati > Pseudomonadota > Gammaproteobacteria > Enterobacterales > Morganellaceae > Providencia > Providencia sp. PROV116. The sequence continues at coordinate 33,748 of NZ_JAMPQO010000019.1, read as the reverse complement.
TGCCATATCCACAATTTACAGCTTGTGAATCCATGGCTTCAGAAGCTGCCCAAAATGGAACGGGTACGGTTCCACTGCGCTAGGAGTTTATATGGAATATTATTTATCTCAACCCAAAGCGCTTGGTGAACATCAATTTGCCATCATTGACAAAGCGTTCGCCAGCGAATTAGTTGAACGTTTTCCCTCATTAGATATGGTCTCTGCACACCTTAAACCACAAGCACATTTGTACCCTGCGTTAATATCACTACATGAATTGCCCGCATCTGACTGGCAAATGCTGCTGGCAGAAATAAAACAGCAGTCTGTCGATTCATCGACACCAAAAGTATGTTTATTTTTAGAGAGTCTATTATCCGCTGAATCCTTATGTAATGAATTAGCTAACGCCCTATTAATTAGCGATGAAAAACACCAAAATTATCTGCTACGCTACTACGATCCACGCGTGTTATTTCAGTTATCATGGATGCTCACCCCTTGGCAATTACAAATTTATTTAAAAACTCAAGTGGTTCCTTCATGGACATTTTGGCTAGATAAACAATGGCATACATTAAATTTTTCAGAAAAAATCAATTATCATAAAAATACCCCTATTGATTTGCCACTAGCTCAATTACACCGTATCGGTCTTATTAATCAAATTCTGAGCAAGTATTCACCGTTCGTCTCTTTAGACGAAAGGAATATCCTTAGTCAACAGATTGATTCATTGTTATTAAGAGCTACTGAATATGGTTTAAACACAAACGAAGATATTATGACTTTTGTCAAACAAGGCTGTTCTTTGCAATGTGCTTTTTGGCTACATCATGATGTTCAAGCGTTATTAAAAATCTCAGCCCACAACCCCAACTATTACAGCCGCATAACATCCAGCTGGCATGACTCTCATTGGCAAGAAATTAAATCCCACACCTCCATATTGGCTTTTTCTAAAGGACTCTCAAGATGACCGAACAAAATCAATCGCAAGGGTGCAATTTCTGTATTCGTCAGGGATTGCCCATCTTACTTGCTCGCCCAGCCATCATGTCTAAACAGGATATTCTCCCTGTCATGCCTCAAAGCATACACGTTCCCGTTGAAGCCCAAGGGGAAACAGCGTATACCTTGCGATTATTGCGCTCTGGCTACTTAAACATTTGGGATGAAATCGGCAATGAATGGATCAATTACTATATTACTGAGGAGGGATTTTATTACCCCTTACCACCTGATGGGGATGTACCTGACAATGTAGTCTCAGGGAAAATCAAACCTTGCATCTCCCAGCCTGAAGAATTAGCAAAAGCCTCACTCATTGCATTGCCTATGATGCCGAAAGGCATGAAAAATGGCCAGTTCTGGTTTGCTTGGTCTGAAGTCAAATGGACCGATACCATTCGAAAACAATTCGAAGAGAAAAGTCATCGTGAACAGTATATGCAACGCTTTGATATGGATGCTTGGCTAAATAACCAAAATACTGAGCAAGCCTTGCCATTAGCACAAATTGAAAACACCATTGCAGAATACAACCAACATGCCCAAAAAAGTCAAATGCGAGACTGGTCTACCTCGCTATTATCTCGAGCACTTGATGGATTTATTACCTATTCTTACCGATTTAAAACACAGTGGTTTACGCCAACGGCCTCAGGGGAGAAAATTGAAACCGCAGTTCAAAGCCAAAATGACCAATTAGATCCTCGTGGTGCTATTTTTGTTCTGCAAGACCCTACGGGAATATTAAAAGACCTCCCGACATTAATTCAATATGAACTGGATAAAAACGTCTATAGCCGACCAGATATTGAGCGAAAAGTAGCACTCTATGGAGCTATATCCAGCTTGAAAGCGGGTATGAGAACAGACTTTGAAAGAGCTTATACCGCAGAAACAGAGTTTAATGATAAGATCGCTAGAGGTGGTGTTTTTGAGTACCTCCATGTCAGAAACAAACCCGCGATTGAAACAATATATACGCCTGTTCGTGATAAACGCATGTCAGCAGCTGCAGATGCCAACTGGGCAAAATATCAACAGTATTATTATGCGGATGCCGTTGATGATTTTAGACTCAAATTCCAAAAAATATTAACCGAATATAATCAGCGTGTTGTCAGCCCTCGAACAAAACTCTATTTGGATTGGTTTCAGTCTTCAACACTACAATACTATTTTCAACAATACTTTGATCCTAATGATTTGTTAAGCGGCATTGCTTACACAACGATTGTTAGCTACTGCATTACGAATATGTCAGACAAAAAAGGTAGCCTGGATTTTTTTCATCAGTCACTTTTAAATAACTTGTCTGATCCTAGTAATATTCTGGGAAGAGCTTTAGTACTTAATCAAGCAATTTTAGCGGAGAAAATTGATGAAGCAACAGCACAGCAATCAATTGAAGTGCTTGAGCTACCATGGTCTACCATCGACCAAAATATTTCCGTCAGCAAAATTACATTGCCTTGGTCTGGACTAGCTGATGCTTTTGCAAAAGTGATAGAGCCTCAGCGTTTAGCATCACAATCAGTCATAGCAATCTATTTAGGGCGGCTAGCCACCATTACAATGAAAGCATTTGATAGCACCATCAGCTCCCCTAAAGTTTATGCTTTTGCTATCGCAATAGGTGCATTTCAAAATAAAGAAATTGTACGAGTTCATGAAAAGGCAAAATTTGGCCATTTTGTTAAAAAAGTGTCAGACGCCTTGATTCGATTAAGCGATAGCAACAATACATTAAATGAGTCTGAAATTAGGCGGCTTGCCCACGAAGAGCTAAAGCGTTTACGGGTTTCAGGTTTACCGATGAACAAAAATAAAATCTTGGATTATTGGGTTGATATTGATACTAGAGAGCTTGACCGAGTAAAACAGCTTCCCCCGCAACAACAAGAGAGGGCTTTAACTAAACTCTTACGACTATTCAGTGAAACCGAAGCAACAAATTACGCCCAATATCGCACCAGTATGACCTCTGGGACAGGAAAATCCGCGATAATTGTCAGTGCTGGTGGATTATCAGTAATTTTACAAAGCTTAGCCTTGTTCCATTCCGCCGATTTAAGTGATAAAAAAACACTTTCTGAAGATCAATTTGAAGCACATAGCCGTTTCTTATCAGGCATTGCTGGTATCATCAGTGGAACTATCGGTGTATTGGATGAAAGTGTTCAACGATTTGTGCTATTACGAAGCTTCAAAAATATCACGGCATATAACACCCTTAAAACAGTTGGAGTACGTTTAGGTGTAGGGGCTGGGATAGTAGCTGTTGCGTTTGATATTTTTAATGCCATAGATGAGATAGGCAAGAACAACTATGGGCTTTTTATTGCTTATCTTCTTTCTGCTGCCAGTGGTGTTTTGCTTATTTTTGCTGCACTTGTATCAACAATACCTGTTTTTGGCACCGTGATTGCCGTACTCATCGCATTAGGAACTGCTATTTTCATTGCGTATGAAGGACAGGACAATATTCAAAAATGGTTAGAGCAATGCTGGTGGCGACGCGTCCCCAAACATATCCCTGTAGATAAATGGCCCGAAATCTACCCCTCTATGTGGATGGAAATGGCTGAGTTTAAACGCGCAATAGGACAATAAATATGGATTATTACGGGTTATTTCCACAATTTAAAATCAATAGACCATTAAATGAAAGTGAGTTTTCTGGAAAATTAGAGCAAAAAATACGAGTAAATATCGATACAAAACAACTCATGCCGGATTTAAAAGTTATTACTATAAACTCTAATTACTTAGAAATGGTGGATAAATTTTATTCTTCCAAGGGATTATTATCACTTGCCGCTTCCTTTGGTTGCTTATTTTTTATAGGTACATTTGCTTGGCTAGCTATTGATGTTATTACTCGGTCATTCTATGAAGTAGGGTATTTACTGGCTATTCTAGTTGGTTTGCTAATAATATTTCCGATGGCATTCTGGATGCTATTCTTATTAAAAAAAGAGTGGTTCGCATGGACTCATTACCCTATCCGATTTGATCGTAAAAATCAGTTGGTCCACGCAACTCGCATTGATGGCTCGGTCTTTACTGTCCCTTGGCAAGACATATTTTTCACGACCGGATTAAACCATCGCAAAGAAATTGGCAAGGATTACTATATTAGTGGGCATGTTTTGGCTGAAGATGGCATCACGATTATCGATACCTTTTGTCTACCTGCCTCACATGGCAATCTTGAAGAGCTGAGAGCCCACTGGGAATTTGTGCGTCGTTATATGGAAGAAGGCCCACAAGGTATGAAAGAACGTATTCCTTTTTGTTTACCAATCGCCAATAAAAAAGAAAGTTTTGGATTTACCTTCTTCTACTCCATGACGCAACATAATGGTACACCCGTGATACTGTTCCCTATCACAGTCCCTTTAGCTTTTTTATACGCAATACCTCGCTATATTGCAATTTTAACCAGCCGTCGCCCTGTTTGGCCTGATAATATTCAAAAGCAAGCGATAGTAGATGAAAATGACCCTTACTATTTGGATGCCTCCACCAACCCTAAAAATTTGTGGAAAACTTTTTTTTAAATAGCAAAAAAATACTAACAATATTGGGGATTTTAACTCCCTGAGTCTGTGATTGTCTTTTACCTTACCGTCACAGATTCATTTTGCACGCCATAAAAACATTGAATGCATTCCTCATCAATCCAATTTTACACTCTATCAATCACAATCTAAAGGCTCCTCATCATGAAAGGTATTATTCGAACTGGCGATAAAACTACAGGCGGTGGTCAAGTTCTCTCCGGCTCATCACTCATGGTATTTAATGGTATTGGTGTGGCTCGCTTAGGTGATCCCGTTTATTGTCCTAAAAAAGGACACAATAATGTGGTTATTGCACAAGGCCATCCCACATTTTTAGATAATGGGATCCCTGTTGCATTTGATGGTCATAAATGTAGCTGTGGCTGCACCTTGATATCCTCTCTTCCTAATGCCAAAGCGAGCCTCTAAACTGATGCCTGTTGATTTATTATCACTACCGCCAAAAGCAAAACGTCAAGATTTCCCATCAATTAAACGATGGAGCATTTTTTTTGTTTTACTATCAGTAGTCATTTATATTTCACATCGATTTTTAGTTTCCCAGTCGTTAATAGAAAAAATACCAGAGTTTAATTTACTCATTTTCACCATCATAATTTGGCTAGGTTTATATTCTGTTAGATACATATTTTTTCTTTTTAATAAATGGGCAGCTGATGGATGGGATACACAAAGACAAATAGACAAAGATAAAAGAATATCGATAGGCCAAAGAAAAGTTACACTTTTAGCACAAGCCATGATTCTTCCTCACATAACAAACTGCAAAGATTTATCAACACAAATAATTGCCAGTAAAACATCTCTTTTGCCTCCTAACCTAGTCAACGGTAAAGCAAGTTACTGTGCTCAGTTCATTGATAGCAACACATCAGATGTAGAAAGAGTTATCAATAGAATTAAAGCGTTAATTAGTGAGCCATCAATGCTAACCGCAATCAAATGTCTATCTAACAATGTATCATTAAATATTTTAGTTTCGATTGGTGAAAGTATCATTCTAAGTGAAAATGATACTAAACAAATTAATCAAGAAATATCTCAATTACTCGAAAGACCATTCCGTATTAATTATAAAAAAAATATCCCAATTAGCATTATAGATAACTGGTTAGATAAAGTTGATGATTTTGAATACTTACTCACTATAAACCTTTACCTGATTAAACACCCTATTGATAAATACACAGAGGTTAGTGTGGCTCATTTATTATCATCGCCTAAAAAAACGCTTAACAAATATATCGCTTTTATTCACCGACCTGAATCTATACCCCAGCATAAGAACAATACGCTGGAGTTAAGTAAATCTATTGATAATGCTCTCCTTTGGGGGAATGTCGAGCTAACCAAAGTAAAGTCTATTTTTATTAATGCTTTTTCAATCAGCAATCTGGATAATACTAGAACAGAAGTTCTATTTACCGAAAACGGAGGGAAAATTCCTTTATATAGTATTGATAATATTATTGGCTGTACTCAGCATGCCGCCCCTTGGGTTAACCTTTATATTAGCATTTCATGTTTAATAAAAACCGAAGCTGCCCAACTTGCGATTACACATCAAAATAATGAAATATTTGTTTGGATAGTTACCCTCCCATCGGAATTTAATGCTTCATTACATTGAAACACATTAATTACTTTATTTTCATCGTATCTGGAGCCACGATATGAAATCTTATTTACTCTCCATACTAAAAAATTTAGAAAAACCATGGGTTATTCTATTAGTGTTATTCAGCATAGCTATAACCCTTGGCTTCATTCTTTATTTCTCACCAGAAATATTAGAAATTCAGCCTAATTCGGAAAAACAATATAATGCTCTGAATACCCTCGTATGGGTTAGTGGTTTTATTGGCTTGGCTTCTATTGTTGTTTTTACTGTTAGTCGCTGGATAGGTAAACATGCTTATAGTGGAACAAAAGAAAAAACAAATAACATCATTAAAAATCATAATGATACGGAGAATGTATTACTACTAGAAATCCAAAACACCCTAAAATCCCAATATGGCACTTTCTGGCATTCCAAAGTCTCCATTCAGCTCCTCCTCGGCTCCCACTCCGCCGTCGAAAAACTCGCCCCTAGCCTGACGCAAGAAATCTGGCAAGAGTGTGACGGCACCTTACTGATTTACGGCGGCGATATCGGTGGAACAATAGACTCCGAGCGACTCAATACTCTCAAACACCTGCGCCGACGTCGTCCACTTGATGGTGTGATTTGGGTGACAGAAAACAGCATTTCGTCTCAGCTTTTAGACAACAGCGTCACTTTCACTAACCTCAATACCGCAACAGCCCATAACGCAGGGCGTGCAATCCAAAACCTCTTCCAAGCATTAGGTTGGCGTGCGCCTGTTTGGGTATGGAGTGTCAGTGACCAACAATCCCTCAGCGCAGTTGAAACGCCCTCTATCCTCTGCATGACAGAGCAAAATATGCCCGCCGAGGCGCTATCACCTAGCTTATTAAGCCTGATCCCCACACTTGTGATCAACGGAACCCAAGCGTTATTGCATGAACAGAAACACACCTATCTGCTTGCTCTAGCCCAATTTTTACAAAACGGTGGCAGCCAACAACTCGCGACCGCATTAGCGCCACTCAACACCCAATTGCGTACGCTGCCTTTTTCTGGCATCGCATTTAGCCCTTCTATCAATTCGTTAAATCAGCAACGGTTACCCAATAGTTGGCACCCTGATACCCGCTGGACAAGCTGGTTGAATGTGCAATCTGAACTGGCATCCGGTTTACAGCCTGCCTCTTTAGGCTTTGACAAAAAACGTCTCGTTCAATACGGTGCTGCCACCGCCATGACCTTGTGGGGTGCAGGGATGATTGTCTCTTATTTCGCCAATCGCCAGCTTATCGAAGAGAGCTACCAAAGCGCGAACGTCGCCGCTAACAGCCAATTGTCGGAAACTGAACGCCTCAAAGCTCAGTATGATTTTCAGCAAACTCTTGGGCTGTTAACTCATCGGGAACAGAACTCAGTGCCTTTTTGGCTGCATTTTGGCTTGAATAGCAATGAGCCGCTCTTAGCGCATTTATGGCCGCTGTATCAGCAGACGGTACTCCCTCCTCTGCGAGATAATATCCGTCAACAACTTGAGCAACGATTGCAAGCCTATGCACAATTATCGCCAAACAGTGATGAGCGTCGCCAAGCGACACAACGTGCATATCAAGATTTAAAAACTTATCTCATGATGAGTACGCCTGAGCGCATGGATCCGGCGTTTTTCACTGATAGTATCCTAACTACCCTACCCGCCCCTCAGGGAATAGATGAAGGAGAATGGCACACTCTTGGCAAAGAGTTGCTCATGTTCTACGCGCAGCAGCTACCCAAGCATCCTGACTGGCAATTATCGGCTAACAATAACCTGATTAATCAAAGCCGTACCTTACTCATTCGACAAATCGGCCAACGCAGCGAAAGTGCTTCGCTATACCAAAAAGTGCTTTTGCAGGCACAGAATCAATTTCCGGATATGACTCTCAATGACATGACAAACGATACTGATGTTAGCTTTTTATTGACGACAGAAGAGTTTGTACCGGGCATTTTTACCCGCAAAGCGTGGGAAGAATCCATTCAACCCGCCATCAAAAAAACGGTCGAGTCGCGCCGCAATGAAATTGATTGGGTACTGAGTGATAGCCAACACGAACTGAGCCAAGATATTTCGCCTGACGTACTTAAACAGCAACTCACCGAGCGTTATTTTGCCGATTTTTCAAGTAGCTGGTTAAATTTTTTAAACAGCCTGCAATGGCGACAGACCGACAGCCTGTCCGATACTATTGACCAGCTCACATTAATGAGCGATGTTCGCCAATCTCCGGTCATTGCCCTGATGAATACCCTCGCCTACCAAGGGAAAACCGGACGTCAGGCAGAAAAACTGGCCGACTCGTTTGTTAATTCGGCAAAAGAGCTGCTCAACAAAGAACAAAAACCGGTGATTAACCAAAAAGCCGATTTTACGGGGCCATTGGAAGAGACGTTTGGTCCTATCCTAAACTTTGTTGATCCTCAAGCCACCTCACAAACCGGTGATAATCTGAGTTTACAAGCGTATTTAACCCGTATTACTCGTGTGCGTTTAAAACTTCAGCAAGTGGTGAATGCCCCCGACCCACAAGCCATGTCCCAAGCCTTCGCACAAAGTATTCTAGAAGGTAAAAGTGTCGATTTTGCCGAAACGCGGGATATGGGGAGCTTGATTGCCGCCAGTTTTGGGCAAGAGTGGCAACCTTTTGGCTATGCACTGTTGGTGGAGCCCATGACTCAGGCATGGCAACAGCTACTCACACCTACCGCTCAAGGGATCAATAGCGAATGGCAAAATGCGATTGTCAATGAATGGAATAATGCATTTGGCGGTCGCTATCCCTTGAAAGATACGCAAAGTGATATTTCTTTGCCTCTGATGGCACAATATCTTCGCCCTGATAGTGGACGTATTCAGCGTTTCTTAGAAACACGTTTGCAAGGTGTCTTACGCAAAGAAGGCAACCATTGGGTACCCAATAGCACGAATGCTCAAGGCTTACGCTTTAACCCTGAGTTTATTCAGGCGATGAATACCTTGAGTGAGCTAGGCGATGTGGCTTTCGCAAACGGAGAAGCACGTCTCTATTTTGAAATGCGTCCGGGAACCAGTAAACAGGTGATGCAGACCGTACTGGTGATCGATAAGCAAAATCTCACCTACGATAACCAGTTCCCGCAATGGCAACGGTTTGTATGGCCTGCCGATACCGTCGCGTCAGGCGCCTCATTGTCTTGGATGACGACCTCCACCGGTACCCGACTCTATGGCGATCATCCTGGTGTCTGGGGGTTAATCCGTTTACTCGAGACAGCCAATGTCGCGCCTTATGCAGGAAGCACCAGTAGCTATACCGTGTCATGGGTAACACCAGATAGCAACACGCTCAATTACCAACTGCGCACTGAAATGGGCCAAGGCCCGCTGGCGCTATTAAAACTACGTAACTTTGTGCTACCTGAAAAAATCTTCTTGGATTAGCCTCGATAGGACATCACCTATGCCTTTATTAACTGCCTTACGCACAGCCTGTTTTACCGGAAATCCGCTTGTCGCTAATCAATTAGTGGAACAACAAGTCGTGTTATGGGAACGCTGGTTATTGCCAATCACAGCTGAAAATCCGGTTGGGGAAGACCCTGGCTATGACGATGACTTCGAACGCATGAAAGAAGAAGTCAACAAGTTATCAGGCTCAGATACACAATTAATCTGTACACTTGCCGAAAATCTCTTAACTCATGTCTGTAAAGACGCACGCGTGATCACTTACTACGTTTGGGCACGCTTGCATCAAGAAGGTGAAACGGGCCTAGCCGATGGATTAGGATTACTGTCAGGGTTACTCCACCGTTACCATGATGACTTGCTACCAAATCGCCCAAATAGCCGAAAGTTGGCCATTGAATGGTTGGCGGGTCAACGGGTTATCGACAGCTTATCCCTTTATCCTGAAGTGGATAGTAACGAATTTGCACGTATCGTGGCGTTACTTAGCTCGATTGTGGATGAATTTAGTACATGGGATGAAGCAAACCGTCCTAATCTTGCACCACTACTACGCGCATTAGAAAATCGACTTGCACAATCTGGTGGTGCGAATAGTGTTGTTCCACAAAATATTAAATCAACAGAAAATATCTCAACGAAACAGACATCATCGGGTATCAGCGCTATCACGCCTATTCAGTCTGGTCGAGAATTACTTGATCAAGCCAAAGTACTCGCCAATTATCTGCGTAATCAACCGAACGGCTGGCTGTCGGGTCACCGGCTGATGAAATCTGTCCGTTGGGATACCCTGCACCAATCGCCACCACAAAATCAGCAAGGTTGTACTCGATTAGCCCCACCACGCTCAGATGCCAAAGCGCAGCTAAAACGTTTATATCTGCAACAAAATTGGCTCGAACTCACCGAGCAAGCTGATCGATTGTTTGCAGAAGGAGTTAACCATTTTTGGTTAGATGTGCAGTGGTATTTGCATCAGGCATTGAGTAAATCCCCTGCGCCGTGGGACGGCTGGGCAGAGGTGATTGCTTCTGATTTAAAGCAGTTCTTACTTCGCTTGCCGGGTTTAGAAAATCTCGCTTGGGAAGATGGCACACCTTTCGCTGATGAAGTCACATTAGCGTGGATCAAACAGCATATTCTAGAAGAGAATATTCAGTCTCTCCATCACATGCCTGTTCGTGGCACAAGTGACGATGATAACGACTCAATATTTTCGTTAGAACAAGAAGCGTTAACTCAAGCTGACACTGAAGGCGTTGAAGCCGCATTAGCCTGGTTAATGTCACGTCCGAATATCCAAACACCCCGTCAAAAATGGTTGCTGCAATTAGTGATGGCAAGAGTGGCCGAACAATTTGCTCGTTATGATTTGGCACTGAATTTACTTCGTGAATTAGACCACAGTGCTGAGCAGATGCGTCTCGCTGATTGGGAACCACACTCGTTATTTGAAGTTAAAGCCCGCCAATTGCAACTGTTGCGAGGGAAAACGCAGCGTAATACGCCTGACAAAGCTGAACTGCATCATCAGATGTCTGAGTTACTGGCTCAACTAACACGATTAGATCCTGTGCGAGCCTTAGTGCTCTACCCCTAAATTAATCAATGAGAACCACACAAATGGATGATTTAACCCTTCGCTATTATGATGCGGAGATGCGATATCTGCGTGAAGCAGCTAAAGAATTCGCTCAAGCTCACCCCGATCGTGCGGCGTTATTAGATTTAGACAAAGTGGGCATTCCTGATCCTTTTGTTGAACGACTTTTTGAAGGTTTTGCCTTCTCCATGGGGCAATTGCGCCAAAAAATTGATGATGATTTACCTGAGTTAACAGAAGGGTTAGTTAGCTTACTTTGGCCTCATTATCTACAAACCATTCCATCACTTTCTGTCGTTGAACTCGCGCCAGATATTCACGATATGAAACTCTCATCGGTGATCCCTGCTAACTTTGAAGTGCTTTCGCGCCCGATTGGTCCCAAAAAGACAGTCTGTCGCTATCGCACAACGCGAGACTTAACGCTCAATCCCATTGTGCTATCAACCGTTAATTTAACCACAGAGCCTGATGGCCGTTCCGTAATTCGTTTGCAGTTCGATTGTGCGAAGCTCGCTGACTGGAAACAAACCGCACTTAATGCACTCTCCTTTTATCTCTCTGGTGACGTTCCAACGACCTATGCACTCCATTTAGCGCTGACTAAGCAAGTTGCAGCCATCTATATTCGCCTGCCATCGTCCCCTGATCGTATTCGTTTACCCCTTTGGTTTTCCCCGGGGGGCTTTGCTGAAGAAGACCAACTGTGGCCTAAAAGCGATAGCACTTTCAGCGGCTACCAGCTATTACTGGAGTATTTTTCTTTCCGTGAAAAATTTTTTTTCGTCAACTTAAACGGGCTCGGTGAGATTCAATTACCTGAAGGATTGAATCATTTTGAACTCGAAATTGTGCTTGATACGCTATGGGATAGCGACATTCCATTAAGTACGGATAACCTAAAACTGCACAGCGTTCCGGTGATCAACTTATTCAATATTGAAGCTGACCCACTCACCGTTAACGGGTTAGAAAGTGAATATTTACTGCGTCCCCGTCGCCTACAAGATGGGCACACCGAAATTTATGCTGTCGATACGGTTCATGGCACAAGACGAGATGAACACATTCACTATGTTCCATTCAGCAGTTTCCGCCACAGAGGCGGCATGTTGCGCCGCAATGCGCCAGAACACTACTACCACACTCGTGTTAAGCGTGGTGTCAGTGGGTTACATGATACATGGCTGATTTTAGGGGGAGAACGCGAACAACCGACCGCTACCCTTGAAAGTGAAACCTTATCTTTACAATTAACCGGCACTAACGGACAACTTCCACGCAAAGCGCTGCAAAGTACATTGCTCGACAGAACCGAAGAAACGCTACAAACCCAATTGCAGGTTCGTAATTTATGTAAGCCAACCCTGCCGTGCTATCCCCCTGCAGAAGATCGGTTCCATTGGCGTGTCCTCAGTCACCTTGGCGCTAGCTTCCTCAATATGATGGATAACGTAGAAGTATTACGTGGCACATTGGCACTCTATGACTGGCGAGATGATGATCTAAACAGCCGTAAACTCGATGCCATGATCCACGTTGAGCAGCATCTCATCGAACGATTTGAAAAAGGCTTTTTACAGCGTGGTATTGCCATCGATATCACCCTTGATAGCAACGGATTTAACGGTGAAGGTGATATTCATCTCTTTGGTGAAATGCTCAATCGCTTTTTCGCGCTTTATACCGACGTGCATCTATTTAACCAATTAACTCTCCATATTGTACCAAAAGGAAATAGCCTCACATGGACAGAGAATCATCCTCAGTAAATCAGCTTTTTGATGCACTAGGGGAGCGTCTACCACTGGTTAACTTCTATCGTTTTTGCCAACTGCTAGAACAGAGTAATAAACAGCGCCCGCCACTCGGTAGCACCCAAGACCCGAAAACAGATGTTATCCGGTTTCGTCCCCATCGTGGGATGGGTTTTCCTGTCACCGAAATTAAAGGCATCGACATTGAAGACCGCTACCGAGATAGCAACACACCCAGTATTCGAACGACATTTTTAGGGTTATATGGTGTCACTTCCCCGCTACCGACAACCTACCTTGATGACATTGCACAACGACGTGAGGGAACCGAGTCTCTTACCGATTTTTTAGATATTTTTAACCACCGACTGACGACGCAATTTTATCGTATTTGGCGAAAATACTCTTACCCTGCAACATTTTTAGCGGGAGGTGAAGACGAAACTTCCCAGTATTTATATGGGTTAATTGGCTTGGGGATCCCCGGCACGGCGCAACATATACAAGCTCCGTTATCCCGATTTCTCGCATTACTGGGTACGCTACGTTTTCCAACTCGTACCGCCGAAGGGGTTATATCATTAGTTAAATTACTCGCGCCTGATACCCAAGTTAACATCAAGCCTCATGACCCAAGACGCATTGAGCAAGCCACTCAAACAGGGTTATCCTGCAGAACACCGATGACCTTAACCAACAAGCCTGTTTTAGGTCAGTATTCTACCGATATAAACAGCCAAATTTTGATTACCTTACAGACAGATAACTTTGATGAAGCCCGCAATTGGCTGCCTGACGGACAACTGTATCAAGATTTAATGGCGCTGTTGCATGTTTACCTAGGGTCAAGAGTCAATGCCCGTCTTTGTCTCAAATTACCCAGAAAGTTGCTCCCTAACGCAACGTTAAGCACGCAATCTCGCCAAGGTGTTCAACTGGGACGTACCGCCGCGATGGGCACATTGGCGCCTAATGCCCCTCACCGAGAACACATTATTACCTTAAATTTGGGGCGCTATCAGCGGTTATCGGCAACATCACACTCTACGCCGCCCTCACATTATGCTAATTATCGATTCTAATTCTGGGACTCACCTATGAAACAACTCCCTTTATTGTCATTTTGCGGCAAGACATTGGTGCTTCTGACAGCATTAAACCTCACTGGATGCGGACTTACTCAAATGGTCAGCGATGGCACTCGCAGTGCAGCAAATGCGATATTTTATAAGCAAGTGAAAGTCGTACACTTAGATTTTGTCGCACGTGAAGCATTAAATACCGATGATACTGGCGCATCGTTATCAACGATTATCCGTGTTTATCAACTAAAAAACTTTGAAAGCTTTGTAGAAAGCGACTATTCCACCCTTTTCGCTAAAGATAGCCAAGTACTCAAATCCTCATTAGTCACACAAAAAGACCTGCGAATTCGCCCTGGCGAATCAATTTCTCTTGATATGCCTCTCGAAGAAGGCGCTGAGTTTGTTGCTATCGCCGTGATGTTTCACCATCCAGACCTTGTCACCGATGATTGGCGCGTGGTGATCCCCAAAAAGCGGTTATTACCCGATGACCCACGCTTACTTACCCTCGCGGATAACACCATGACCTTGAAACCACTCGGAGAAAAATAGCATGTCCCAGCCTTCATTATATGAAATGTTGACGGGGTATTTTGCGGGAGGATTAGATATTGATGCTATCCCAGAACATGACCAAGTGATGGTGTCCGTGATGGACAATATTCGCCGCATTCTCAACGCCAGAGCGGGTAGCATCGAACATCTTCCCGACTACGGACTCCCCGATATGAGTAAAATGATCCAAGGTCTCCCCGGTACCGCTCACAATATGATGACCATTTTATCAGCAACGTTACTCAAGTATGAGCCCCGTATCAAATCACTCTCTTTAGTGTTATTACCGCAAAATAGCTTTGGGGCACTCCATTACGCCCTTGAGGTTGAATTACATGCGCAAGGGTTAATCCGTTATGGCACTGAGTTTATGCCGGATGGACGCATTCTCGTCCACCATCTGAAAAAACAATTCGATACGATTTAACCGACGATAGCGTGAGAAGACTATGACCCCAGATTTAAACACATTACGCCTTGGTGGCGACCCTCGCACCTTGACTGATTTCTCTGCCCTTAAAGACGAGTTAAACAAACGCTTCCACCCTGCCCGCCCTGATGTTGACTGGGCTCGAGCTCATGGGCTATGTTTGTCCTTATTCAACCAAAATGGCGCTGATTTACAAACTTGCGCGTGGTTTACCCTGATCCGCCAGCATCAAAATGGCATTGCGGGATTAAACGAAGGCTTATCTTTACTCCAACATTTACTGAGCCGCCACTGGCAAGGATTATGGCCACAACAGACCCATGCCCGGGTTGAGATCCTCGCTACGCTGAGCCAACAACTCATGACAGGGTTACGCGCTCATGCACCTGTTTATGCAGACCTGCCAGCACTGTATCAAACTGAAGCCACCCTCAACCAAATCGGACAGTTGCTGCAAACATTAGAGCTCAAACACCTCACTCAGCTGGAACGACTGCAAAACTTGCTCACCACCCAAGCCAAGCAGCTCGAAAATACCGATGTTCCCGACAGTGGCTTTATTCCACCAACGCCACTGCAATTGCCAAAAACTTCGCCATCATCATTTCATGCCCGTGCCGCAGCAACGCCAATTTCCATCAAGGCCAATGCCACTATCAGCACACCGACACCGACCAAGCCTTCTTACCGCAAAGGCATTTGTGTGGGTCTGGCTTTCGGTATTGTGCTCACAGGCGCGCTGTGTGCAGGAACTTTGTATGTGTTACACCCGCAAATCAATAACCACGTTTTAGCGCAAGCGCTACCCCAGTTACCTGACTTTACGCCGAATATTGCCTCAATTCTTGAGCAACAATTACAACCTAATGCCGCGCAACCGAATAGTTTTTCTCCTGAAAAACTCAAGGTAATCGATAACTACCTCGTAGAATTAGAGTCCGTCTCCCCAATTTGGTCTCAACAGTATGGATTAAGCATGGTGAGTTACCTCACGAAGCAATATGGTGAACGGCAAGAAGTCAGAGCGTTAAACGATAAATGGCAGCAAAATATGCAAATCAATGCGTCATCTCGCGATAAACTCCAACAGTGGTCTGAAGGAATGTCAGAGTTAAATAATCTCAGTACGCGCTTAGACAGTCTCGATGGTAAACCTCGCAGCTATATCACTGGGTCTGAATTAAAAACGATTATTTTTAATGCACGTCAACATTTTCATCAAGGGTTGCCACTCGAAGAAGAGCTACGCCAACTAGAACAATTACAAGCGCAAGGCACTGTACCTGAATCAGAATATCAACGTATTGATACCCACTTTAAGCAACTATTGAACCGGTATGCATTGATTCAGCAAAATAAATAATTTCCTATCACTCGATAAATTGCTCATCGATATTGTCATCATTCTCGCCTTATTTTTCATAAATAAATGTATTTGAGTATAAGTGGGAATATCAAATCAATCATCGGCATGCTCAATTTGAAGAAAATACAATGAGTCAGGATGAACAAGGCGAAAATATCCAGCACCATTTTGTCAATTTGATGTGAAAAAACGGGTTTCTTGGGAATGTACGACTGAACATCAATCACGGAACGCCAAAGCCCACCTTTATGTCCCTGCAACCAAAGTGGTTCCTGTTATTTTTTTACCTGGCATTATGGAGTCTAACTTAAAACATAAAGATACGGGCGATTCTGTCTGACGACAACCGTTCTACTGAGATGTATGGCGATAAGCGCAAATATGCGTTACTCAAATCTAGCAATAAATGGAAAAGTACGCCATCAATGGATTATGAGGGCGGGCACGGTGACGGTACAGTGCCTAAATATTCTATAAATTTAGATAGAAAAGAAATGTTTAAAGAAATTTTAGAATTCATTATTAAGACAAATATAACAAATGATTGAAATCTGGAATAGGATTTTACAACCCTTTAAAGTTCGTCAAAATGCTTATTAATCGGTTAATTATGCAAGACACCTTCATTTTTAATAATTATTTATCTGACGCTTTAATTAGCTATTGGCAAAATTTTGTAGATACTGAAGATAAATCTATTAATATTAAAAATTATCTGGTTTTCTCTAATCGCTTTATCAATAGGACTAAGAGTAAACCATTAGTTACTTCACCAGAAAAATCATTCTCATCTAATCAGTTCTTTTGTTCAGAGAATATTTTCGTTGAAACAAACGAGTTAGTACCGACAAGTGGTGTCATTGCTGAAATAACAATTGATAAAATAAAGGCCCGCCTACCTGATTATGCAGCACAATATTTATCGACTAAACCGATCATGCCATAATTTATAGGTACTTTTTATATATCACGTTTAGTTAAATAATGTCGTTGCATGCCTGTCTCCGGGAAGTCAGGTAATGACATTTGTTTCACATATCCTAATTTTTCATAAAATGGCAAGGCTTGAAAACTAAATGTGTCAACTAAGCTATGAATACAACCTAATTTTATTGCTTCCCGTTCAGCGGTATACATCAATTCACGCCCTAATCCATCATTTCTGACAATTTCACTAACCCATAAATAATCAATACATAACCAATTTGCCTTAATTGAGGCAAGTAAACCACCAAGCATCACACCATCATCATTTTTAAAATAAATTCCTAATGAACCAAACCGGTCGGCATTTAAAAACTGAGTATTAAAACTACGCAACCCTGCAAGTAACTCCTCTTTATCTTCAGTGGTGATTTCATGTGCAATAATAATATTCATTCGATACTCTGCTGATTCTCGGCTAATAACGTATTATTTCAAACATATTTACCTTGGTAAGTAAACAGTAAAATAGAGATAATAGAATAACCTATTTTAAAATACATCCGTTTCGATAATTTGGGTAATTAAGGCTGTTACAGACAATATCAATGAAGATTTGATCATTTGCTGAAAACGGTGTTTTTGCAATTCAATTAATTGATTATCAATAAGATCTTCCGGCTGATTAAATCTCATCATTTCTGGTAATGGTTCCATACAATGAAGCATTTTAATACTGCCTAAAATTTCATCATCCGTAAAATTTATATTTATTTTTTCTGCAGATAATGACTCATTCAAAGCAAGAAATAATTCTATATCTTCATAGGTTTCACGAGAAATAGCCCCTAACGCAAATAAGAGTTTCAAACGAACCGATAACTCCCCTAATGGGCCATTTCCAGTTAAAAGAGGCTCAACTGCATATTTTACTGCATAGTCATCCTTTCTGAAAACTTTTAACATTAATTTATCAATAGCTTGTGAAATTAAAATAACGACATCTTGAACAAATAAGTGCACCTCTGGTCGTTGATTCAACCGCTCAAGAATTTGATTTTCAATGTTTTGTTTATTTTCCATATTAGCTTCTTTTATCACTTTATGGCTATATTACTTGCTTTCACATAGTAGGTAGCCATAAAGTGATTGAACCTCAATAATTAACCCATTATCCGTAATATTACTTTTTACTCAACATCATTAACTGGTATTGAGTACAAATTTTATCAATTACCTCTGGATATTGCTCTATTCCACAAAGTTGAATGACCGCTTGGGTAAGTCCTTTGTCTGCAATTAACTTTGCCATTTCATTTGCTTGGGGATCAGTTTCACACCTAAAATGCAATGCCGCTGCAATACCTATGATCAGATTTTCATGTGATAATTGATATTCAAATGTACCTAATAACGGCTTAATTAGGCGATCATTTGAACTTAATTTTCGCATAGGTTGTCGTCCTACTCGGCTAACATCATCTTTTAAATATGGGTTCGCAAAGCGGCTCAGTATTTTATCTATGTATTGATTATGTATTTTCGAATCAAAGCCATAACGTTGAATTAATACTTGCCCGCTTTCTTTCATTGCCGATTTAACAATAGTGTGGATCCTCAAATCGCCAATCGCTTCACTAATTGTTTGGTATCCATATAATTGTCCCAGATAAGCTGTTATTGCATGGCCTGTATTTAACGTAAATAGCTTACGTTCGACAAATGCCATTAGATTATCCGTTAATTCCATTCCTTCGATAATAGGAATATCACCAACAAATTGTGTCTGATCAACAATCCACTCACTAAAGGATTCGACGGTAACATCAAGCGGGTCATCATTCGCTGCCTCCATCGGAGGAACAATACGGTCAACTGCGGAGTCTACAAAACCAATATGCTGCTCAACCCATTGATGTAACTCTTCAGGCAATTGAGCCAATACATGTTGCTTTAATTGGCTAGTTCCTCTCACCATATTTTCACATGCAATAATATTGAGTGGCTGGTTATTTCCCAACGATTTTCTATGAATAATGCCTTTAGCTATTGTTGAGGCAATTTTTTCAAGCACTTGAGGCCCGACTGCTGTTGTAAGCATATCTGCCGTTGCAATAAACTCTATCGTTTTAGGGTCATTACTATTAACAGCGTGAATGTGTTGGACTTTCTCAATACGATTTTCCTGACCAACAACATGAACATTATAAGATTGTTGATGTGCTAGTTGGTCAATTAATGGCTGATTGACATCCGTAAAAGTGACTTGTGAATTTGCGTCTGCTAATAATTTACCAATAAAACCGCGGCCTATATTTCCTGCACCAAAATGAATGACTTTCATTATTATTCTCCTTATGCTGCACTTTGAGACGCTAAAATTTCGAGTACTTCCTGAACATCTTGGGTTTCACATAAACGCTCAATGACCCCATCTTCATCTAAAGCGGAAGTAATTCGTGTAATAACTTCAATGTGCTCATTATTTTGTGCTGCAATACCAATCACTAAGCGAGCAATTTCATCGGGTTCTTCACCAAATTGTACGCCTTTAGGATATTGGCAAATAACAATGCCAGTTTTTAATACGCGGTCTTTGGCTTCTATTGTTCCGTGAGGTACCGCAATAGACTCTCCAAGATATGTTGGTGTTAGTTTTTCACGAGCTAGCATAGCCTCTATATATTCAGGCTCAACATACCCGCCTTCAACTAGCTTCTGCCCTACAAAGCGGATAGCTTGGGTTTTATTTTCTGCCGCCAGATTTAAATGAATGTGCTTCGCACTTAAAGTAAACAAAGCCTCTTCATGTTCGGTTATGTCATATGACTCATCATTAGCCGCAACAATAGTTTGTTTAATTAAATGCCCATCATTAGCTGCCTTAGGATTTTTTTTAGCTATTAAATTCGTGACTAAATCATTATACGTTTGACTATCTAAGAAGTTTGTTAAAGAAATATGGATTGCATTTGGCGCAAATGATTTCGCTCTTTGCGTTAAATCTCTATGGGTGATAACAATATCAACATTTTCTGGTAAATCGTTGATTGCCATATTAGTGACGGTGATGTCTAGCAAGCCAGCATCACGTACTTTTTTGGCTAATACCCCCGCTCCCATTGCACTTGAGCCCATGCCTGCATCGCAAGCGACAATAATGTTGTGCACTTGAGCTAAATTGATAGAAGCATCTTTATTGATTGAATTTACTGATGATGACTTTGATTGCGTTTTCATATTACGCATTTTTTTCGTCGCACTCTCGAGTTCATCATCATCACCAATTCGTGTTCGTTTTAATAAAAGAGCTGAAACGATGAAAGAAACAACTGTAGCACTTGCGACCGATAAAATAACGCCGATAAGTGATGATTTAGGCGTCATCAGTAGAACTGCAAATATTGAGCCCGGGGATGCAGGAGAGACTAACCCAGCATGAAAAAGGTTCATCACAAATACCCCTGTCATTCCACCCAGAATAACAGCAAGAATTAACCGAGGATTCATTAAGACGTAAGGAAAATAAATTTCATGGATGCCACCAAAAAAGTGAATAATTGCGGCTCCTGGCGCAGACTGCTTAGCATTACCTTTGCCAAAAAACATATACGCGAGTAAAACACCTAAACCGGGTCCAGGGTTGGCTTCAATTAAGAAAAAGATGGATGCACCTGTTTCTGATGCTTGCTGAATACCTAGTGGTGAAAAAATACCGTGATTGATAGCATTATTAAGAAATAAGATTTTGGCAGGTTCAACAAAAATAGACGTGAGTGGAAGTAAATTATTCTCCACCATCACATTTACACCGGCTGCTAATATCTTGGATAGCCCTGCAACAAGAGGCCCAATCGCTAAATAAGCCAAAATGGCTAATAACATACCGATAATGCCAGATGAAAAATTATTCACTAACATTTCAAAACCCGTTTTAATTTTGCCTTCTATCCACAAATCAAAACGTTTTATTGCATATCCGCCTAATGGGCCAGCAATCATTGCCCCCATAAACATTGGCATGTCGGCACCAACAATTACGCCCATTGTTGTTATTGCACCGACTATTCCACCCCGCTCTCCACCGACTAAACGGCCACCGGTATAACCGATTAATAGTGGTAGTAAATAGGTGATCATAGGGCCTACAAGTTGAGCTAATGTCTCATTAGGCCACCAGCCAGTTGGGATAAATAACGCAGTAATTAATCCCCAAGCGATAAAAGCACCGATATTAGGCATAACCATATTACTGAGGAAACGCCCAAAATTCTGTACCTTTAATTTGATATTTGATGTTACCATGACAGAACCCCGTGGTACGAGAATGATAAAGTTGTAACGTTATCGCCAAATAACGTCCGTGATTTTTTCAACACTTTCACTCTAGCATGAGCTTTATCAGATTCGCACCACGTGGGCCTTTATGTGATCAACGTCACCATTCCCCCCCTATCCACTCTATGTTTATATTGATATAGTTCACAAAAAATTCATGTTGCTAAATTACACTGCTCTTTTTTTGCACTAAAAAATCACTTTATGTGATTTTAATCACAAATCAAAAACCGTTATTTATCTTCAAATAGTGACTTTTATCACAATTAATTTTCAATTTCTCTTTTTTAATCCTATGAGCTGCCATCAAATTTTCACCTGTACAGGTATTTTTTTAATTTTGTAATAAAATTACCAAATGTATTTTCTTTGTTTTTCTTTTTATGCTGCAATAAATCATATTATCGTTTCTTATAATCAATGCTTGTTATCGCAATTTGTAAACTTCATTCTTAATTTCATTATTGTTATCTTTTGGCGACAATCTTAAATGGAGCTAACTGCAACATGTTATTATCAATACATTATTTAGCCTTGCTTCGCTGAGTGTTCATCGATAAATTACCTCTAATTTTCTTAATTAAAATGTGAATATCATGACGTTGACCGTTATTGTTTTTCTTTTGGTTTATATTGCAATGGGCTTTGGTAAGCTACCTGGCTTCAAAGTTGATAGAACGGGCACTGCGGTTATTGGCGCCCTCGCTATGATGGCTATCGGCAGTATTACACCGCCTCATGCGTGGAATGCTATCGATTACCGAACGATTGGTATGCTATTTGGGCTTATGGTCGTTTCTGCTTCTTTTGTTGTGTCTGGTTTTTATAGTTGGACCGCAAACCGAGTGGCAATGCTAAAAGTTTCACCCCCTACATTACTCGCGGTTTTAATTCTTGTCGGTGGCTTTCTTTCTGCATTACTCACTAACGATGTTGTTGTTGTCGCCATGACACCATTATTAGTATCAATTAGTTTATCTCGCGGTTTAAACCCAATTCCATTTTTACTTGGTTTTTGTTTCGCGGCGAATAATGGCGCGGCCGGTTCATTAATTGGTAGCCCACAAAATATGATCGCAGCCCAAGGGCTTGATATATCGTTTGTTGGCTTATTACAAGCATCAGCAATACCAGCCCTACTTTCTTTACCATTAACATGGTTGGTACTCGTTTGGTTATATCGTAATCGTTGGTATTTGGCTAAAGAAAATACGCTAGCAGCTTCCCCACAAACAACCCAAGAAACATTAAATGTATGGGAGACAGCAAAAGCTGGTGTTATTACTTTCGCAGTCATCATTGCCTTTATTGTGACTGATATTCCTAAAGAACTTATAGCATTGACTGCTGCTGGTTTTTTATTATTAAACCGGTCCATTGCCTCGAGTGATATGCTTAAACTCGTCGACGGTAATCTTCTATTACTCATCATGGGGTTATTTGTTGTTAACGCTGCTTTTGCCGCCACAGGCCTTCCTCAGCAATTATTAACGGATTTACGAAGCTACGGTGTGGATCTCAATAATCCATTAGCCCTATTTTTAGTGACAGGTGTTCTAAGCACTATCGTTGGAAATAATCCCTCAGTTATGTTACTCGTCCCATTCTTAACACCTGATGGTAATGCCGATTCATTAGGCGCAGCTCTTGTATTGGGTTCAGGCTTTTCAAGTAATTTACTGGTCTTCGGTAGCCTTGCTGGAATTATTGTCGTTGAACAATCAGCGGCATATGGTGTAAAAATCTCTTTCGGTGAATTTTCTAAATCTGGAGGAGTTGTCGCGCTATTGTGTATGCTATTAGCCGCTGCATGGATTATAATTGCTTTATAGCCGTTTTAACCAATCTGCTATTACATTAGCAGATTGGTTATAATTATATTTCCTATGGAAGTATTGCAAAAGAACGCACAGGAAAACCACTGGCATTATTTGGTTTAGCGACAATATTAAAAATCACGGCACCACGTGTGGGTACTTGGTCTAAATTAGCGAGTAATTCAACTTGGTATGTATCTTGCTCTAATACATAATACTCACCGAGTAATGCATTATTTTTTCGAAAATCTTTTGCTGCATCAGTATCAAATGTTTCATGTCCAATAGCTTTTATTCCACGTTCTTCAAATAAAAATTTGAGAGCGTCCATACCCCAACCCGGTATTTGGTTATTGCCTTCATCATCTTTATTATCCATAAGCTCTTGTGATGGCCAACGTTTACTCCAATCGGTGCGTAATGCAACAAAACTCCCAGATTCAATTCGGCCATTTTGTGCTTCAAAATTGAGAATATCATCTTGAGAAAATGCAAAATTTGGATCTTCTTTTGCCCTTTCTGACTGGTCAATAACAATCAATGGCAGAACAAGTTCCTTTAATTCAAGTTCATGTAAATAACGCATTCCTTCGACAAAATGACAAGGAGCATCAATATGAGTGCCATATTGGCCTGGAAATGTAAATTGCTGTGCAAAAAAACCCTCTGGATAACCAAATAATGTTTTAAACTCAGCAGAATCAAACATAAAAAAATGCGGTGAATCTTTATCGAAGCTATGTGTCAAATCAACCCATCTTTTAGATTTTATTACATTAAATGCATCAATTAATTCGTTACTCATACTTTCCCCTGTCAGTTTTATTTTTTACATAAACTTATCTATATTCTATTTTTATAATTCAGCTCTTAATCTATTAAATAACGAAAAAACATCAGATTGTCTACAAATTCAACACGAATATTTTTCACATTAAATCAGTAAGATATTTAGTTTATATAGAAAAAACCACTAATTAATAAAAATTAGTGGTTAACGTAATACTAATAATAAAAAAACAGACTAGGGTTTTATTTAGGATATTTGTTCCAGCTTTCAGGTTCAATAAAACCATCGTAAATACGCTGCGAACGAATATAATCTGCATATTCTTTAGACTCAAAAGCTTCTTTCAAATCTTTTGCCCACTGAGCATCTAGGTCTTTTTGCATGACAGTCACAATAACACGATGCTCTAGCGGTGAATTTTCTACGACCAAGCCATCAGCAATGCGCTGACCTGCACTTGCAACATAGTTGCCATTCACAACGACAAAATCGACATCATCTAATAATCGTAACCCTTGTGCTGCATCAGTTTCTCGGATATCTAAGTTATATTTATCAGGCGAAATATCATTAACACTAAAGCTTAATGTACTCACATTTGGCTTAATTTTAATCCAACCTAACTGTTCCAGAATTCTAGCACCACGTTCTGCATTAACAGGGTCATTAGATAGCGCGACGATCATACCATCTTTCACATCATCCAGTGTTTTATGTTTATTTGACCGCAGACTTTGTGGCGCACTCGGTGAATCCGTCAATGCCACCATGTTAATATTATTCTTTTTGTTATAAGCCTCCATATAGGCGCGGCTTTGATTAACAGAAGCATCGATTGAACCTTCTTCAAAAGCAGGATTAATTTGCCTATTCTGCGAAAATTGGCGCAAATTAACCGTATAACCTTTTTTCTCTAAAATCGGGACGATACCTTTATCCACTTGGTCAATATAATTACCAACACCAAAGCCTATCGTAATTTGTTTTTTATTCGGATTATCTTTTTCACTATTATCACCACAACCTGCCAACGCAACTAAAGCCGTAGTAATTAAAGACAAGCCTATTATTTTTTGTTTTAACATATGTAACAACCCTGTAAAGATATTTTGGGCAGTATAATCATAATTAGAGAGCACGACTTAGACTATATCGTTATAACTTAATACAAAAGTAATATAAGGGCTTAGTTTAATTTCTTTTGGTTATAAGCATATAACAAATAGATCGTTCGATTAGTGATGTGATTGATATGTAATGAAGGAGATAAAAAACGTTTAAAAAAAGTGAGTTACTTTATGACTATTTCCAATAATGATGTAATTAATTATTTAACTAACTTAACACCAGATTCCAGTCTAACTAAGATTCGCCATGAACGTAATGTGGCGACTGAAAATACTCAAGCCGTATTTGAAGCCATTTTTTCAGCGCCCTCGACACGGCTAACAAGTGATGTGAAATATTATTTTGCCCATGAAGTTGCAAAAATTACAGGAAGTCCCCGCCTTGCTGAATTTTATTTGCAATTAATAAACTCAATTCCTGATGAACCGCTTAGCAAACCACTTGCCACAGCGAAAGAATATCTGCAAGTTTTAACACAGTCACCGAAAGACACTCATTACCAATTGATTGCCGAATTAACTAACCAAGGTTGGCAAGAAAGTGACATTATTTTACTTGCTCAATTAATAACTTATGTCACTTATCAAGCTCGGCTAATCGAAGGGATTCTGTTACTGACGGATAGTAGTAATCTTACAAATAGTGCACCTAAAGTTGTTGCAGGTAAGTGGAACCACCAACCTTTAACCCGCAAAGGAAATTCATCCCCAACCGCTTTTACACAAGATAATTTAGGATGGGAAGCTTGGATTTCAGCAAGAAATGCGAATACATTATCCGCTGAAGAAGCCCAAGTTATGAAAAAATTTGGTCAATTAAACTCTGAATATTTTTTACTACTTGCCCATCAAAGCAAAATTTTAGAATTACGAACTTTAATTGACCGTGGCGTATTTTATACCTCTGAAGGGCTACCTCGCTGGGAACGTGAATTTGCAGCAGCTGTAACTAGTAAAGTTAATGGTTGCATATACTGTGCTTCTGTTCACGCAAGAAAAGCCAGTCAATATGCAAAAGAGCGACGCGCTGATGTTGATAAACTATTAGCAACGGCGACAGGTTCAGTACTTGCAGAAGGTTTTGATGACAGACTGCTAGCCATCACAGATTTGGTTGCTTCCTTGTCTGCAACCCCCATCCAAGCGACATCATCACAAATTAAAGAGTTACAAACGCTAGGCTTGTCTGAACTTGAATTACTCGATTTAGTTCAATCAACAGCCTTCTTTTCATGGGCGAACCGCTTAATGTTATCACTAGGAGAACCCTTTGAAATAGCCGAGGACAAGGAGTAATTCAATGGAACTGATTATGGGTTTAGAGGCATTAGAAGCGCAAATAAAACAAGATTTGCAATATTTAAATTTACCAATAACGTCTTGGTCATTATCAAAAAACTGTCCTGAAAACCAAGTTATTGATGTCGCTATCATTGGCGCGGGCATGTCAGGGATTACAGCAGCTTTCGCTCTGAAATTACGCGGAATTAACGCCATTGTTTTCGATCAGGCCGCTTCTGGCAAAGAAGGCCCATGGCAAAGCCCTGCACTAATGGAAACATTACGTTCACCAAAACATGTGGTTGGCCCTGCACTTGCATCTCCCTCATTAACTTTCCAAGCTTGGTTTAAAGCCCAATTTGGTATTCAAAAATGGGATGAACTTGATAAAATTCCACGTTTGCAATGGGGTGAATACCTGCAATGGTATAAAACCATGACTGAACCCCATGTGCTTAATCAATACCATCTCGTTGATGTACAACTTAATGATAACTACCGTGAATTAATTTTTAATACCCCTGAAGGAACAGTCAGTTATCAAGCACAACATGTTATTTTAGCAACGGGTATGGAGTCTTTTAGTGAGGCCAATATCCCTAGCTTTATGAATGATATTCCAACAGCCTATTGGGAACACTCCTACGCAGGCACTGACTATCGCCGTTTTAAAGGCTTAGATATTGGTGTTGTAGGTTATAGTGCAGGAGCGATGGATAGCTCAGCAACGGCATTAGAAAATGGCGCTAATTCGGTTGAAATTTTGATCCGAGCTAACGATATGCCTCGTGTAAACCGAGGAAAAGTTGCTGGAAGTACAGGTTTTACCAATGCATATACCTATTTTACCGATGCTCAAAAGTGGCATTACACGGATTATGTTGCTAAAGCTAAAACACCAGCCCCTCACGGAAGTACCTTGAGAGTCTCTCGCCATGAAAATGCTTATTTCAATTTCAATACTCAAGTTAAATTTATTGAAGTAAAAAACAAAAAGTTGCACGTCACGACCACAACAGGCAAATTCATATTAGATTATTTAATCTTGGCAACTGGCTATCGAATTAATTGGGCTAAGGACAGAGCTTTTCATCAATTATCTCCGCTAGTCAAAACATGGGGGGATGCATACACACCATCTTTCCATGAGGAAAATGCAGAGTTAGCTTCACACCCTTATTTAGGTAATCACTTTGAATTTCAAGCTAAAAGCAACACAGACACATTAAAAATCAATCAGTTATATTGTTTTAATTTAAGCGCATCACTCAGCATGGGGCCCGTTATAGGGTTAATCCCCGGAACGAATGTTGGAGCTGAACGATTGGCTGACCATATTGCCGCTCAATTGTATCTGAACCATCAAGAACAACATCTTGAGCAAGTCAAAAATAGCCAAGAAGCTGAATTATTAGGTGATGAGTGGCTCCCCGCTGCACCACCTTCAGAACGTATGCAATTAACTGATAATGTAGAGTAAATTATGATTACCTTTCAAAATATTCAAAAAGTCTATGAAAAAGATGGGCAGTCTTTAGTTGCATTGCAAGATATTAATTTGCATATCAATAAAGGGGATATCTTTGGATTTATTGGTTATAGCGGAGCTGGTAAA
Organism: Providencia sp. PROV116; assembly: GCF_028482485.1. Lineage (NCBI taxonomy): Bacteria > Pseudomonadati > Pseudomonadota > Gammaproteobacteria > Enterobacterales > Morganellaceae > Providencia > Providencia sp. PROV116. The sequence goes on along the minus strand of NZ_JAMPQO010000019.1, from coordinate 5,402 downwards.
AGCTCACTTATCCGCCTAGTGAATCAATTAGAAAAACCAACCAGTGGTGCTGTTATCATTAATGGCCAAAATATTGCTGAGCATACCCCAGCAGAAACTCGTTCACATAAAAAAAGCATCGGTATGATTTTCCAGCATTTTAATTTGCTGGAAACGAAAACTGTCGCACAAAATATTGCGATGCCCTTAGTACTCTCAGGTATCGATAAACAGGAAATCACTCAGCGGGTTGATAGCATTCTTGAATATGTCGAACTTAGCGATAAAAAAAACCAATACCCAGGGCAGTTATCTGGTGGACAAAAACAACGAGTTGGTATTGCTCGCGCTTTGATCAATAACCCACAAATTTTATTATGTGACGAGGCCACCTCAGCACTTGACCCACAAACGACTCGCTCAATTTTGCAATTATTAAAAAAGATCAACCAAGAACAACATATTACTATCTTACTCGTGACTCACGAAATGGAAGTTATTGAACAAATCTGTAACCGTGTTGCTGTTATGGAATCAGGTAAAATTGTCGAAGAAGGAACCGTACTTGATATTTTTGCCAACCCACGCCAAGACACAACCAGAAAGTTTGTAGGAACCGTGTTAAACGAAGAAATTCCAGAGCGCGTTCTACATAACTTAGAACATCAACAAGATGTTTATCGTCTTGAATTTTTAGGAACTTCCGCTCAACAACCTATTGTTAATGAGTTAATACTGAAAGAAATTGTCAAAATAAATATTTTATTTGCCAACATGAAAGAAATCAGTGGTGTCGTGCTAGGTAGCATGTTTGTCCAATTTATTGGTGATAAAGAAAAAATGGATGAGGCGGTTTCTTTTCTTCGTCAACGTGGGGTTGCTGTCAATAAGGGGGCAATATGACACAATTATTCGAAACCGCTTTAACAACTAAACAGTTTTTATTAGCGATGTCAGAAACCTTTACGATGGTCAGCGTTGCACTCGTATTAGGCTCTATATTTGGGATTCTGTTAGGTATCGTACTTGTTGTAACGAGGCCAGACGGTATTTGGGAAAATAAATGTATTTATCGTATAGTGAACCCTATTATTAATATTATTCGCTCATTGCCTTTTATCATATTATTAGTTGCAATGATCCCCCTAACACGCTTTATGGTTGGAACCTCAATAGGAACAACTGCAGCAATTGTACCATTAGTTATTTTTATTGCTCCTTATACTGCACGTTTAGTTGAAAACTCATTACTCAGCGTACATTCAGGTATTATTGAAGCGGCTGATTCTATGGGAGCAACAAATTGGCAAATTGTTTGGCACTTTATTTTACCTGAGGCGAAGTCATCATTAATCCTAAGTTTAACCGCTGCCAGTATTACTTTAGTTGGTGCAACCGCCATGGCAGGCGCCGTTGGTGGTGGTGGTGTGGGTGACTTAGCTTTAAACTATGGTTACCAGCGTTTTGATAATGTCGCAATGGCTATCACCGTTGTTACATTGGTAATTATCGTTCAAGGCATGCAATTTATTGGCGACTATTTAGCTAAAAAAGCTCGCTATCATTAGTGTAATGGTGAAGGTCGAAAATTTTTTCGGCCTTCTTTATTTTGACCTTACTTTATAAATGCCTATTCCCTCCCTTCAATACTTCTCTCCCCACGCCATAATTATCTTTGATTAAAAAAATATAATAAGCCCACCTCGATGCTTACTTATTCAAATTTATCGTTTTTTTACGTGCTTTAACTCACTTTAATGACAAAAAATGCGATAAATAATCAAATTATTTAAATTTATTTATATTATAATCATGTAGATATACTTTTTAATGGATATTATCGGCTTTTCGCTAAAATAATCTATTCTCAGTGTATATTTAGTTATCTTGCTATTTTGACATTTTTTGCTTTCTACGCGCGCTTTACGATGCATCGTCAGCGTTTTATTCACTTACAGATTAAACTGATTATGCCAACTATTGAACAACTCATTTTATTGATTTCTATACTCATTCTTTTGGGTATTTTCTCTAGCAAATTGTCAGCTAGACTTGGTTTACCCATGCTAGTCATGTTTTTATTTATTGGCATGTTAGCCGGTGAAGATGGGATAGGTAAGATTACGTTTGATAACGTTAATGTTTCGTATGCCGTTGGTTCTCTTGCTCTTGCTTTAATTTTATTTGATGGAGGTCTGCAAACATCCGTAAAGTCAATTCGTTTAGTTTGGAAACCGTCTTTTACGCTAGCAACACTTGGCGTTCTTGTAACCGCTGGCGTGACAGGGCTCGCAGCAGCTTATATTCTCGGCGTCCCTCTGCTTGAAGGGCTATTACTTGGCGCTATCGTCGGTTCTACCGATGCTGCTGCTGTCTTTTCCTTACTGCGCAACGCTGGGATCTATTTAAACGAGCGTCTGCAATCTACTTTAGAAATAGAAAGTGCAACCAATGATCCTACTGCCATATTCTTAACGGTTGGTTTATTACAACTCTTAATGAATCCACAAGCTTCAGGTAGTGAATTAATTTTGCTATTTTTTAGCCAGATGGGAATAGGGACAGTTGTTGGCTTGAGTGTTGGCTGGGTTTCAGTCAAAATTATCAATAAGATTAAGCTACTAGCAACTGGATTATATCCTGTCCTTGTCGCTGCATGTGGACTACTTTCTTTCGGGCTCGCCAGTAACTTAGAAGGCAGTGGTTTCTTATCTATTTTTGTTACCGGTGTGGTAATTGGTAATCATCGGTTTGTTTTTCAACGTAATACATTTTTATTCCATGATGGATTAGCATGGCTAAGCCAAATTATCATGTTCGTTATGTTAGGGTTACTTGTCAACCCAAGTTCTCTTATTGAAGTCTGGCTTGAAGGCTTAGTTATCGCCCTTGTCTTAACTTTTATTGCGAGGCCATTGGCTGTAATACCTGTCCTAAAATTATTTGGTTTTCCAAAACCTGAAATAACATTGATTTCCTGGGTAGGTTTACGTGGCTCAGTGCCTATTATTCTCGCTATTTTCCCGTTTATCTACGGGCTACCTAATGCCCATCTGATTTTTGACGTGGTTTTCTTTGTGGTATTAATCTCAGCAACTTTACAAGGCTCAACCTTGCCTTATGTAGCACGTAAATTGAATTTAATGCAGCCACCTCCATTGATCCCTGCAGCAACTTTAGATATTACCGCAGTAGACCAAATAGATGCTGATTTAGTGGAATATACTTTAGGGGAGGATTGCTCTGCGGTAGGTCGTCGGTTATCACAATTAGCATTACCAGACCAAACTGTCATTGCAATGATTACGCGAGAAAAAAGTGTTTTACCACCAAGGGGGTCAACTATTCTTCACACTGATGACCATTTATTCGTTGTTCTTAAACCTGAAAACCGTATTTTCCTTGAACGTCTTTTTTCAGAAAAAAATATCTCTGAGCACATACCTATTGAGCTACCCGATACAGGGTTAAGTCTAAAAGGAACGACGCGATTAAATGAGATCCAATCCTCTTATGGTATTCAAATTGATAACGGCGATGAAAGGACGCTTAACCAATTTATTTATGCTTCTATATCGAGTCCTTTACAAGATACCGTCATAAAACTAGAACAACTGCAATTAAGAATTGGAGAAATGATCGAAACACGTATCGTCACAGTAATATTAGAGCCAATTCAAGAACAAGAAAGTTAACTAAGCATAAGCACGCCAGAAAAACTACCCCCATACCGAGTGAAATATTAAGTAATTGTTAGTTTAAGGATATAAAAATAAAAGCCCTTTCGGGCTTTTATTTGTTCTATTATGAAACATAAGCTAAAAATAGCTATTGTCTTATTTAAATCATACACAGCAGATACATTTAATTTACGTTCCCAATTGAAATAATTAAGAACGAAAGTTAATTACGTTTCATTCTGAGACAATATGGATATTTGGTTATACAAGGGTATATGCAGAGCTTTCAAACCCTTTATCACCAGTGCTCTCATCTACTTGAGTATCATCTTGTAGGACTTCACTAAAAAACTCACCCATGTTAACGTCTAAAACTTTTAACACTCGAACAAGGCAATCTATATCAATACGATTAACACCGCGCTCGTAACGAAATAGCTGCTGTTCACTTATATCTATCTCTTTAGCTAACTGAAAAACAGTAAAGCCTTGAGCTCTTCTAAGGGCTTTTATTTTTTGTCCAACTGCACAAGCGACAGGATATTTCGTGTTCATAAACATTCTCGCTTCAATTTATATTAAGGAAATAAAAATTAGCAGATAATTATCTACATATTTTATTTTTATATTTATGTGTATAACATTTGATAATGCTATAGTCGATTCAGCATATATCGGAAAGAATGATATACTACCATTATAATTAGTTTCAACTAGTCCTAAATTGACATTGCAACTATGTAACAAAGTATTTCACTCTATACACTTCATGTTTAAAATCAAAATAGTGCTGTAATATCACCTAGTTACGCACAAAATGAGTAATACCTCATGCTTATATTCCATAAGACACCCACCTTTCTTTGGAATATTTATCTAAAAAAGACCCATATAGCCGATGTATAATCTAAAAACAAAGGAAATAAACAGAATTATTTAACACTGTAACAATATTAATGTTATTGATACAATTTAAGTTGGAGAAATGTGATAAACCCAGTTTAGATGGTACTTTTATGTAAAAAATAGTAAAAACAATCAATTTTATCTCTAAAACTCTCTGATTCGACAAAATATCAGTACGCTAAAAAGCCAGTTAACCTGTTACAATTAGCGAAATAGTAAATTTTTAAAGTAGCAAGAATAAAATTTATAATATTCAAGTACCAAACATAACAAAACCATAACGTTAAGAAAGCTTATTATTCATTTTACTAGATGAGCATCACAAAATTATGAAAAATGACTTTCATCGACAATCTAATTTGGTTCTTACTAGTTTCTATTTTTTACAGTACGCAGATTGCTATAATATTTCAAAAACAAACACGATCTCAGAGTTTATAACCAAGATGTAGTGTCTCACATTTACGATATAATAAAAATAGTTTATAAAAAATTGATATGTACTTTCTCTATTCCACAAAATAGCAATTAGACATTCATTTATACAATTTTATTTTGTCATTTATGCCTAATTAAATCATTATAGTCTATCGCTTACTCCTTTATTATCTATTAGTAGTAAAATATATTCTGCTAATGCCATATAGAAATATAGGTGTAAGAACGAAATGATCATTGCAAAGCGTATTCTGAATTATTCTACATATCAGGCAAGCAGTATAATTGCTAATTACTTTAATCCTTATTGAGTCCTTTAAGAAATGAAACTGCCATAATATGTGTGTATTCGCAAGATTTAGTCTGCAATAACACTATACCTGGATGGTAGCTCATGCC
>NZ_JAMPQO010000018.1:0-138861 GCF_028482485.1 Providencia sp. PROV116 | reverse complement strand
GGCGGCTTGAATTGCAGCTAACTCTGCTTGGCGACGCTGCTCTTCCGCTTCCTCTGCCGCTTGAATCGCAGTTAACTCAACTTGACGCTGACGTGCCATTTCTTCTTCAGCAAGACGCATTGCTTCCGCTTCTTGGCGTTCACGCTCGGCTTTTTCTTCCGCCAGTTTTTTCTCTTCGGCTTCTTGGCGTGCTTGTTCCGCTTGCTCTTCGGCAGCTTGAAGCTCTGCTAGTTTAGCTTCCCGCTCACGTTCTGCTTGCTCGGTTGCCGCATCAATCGCAGCTTGTTGTGCTTCATACTGACGCTGAGCTTCATCTTCTGCCGCTTTAATAGCAGCTTGCTCAGCTTGATGTTGACGTTCCGCTTCGGCTGTTGCGGCATCAACCGCAGCTTCATGGGTTGATTGGTTTTCGACGTCATTAACCACATCATTTTGTTGAGTTTGTTGTTGCTCTTGTTGCTGGGTTTCTTCTTCATTTTTACGCCCAAACCCCAACCATGAAAAAAAACCTTTTTTCTTGTCTTTAGCCATTTGCCACTACACTCCTCGCGGTAAAAATATGGCACTCGATAATCAAATCGCAATAAAATTATATGCAGTCTACCATTTCATCGCTCAGCAACACATATCTGAAAGAAAAATCCTGTCAATTTAATCTGAATTTTCGTGTTAAAACTGTGAAAATGAAGCACTATAATTGAAATACAGCCAATCAGAGATAACAACACTGCAACTTATCGCCTGACAGGTATACAATAGTAACAATCAAATTTAAGTACATAAACCCGTTAAGCAGCAATAAACATTATGGCAAAAAAACCACAATCCCCCTCTTTAGGGCAAATTCGTATTATCGGTGGAAAATGGCGCGGAAGAAAGCTGCCAGTTCGTGATAGTGAGGGCTTACGCCCAACTACAGACAGAATTAAAGAAACGTTATTTAACTGGTTGATGCCAATCATTCGAGATGCGCGTTGCTTAGATTGCTTCGCAGGCAGTGGCTCACTGGGCTTTGAAGCACTTTCTCGTTTTGCAGAAACAGTCACCTTTATTGAGCTCGATAAACACAACGCCCAATTATTGACTGAAAATAAAACTCGCTTACAAGCTGATAACGCAACCGTAGTGAATCACAACAGCCTAAATTTTTTAAGCCAAGCAGGTACACCTTTTGATGTCGTTTTCATTGACCCACCATTTCGCAAAGGACTGCTCAATGAAACCATTCAATTGTTAGAAAAAAATCAATGGTTAGCTGAAGAAAGCTGGATATACGTTGAGTCAGAAGCGGAGTCACCACTTACTGACATTCCAGCTAACTGGCAACTTCATCGCGAAAAAATAGCTGGGCAAGTCGCATATCGCCTTTTTATTCGAACTTCACTTTAGGGACAAAAACATGTTTATCAATATTGGACGCCTGCTCATGATTTGCGTTTGGGGTTTTATGGTCTTTAACCTCGTCCATCCATTCCCTAAGCCATTGAAATATTTTATGGATATTGCAATGGTGTTCATGGTATTTATGCATGCACTGCAAACTATTTTCCTAAAAGCAACGCTTCCTAAAGGGGAAAAAATCTCTGGTTTAGTTCAACTACGCATTTTCTTTTTTGGCGTATTCGAAATGTTAGCCATGCAGAAAAAAACCAAAGCCGCTTTAGAAGAAGCAAAGAAAAGGCAATCAGACCAGTAAAAACTTTATGATGCAGGCTCGAAACGAATAAACCGAGTTCCTTGCATCGTGAGTTTTCCTTCACTGCCTAACGCTACGCTTTGGTATTGTTCTTCTGTCACAATCGTTTTGATAATTTCGCCGCTTGAGCGCGTTTTGAAATAAATTTCATAGCGGAAGGTTTCAGGGGAAACAACATCTCGTTCACGAGAACGCATGTTAGGATAAGGGTAATCCTTTTTGTTATCCACCTTGACCAAATAGCTCACCGGCAAAGAGTTATCATTAATTTCATTTTGCTTGCGTTGGTCAAAAAAACGCTTAGTAGCAAGAACCGCAATAACCGCTAAAACAATAATCAATAGTATGGGCTTGTTCATAATGTATGCTTTTCACTTAAAAAATCCGTCATGATAGTTTATCTTATTTAACTAAACAGGACACGTTTCTAAGTTGCCAGACCACTGCCGTGTCATTCATTGAACATATAAGGATGTGTATATGATTAGTTGGCCATTCCTCGCAGTACTCTTTTCTGGTTGGTTATATGTCGATGCCGCCTACCGAGGACCTGGGTGGCAACGTTGGTTATTTCGCCCGATCACACTGCTGCTTTTATTACTTTGGGGGTGGAGTTCCGATGATCTTAACCTGCAAAACTACCTCATTCTTGCTGGATTGCTAGTTTCTCTTGTTGCAGATCTTTCTCGTATGCTTTCAAGTGAGCACTTACTAGCTTCTGTCGCATTGATGTTCTTAAGTTATTTGATTTACACCATCAGCTTCGGAATGCAACTAAATTTCGGGCTCTATCTACCTTGGCTAGCCGCCCCCCTGATTGTCGCTGCCATTACTTTAGTATTTATTTGGGGCAAACTTGAAAATCTTCAAGCCATTGTTTTTGCATCACTAATAATGTGTATGATTATGGCATGGGTTGCTGGTGACCAATATTTTGGTCTCGGTCGTGAATATAATTTTTCAATCATGGTTGGTGCATCTCTGCTATTTCTTTCTAACTGTGTTTGGCTAATTGCTCGATTCCGTCTTCCATTTAAAGCTTCAAAAGCTGTTGTTGCAGCGCTCTATTTCCTTGGGCAGTTCTTTATTGTGCGGGCAATTTACTTGTAATTACTACCTACTTGTAATTACTACCTGCAAAGACTAAGCCAATTGATTAAAAGTGCTATTTGAGAATTTTATCAATTGGCTCCCCCTTTTTGGTTTGACTCTGGAGTAGACTCCAGAGTGTAGACTTATCAACAATGAATGATAAAACGGATCATTGTTTGATAAGGGGGGGCTTATGCACTCACACTCTCATAAAGAAAATCATGTACATAGCAGTTCTTGTTGCTCTAGTAAAAGTACTTGCTCATCTGCTATCGCTGAAAATGACAAAAAAGTGAGTAACGACTCACATACTTCCGAGCACAGTACAGTGAAGAAAAACCCTGATGACGATGAAGAAGCTCATCATCATATCGGGGGCCATTCTGCGCATGAGCATGCAGTAAATGACAATCATCATGAGGGACATAACCACCAGCATGGTAATAGCTGTGGTTTAACTCCGGATGTCGCGAATGAAGTTGAGCCTACCCAAGCGGCTAGCCAGCGCTTTAGCTGGATAATCCGTGGTATGGATTGCCCAAGTTGCGCAAATAAAATTGAAACTGCAGTTAAGCAAATCAGTGAAGTAAAACAAGCCAAAGTATTATTTGCCACAGAAAAACTTGTGGTTGATGCCAACACAGATATTAGTGTGGCAGTTCGCTCTACCGTTGAAACTGCGGGTTATGAATTACTTGAAGTCGGTAGCAATAGTGCGGCAGCAGCTCCACCAAGCTTAATTAGTGAAGCTAAGCCTGTCATTATTTTAGCGATTTTAATGGCTATTAGTTGGGGGATTGAATTTATCAATCCACAGTTGGGTAATATTGCCTTTATTTTAACCACCCTGTTTGGGTTATACCCAATTGCCCGTAAATCATTACGCTTAATGCGAACGGGTTCACCTTTTGCCATCGAAACATTGATGACGGTTGCCGCAATAGGCGCAATCTTTATTCAAGCAACAGAAGAAGCCGCAATGGTTATCTTACTGTTTATGTTAGGCGAAATGTTGGAATCTTATTCTGCCGGAAGGGCCAGACGAGGTGTTAGCGCCTTAATGGCACTGGTTCCAGAAGATGCCGTTTTAATCAAAAATGGGCAAAAAACGACGATTCCCGTTGCACAATTGCAACCAGGAGACATTATTGAGATTGCACCAGGTGGGCGTTTACCTACAGATGCCGTGTTAGTATCTGGTTTTGCCAGCTTTGATGAAAGTGCATTAACGGGTGAATCTGTACCTGTCGAACGTAATATTGGAGATAAAGTGGCTGCAGGCTGCTTATCTGTTGATAGAGCCGTTCAAATGCAGGTGGTATCAGAGCAGGGTCAAAATGCGATTGACCGCATTTTACAGCTGATTGAAGAAGCAGAAGAACGTCGCGCACCAATAGAACGTTTTATTGATCGCTTTAGCCGTGTATACACACCAATCATCATGCTGATTTCCGCATTAGTGATTGTTATTCCACCTATTTTCTTCAGCGCACCATGGGAAACATGGATTTATCGCGGGTTAACACTGTTATTGATTGGTTGCCCTTGTGCATTAGTGATTTCAACCCCTGCAGCAATCACCTCCGCGTTAGCTACAGCCACACGGCGCGGTGCTTTAATTAAAGGGGGAGCCGCATTGGAGCAACTGGGAACTATCACGACCATTGCTTTAGACAAAACGGGCACACTGACAGAGGGTAAACCTCATGTCACTAACTTAGTCCCTGTTGAAGGCTTGTCAGAAAGTGAATTAGTACAAATCACCGCATCTGTTGAAGTGGGTTCACATCATCCCCTAGCAAAAGCGGTAGTAAATAAAGCTGGAGCGTTATCCCTAAGCATTACTGAAGCCCAAGAGCGTAAAACCTTATCAGGCAAAGGTGTTGAAGGTGTACTGAATGGTAAACGTATACTGGTAAGTGCACCAAACCGCCTTGATACGCCATTAAACAGTGAGTGGCAAAGTAAAGTAGAAACCTTAGAAGCAGAAGGGAAAACGGTTGTTGTCACACTCGAAAATAACCGTGTGATTGGTTTAACCGCACTGCAAGATACATTGCGCAAAGATGCTGCGGATACGATGAGCATGCTAAAAGCGCTCAACGTGAATGCCGTGATGCTGACAGGTGATAACCCTCGAGCAGCAAGTGCTATTGCAGGCCAATTAGGCATGGAATACCGCGCAGGGTTATTACCGGAAGATAAAGTCACTGCGGTTATGGAGCTTAACCGAAACCACAGCACGATGATGGTCGGTGATGGCATTAATGATGCTCCAGCAATGAAAGCGTCTAGTATCGGTGTTGCCATGGGCAGTGGTACGGATGTGGCATTAGAGACTGCCGATGCCGCGTTAACTCATAACCGTTTAACTGGGCTCGCAGAGATTATTGCGCTATCTCGCGCAACACGAAAAATCATTCGTGAAAATATTGCGATTGCCTTAGGGTTAAAAGCCGTATTCCTCATCACCAGTTTGTTGGGAATTACCGGGCTTTGGGTCGCCGTTCTTGCTGACTCCGGTGCAACAGCACTCGTAACAGCAAACGCAGTGCGCCTATTACGCGTTAAATTACCTCAAGTGAAAAAGTAATTTATATCAACTGATTTAAACGCCACAATAAGTGGCGTTTTTTCTTTTACAACCTTTCCAATAAACACTGTTATTACAATATGTTAAATACAATTTTAACTTAAGAATTAGGACTAACTTTTTCTCCATCAACCCCAGATTCCACTAAAATGCATTTTGAAAATCACTCTTTTGGCAAGGTATTAGCGGGTATTGGGTATGGTAAAAAATCACAGTTCAACGCCACATGACGCTGCATTTAAAGGGTTTATGTCTAAACTTGATAATGCACGTGACTTTTTTGATATTCACTTACCCAGCCATATTAAGCAATTATGTGATTTCAAAACATTAGCGATAACAAATTCTTCTTTCATTGATAACCAGCTACGAACTCGTCTTTCGGATATGCTCTACACTGTCGAGACACAGCAAGGTGAAGGCTATATTTATATGTTAGTTGAACACCAATCAACACCCGATAAGCTAATGGGTTGGCGGATGATGCATTATTCGTTCCTTGCCATGAATCAACATTTACAACAAGGCCATCATGATTTGCCACTGGTTGTGCCAGTTTTATTTTATCATGGAAAGGTAACGCCTTATCCATATGATGCTAAGCCGTGGACACACTGTTTTCCGTGGCCAGAAATTGCATCAAACTTATATAGTCAACCATTTCCGCTCGTCGATATTACTGTCATTGATGATAATGAATTCGTAAACCATCGCAAAGTTGCGGTTATGGAACTCGCGATGAAGCATAGGGACTTAAGAGATAACATAGAAAAAGTCACGCAGCTGCTAGCTGAAGCGATGAATCAAAATTATCATCATAGCGATGACATCATCACTATTTTCAATTACTTATTTATTACTATGGATTCACCTCACTTTGAAATAGTGGTTAACCAACTTATTGATCAAATTGAAAATAACCAAGAGGCGATTATGAACATTGCGCAACGATTAAAAAATCAAGGAATACAAGAAGGCATTGATATTGGTGTAAATAGAGGCATAGATATTGGAGCAAACAAAAAACAACATGAAGTTGCTCTGAAAGGTTTACAACTCGGTACAAGTATTGAGCTTATCTGTCAGCTCACTGGGTTAACTCATCAGGAAGTATTAAATCTACAATAAATCCCCCTGCCTTTTGGCAGGGATGGATACAATACAGTTAGCTAATGGCGGTTAACTCGATTTTTTACGTAACAAATAACGATACGGAGCATTCTCAGCCTCTACCGCTAATAAATCATGCTCCATAAAGCGGCAGAAACCAGGGATATCGCGTGTGGTTGCTGGGTCATCAGCAATAATTAACAACGTTTCCCCATCAGCCATATTACGAACTGTTTTGCGCACTAACATCACAGGCTCTGGGCATCGTAACCCTAGCGTATCAAGGGTTTTCGTTGGATTAGCAAATAAATCAGACATTAAAAAACACTTCTAAAAGGAATCAATAGACTAATTATATAATAAAACGCTCATTGATAAATGAACAGTTTTGCTTTTGTTGCGCAACGAGCGTATGATGCGCTGTTCCCAAATGTTGGGATGTATTTCATGGGTTCCCTCACCCCATTGTGACTAAAAAGGTACAATATGTTTAATTTTACTGCGCAGCAAAAAGCCACTGCGTTAATTTGGCTTTCGTTATTTCATATTTTAATCATTACCTCTAGTAACTACCTCGTGCAGTTGCCAATTAATATTTTTGGCTTCCATACCACTTGGGGTGCTTTTACTTTTCCATTTATTTTCCTTGCTACTGACTTAACCGTACGTATCTATGGTGCACCGCTGGCTCGCCGAATTATAACTGCGGTCATGTTGCCTGCATTACTGATTTCCTACGTTATTTCAGCGTTGTTTTTCCAAGGTGAATGGCAAGGTTTTACCGCTTTATCTGAGTTCAACCTATTCGTTGCTCGTATCGCCGCGGCAAGCTTTATGGCTTACGTACTTGGGCAAATATTAGATGTCAGCGTATTCAATAAGTTGCGCCAAAATGCACGTTGGTATGTGGCACCTGCCTGCGCTATGTTCTTTGGTAACTTAATTGATACTATCGCATTCTTCTTTATTGCATTTTTCCGCAGTAGCGACCCCTTTATGGCCGCAAATTGGGTCGAAATCGCGTTAGTTGACTATGTTTTCAAGTTACTTATTTGCATGCTATTTTTCTTACCTGCTTATGGTGTGCTTTTGAATTTTATCTTGAAATATTTCTTTGCAAACTCAGATAAAAAACAGTTAGTCAATCAGCACTAAACAAAAAAGGAGATAGCTAAATGCTATCTCCAAATAAGTTTAACTGAGCTAAAACAAAGAATAACAACCCTACAATTCAATTAATTACATGCTATAACGCTCTTGCTAGGAGTGAAATCGGGTGCTCACACTTCTTACTTGTCGACATCTCAATTTGCCACTTACAGGTTTCACAGTCAGTAATCACCATATCAGCGCCACTTTCTTCGATTTGGCGGAATAATCCTGCGCCAATCCCTTGAGAAACTTCATAGTTTTCTTTTTTGAAACCATATGTTCCAGCAATACCACAACATTGTGAATCCAGCACAATCAGCTCAACACCTGGTACACGTTTAATTAACTCTAACGTGTAGGAAGTCCAACCCATTTTTTCCATGTGGCATGGTGTGTGATAGGCCACTTTTAACGGTGTGTGTTTGAGCTTCAATTCACGCCCTTCTTCAAGTAGGCGATAGATATAACGTGTTGCCAGCTCAATGTTGTCACGCATCGCTGAAGTGTCGACGTCTAAAACATGGGTATATTCATCACGGATAGTAAAGGTACAGGTTGATGATGTCGCCACCACAGGTACATGTTTCTCAAGAATCGTTTCTTGTAATGATTCAAGATTAACATTCGCTTGGCGTTTCGCTTGTTTCATGAACCCATTGGCAATTAACGCAACACCGCAACATTTTTCGCGTTTAAGTAATTGAACGCCAATATTCATCCCATTGAAGACTTTGATCAGGTCTTTCCCAAGTTGAGGATGGTTATAGTTCACATAGCAACCATGGAAGAATGCAACTTGTTCTTCATATTTGGCTTGTTCAGCAGCTTGTTTTGCATACCAACGACGGAAAGTCCCAAACGAATATTTAGGTAATTCACGGCGATGGTCGATTTTCAATGCTTTATCAAGAATTTGACGAACCGGTTTTAACCCTGTAATGGTATTCACCACGGGTGCAAATGGTGTCGATAACGAGCCCATTAAATCCGTGTGGCTTAATATTGCATCACGAATTTTAGGTTTTTGCTGGCTATAAGTATTACGTGCGCGTGCGATAATATCACCGATTTTTACATCAGATGGGCAAGCCACTTCGCAACGCTTACAGTTAGTACAATATTTAAGCGCCTCGTCATATAACATCGGGTCTTTTAAGCGTAAACGCTCACCGTCAGGCCCTGCTTGTTTAGGCCCTGGATACAATGGATTAACTTTTGCGACAGGGCAATAAGTGGTACACACCGTGCATTTTATACAGCTTTCAAAGCTTGCATCTTGAATACTCATTGTGCCACCTCCGCCTGCATCGCTTTATTTTTACTCATTTCATTGATTATTTGATTCGCTACATATAATGCGCTAATCATTGATACGCCCGCACCACAACCTTGAGTAAGAGGATCAAAACCGCCTAATACGGCACCTGCTACATAAAGATTAGAAATGGCTTTTCCCTCTTTTTGTGCGCGTAGTTTTTCATCGGTTTTCACGCCAAAAGCCATATAAGGCTGGGAAGCGAAAAACTCTTTATTGGTCCATTTTGCACGTTCTGAAATTTCACACAGATCCAATTGCATCAAAGGCTCATAGACACGGTCAAATTCGGCTACCAACCCATTATTGAAAAAACTCCCTGTCGCTAGAACGAAATGCTTAGCTTTTAAAGAGATATCACCATGATTGCGAGTTTGTACCGAATCAATTACCCCATCGATACAATTCACTGAAGTGACTTTATCACCAGGCATCACAATACCGCCTTGGCGACGAAATTGACGCAATAGCAACTCATGTAAACGAATACCTAATAATGATGGCGGTAAAGTCGGCAGTAAGAATAAGGGTTTACCTAACCGTTTTTGTAACTCAATTAATGGCTCATCACTATCAAGTCCTACACAAGCAGGCATGAATATGGTGTCGGCATCAGCCACTAACGGGAGAATTTCTTCAACCATTTGCGCCATATTCTCCGGCCTATCCAACCAACGAGCGACATTAATTGCCCTAAATTCACTCGGATTTTCTCTCAAACGGTCAAGTAAAGGTAAATGAACATAATGAGAACTGGCTTCTATCCCATCACGCTGTAGTTCATCCGCCACCATTTGTGGTTGGAAATCTAAAAACCCTTCGATACCAACAACTGCAATTTTCCCCATTGCCATTTTTTGATGTAAGCCCACCGTTGGGACAGATTCAGGGCTGAGCCACGTCATGCGCTTATGGCCTAAAGGTGTAATGCGATAATGATTTTCTTCACAAGCGCCTTTTAAATGGACTCCTGCTTGCTGCAATATTGACTGTGCCATATGCGCTAGCTCAGTAACTTGCGATTTTCCAATTAAACTATAAGGGTGAGCTGGCGACTGTTCCTTTAACGCATCAAGCATTTCTAATGGTTTTTCAGCAGCTTGCCCATCCGGTAAGTGTGTGAGTAAATCTAATGAACCTGAAGAAAAATGCAGCGCATTTTGCCCAGCGCTAACAATTGCACAAGACAGGCCTGATTGTGTTAAACGAATACCACAAAGTAACCCTGCGAGGCCGCCGCCCATTACCACAGCATCATATTTCATTATCAGCCTCCTTTTGTGCATCCTTGCCTAGTATCGCTTCGTTCATGCCACATAATCCATGATATACCCAACTGGTAAATTCACTTTCACGCAGTGCATCCCCCCAAGCAATTGGACGTACACCTTTCCATCGCTCATTCAGGAAGTGGCCCAGTTGTTGCTCTGTTTCATGAGGCGTTGTGACATTAAAACGATTGAGTAAGCCCGCAGCCCGGCAAGCACATAATTCACCTTGGCAAGTTCCCATCCCCACTCGGGTACGACGCCTTAAATCAAGCAAGTTATTGACCGTCAATGAATTAACAGCATAACGTACTTCACCGGCAGTAACGGCTTCGCACTCACAGACTAAACTTTTATCGAGCCTATCCGTACTGAGAATGGCAGAAGCTCTGTCGCCATGACGGTAAACTGCTGAGCCACGAATAGGAGCAGGAATAGAAACAACGTTACGTAAGGCTTCTTCTGCGCTGTGCTGCGAGCCCGGTAACGGCGCTTCTGCGGTTGTACATTTGGCGCTATGACCCAGTTTTTCGCAAACTTTATCTGTAGCCCATTCCGCCATCAGGCGATAAGTCATCAACTTGCCACCCGTAATGGTGATGAAACCTTCTAAGCCATCACGTTTAGCGTGGTCTAACAACACAATACCACGGCTCACATTACGCCCTGATGGGTCATCATCACTGGCAACTAATGGTCGAACGCCTGCATACGCACGTAAAATGCGCGTTGTCGCAAGTGCAGGAGACAGCATTGAACCTTCGCGAATAAGAATATCCACCTCTTCAGGGGTGACATACATATTATCAATTTGATCATATTCAATATGAGTCGACGTAGTGCCAATCAGGGAAATCGTATCGCCGGGAACCAAAATATCGGCATCTGCAGGTTTACGGCAGCGGTTTATCACCATGTTATTCAAGCGGTGGCCTAAAATTAATAGTGCGCCTTTTGCAGGGAACATTTTAATTTTTAATTCGCCATACTCTGCGATTTTTTGCCCCCAAATTCCGCCTGCATTAACGACAATTTCTGCATAAATATCATACTGTTTCTTGGCATGGTGATCATAAACCGTCACGCCACGTACAGTATCACCATTCCGAATCAAACCAATGACTTCGTGATAAGTTAATACTTTCGCGCCATGCTCTCTGGCATCTAACATATTTGCTGCAGTCAAACGAAATGGGTCAACCGTGCCATCAGGAACACGAACCGCACCGATTAGATGTGGGTTAACGGAAGGTTCAAGGCGAATAGCCTCTTTAGGGTCAATCGCCGTCGCATCAATACCTGCAGCGTGGCAAGCCGTAATGAATTGTTGCTGATACTCTAAGCTGTCTTCGGGGAGGGTAATAAACAAACCATCTGTTCGCTCAATACAGTGATGCGCGATACGCTTTAAAATCTTGTTCTCTTCTATACATTCTCTGGCAGACTCACCATCAGTGACTGCATAGCGCGCGCCACTATGAAGTAATCCATGGTTACGCCCGGTCGCACCAGTCGCAATATCATGCCTTTCGAGTAAAACGGTTCTTAGACCTCGGCGAGCGCAGTCACGAGCGACCCCTGCACCTGTTGCGCCACCACCAATAATGATGACATCCGTTTCAGTCACAGATGAGCCATTCATGTCGCATTCCTCACATTAATAAACGTTTCTATAATAGATAAGTATAGGTTCTATTTTTATAATCTATTATTAAATATAGCCCAGAAACGCGATCAATGTTTGATAAGGAACAAAAACGAAAGCAATAGATCCATTTTCAGTGTTTTAAAGAACAAAATCGTGATGGAAATCACAAAATAATTAACATTTCTAGTTCCATTCCATTCACAAATGTCATTTACTATGCAACCTCATAAACAAAATCAATAATTGTGCGTTGGATTACAGATAAATTGTTTTTTAACGACTACAATTTAGAGCAATTAAGAAAATAAAGACTCTTAAATTACTCGATTATTTTCGTTTTTGTTACTTCACCAATAATAAACACTCAATATTTCTCTGAAGTAGAGAATGGAAGTGTAAATAAAAATTAGCATGCCATCGGAGGCGTATATGTTAAGCATTTTTAAACCAGCACCTCATATACAGAGGCTGCCAGCTGATAAGGTAGATCCTGTCTATCGTAAGCTTCGCTGGCAGATCTTCATGGGTATTTTCTTTGGTTACGCAGCGTATTATCTAGTCCGAAAGAACTTTGCGTTAGCGATGCCATATCTTGTTGAACAAGGTTTCTCTAAAGGTGACCTTGGTTTTGCATTATCAGGGATCTCAATTGCTTACGGATTTTCTAAATTTATTATGGGGTCGTTTTCCGACCGTGCAAACCCGCGTTATTTCTTACCAGCAGGTTTGATTCTCGCCTCCGCGGTGATGTTAGTCATGGGCTTCGTGCCATGGGCAACATCGAGCATCATGGTAATGTTCGTATTACTGTTCCTTTGTGGTTGGTTCCAAGGTATGGGTTGGCCTCCTTGTGGACGTACCATGGTTCACTGGTGGTCACAAAAAGAACGTGGCGGTATCGTTTCGGTTTGGAACTGTGCGCACAACGTCGGTGGTGGTATCCCTCCATTACTGTTCATGTTAGGTATGGCATGGTTTAACGACTGGAAAGCTGCGCTGTATATGCCTGCATTGGCTGCTATCCTTGTTGCAATCATTGCATTTGCGTTAATGCGCGACACCCCGCAGTCTTGTGGTCTTCCTCCAATTGAAGAGTACAAAAACGACTATCCAACTGACTATAAAGCATCAGATGAGCAAGAGTTAACTGCAAAAGAAATCTTCATGAAGTATGTTTTCCCAAACAAACTGTTATGGATGATTGCGATTGCTAACGTGTTCGTTTACTTACTGCGTTATGGTGTTTTGGACTGGTCTCCAACTTACCTGCGTGAAGTTAAACACTTCGCAATGGACAAATCTTCATGGGCTTACTTCTTATATGAATACGCAGGTATCCCAGGTACGTTACTGTGTGGTTGGATGTCGGATAAAGTCTTCCGTGGTAACCGTGGAGCCACTGGTGTGTTCTTCATGGTTCTGGTAACCATTGCAACTATCGTGTTCTGGATGAACCCAGCTGGTAACCCAAATGTTGATATGGCATGTATGTTGATCATCGGTTTCCTAATCTATGGTCCTGTTATGTTGATTGGTTTGCACGCCCTTGAACTTGCACCGAAAAAAGCAGCAGGTACAGCCGCAGGATTCACAGGCTTGTTCGGCTACCTCGGTGGTTCTGTAGCAGCAAGTGCTATCGTTGGTTATACCGTAGACTACTTCGGTTGGGACGGTGGCTTCGCTGTCATGATCGGTGGTTCAGCATTAGCGGTTGTTCTACTGTTTATCGTCATGTTGAGCGAAAGCAAACATAAACGTGAATTAGCAAACTCACAATAAACATTCATCAAATGTTCATTGTTAATCGCTAGACTCGTGGGCTATATCAAAAAATGATGTAGCCCATTTTTTTACCCAAATAAAGTGCCAAGGAGATATAATCATGAGCTTTCCATTAAAAACATTGGTGGCTAGTATGGTTTTAGTGATGTCAGTGTCTGCTGTAGCTCAAGCTTCAAGTAAAGTTGTCATTGCACATCGTGGTGCAAGTGGTTACTTACCGGAACATACCCTACCTGCAAAAGCAATGGCTTACGCACAAGGTGCTGATTTTCTTGAGCAAGATTTAGTTATGACGAAAGATAACGAGCTCGTGGTCTTACATGACCATTATCTCGATCGCGTGACAGATGTTGCTGAACGTTTCCCTGAACGCGCCCGTAAAGATGGCCGTTACTATGCGATTGACTTTACCCTTGATGAAATCAAATCACTCAATTTTACGGAAGGATTTGATATTGTTGATGGTAAAAAAGTGCAAAGCTATCCGAACCGCTTCCCAATGGGCAAATCAGACTTCCGCGTTCACACCTTCCAAGAAGAGATTGAATTTGTTCAAGGACTAAACAAATCAACGGGTAAAAATATTGGTATCTACCCAGAAATTAAAGCCCCTTGGTTCCACTTACAAGAAGGCAAAGATATCACCAAAAAAACACTCGAAGTCCTTAAAGAGTATGGCTATACCACCAAGGATTCCAACGTTTATCTACAGTCATTTGACCCTAATGACCTAAAACGTATCAAAAATACCTTGATGCCAGAAATGGGGATGGATATTAAATTAATTCAATTGATTGCTTACACCGATTGGAACGAAACTCAAGAGCAAAAACCTGACGGAACTTGGGTTAATTACAATTATGATTGGATGATGAAACCGGGTGCAATGAAAGAAATTGCGACCTATGCAGATGGTATTGGCCCTGATTATCATATGCTAATTAGTGAAGAATCCACGCCAACTAATATCAAAGTGAATGGCATGGTTAAAGAAGCTCATGATAACAAAATGGCAGTGCATCCGTTCACTATCCGTGTTGATAAGCTGCCAAAATACGCCAAAGATGGGCAACAGCTTTATGACATTATTTATAACCAAGCCGATGTCGATGGCGCCTTCACAGACTTCCCTGACTTAGGGGTTAAGTTCTTAGAACAGCAGAAACAAAAATAGTTTTCTGGGACAAAATAAGAATGCAGCCATTTGGCTGCATTCAGACTGCTGACAAACATATTATGTTTGGCAGCAAGTCTAATCGGTTTTGAAAATAAATTACGCGATAGTGACAGGGAATGCGATCACATCACTGATTTTATCTGCATTTAAAGCAATCATAATCAGCCTATCAACCCCAACAGCGACACCAGAACAATCAGGTAAACCATGCTCTAAAGCCGCGAGCAAGTGCTCATCAATAGGTGCAGTAGGTAGCCCCATTGCCGCTCGCTTACGGTTGTCTTGTTCAAATCGCTGGCGTTGTTCGCTTGCATCAGTGAGTTCATGAAAACCATTTGCTAGTTCCATTCCCTTATAATACACCTCAAAACGCTCAGCAACACGATGATCTTCCGTGCTAATTACGGCAAGAGACGCTTGGGTTGCAGGGAAATGATACACGACTGCAGGCTTTTCTTTACCAATATGAGGCTCAACGCCCATGGTAAATAGCAGTTGAAGTAAGGTATCTTTATCTTCTTCCTGATCCGCAATATTGCTCAAATCTAAACGGGCTGCAACCTCACGTAATTCACTTTTTTCAGCAGATAACGGGTCAATATCCAAATAGCGTAAAAACGCTTGTTGGTATGAAAGTAGCTCTGCACTCTCACATTCTAAAACTTGTTGCAGTAGGTCATCCACTTCATTGATCAAGCGATACATATCAAAATGCGGGCGGTACCACTCTAACATGGTAAATTCAGGGTTATGATGTCGCCCTGCTTCTTCATTTCTAAAGCTACGACCTAACTGATAGATAGGACCACTACCGGCCGCTAATAAACGTTTCATGTGGTATTCAGGGCTGGTCATTAAATATAAATTAATACCTTGCGCTGCACCAGGGCCCACAAAACGCGTTTCAAATGGAACAAGATGAATGTCAGTGACTGTTGCCTGACTCATTGCGGGGGTTTCGACTTCAAGTACACAACGATCAGTAAAAAAACGTCTGATTTCCGCAATTATTTTTGCGCGCTGTAACAGGTTAGCGATGGGGGCGGTTGGCTGCCAATTCGCTATATCACTCATTAAGATGACTCCAAAATAAACTTAGTCGTGCAGTGTACCCACCTCACAGGCAACACACAATGCATTTACACTGATAATGCATATTTATCTGAACGTAAATACTTGCAACTGTCGGCATGATGAGTAAGTAGAGATAGCCTGAAACATGATTAATTCTTATATTATGTGACATATCTGTTACTAAAAAAGCGAAACGATTCGCTTTCTCAATCTATTTTAAAATTTTCTGTTCAAAATTAAATTTATTCTAAATAATAAATAGTGAGACTCCTCGCAAATTAGCATTCAATATGAATTAAACTCTTCAGCTATAATAATAGTATTAATCACTTATTATTGATAAAACCTGAGTAATTCACTTGGTTTTATACACTAAAAGTCTATGTAAATTTAATGATAATCATTTGAAATTCCTTTTTATTCGGTGTTAACAGCCTAGAAAATCCAGTAATGTAAAAACAATTTATAAAAAGAAGATCTATCTCACACTTTATCGCTAAATTTGGCCAAAACACCCCTCTATATCAAATTTATCTTGAGGACTATTCGCTATAATTCACAGCATGATAAGTCATTATTAGCTATTATATTATTTACTATTAAAAAACAGATATTTCGTAGTTTAGCTTTAAGTTGAACTGAAAATGACGTAGCTAATTATCAAAAGTATTTAAAAGAATTTATCAATTTTACACTTGAACAATGGAGAAGCGCAGTGCAAACCTTCAATGCCGATTTAGCGATTATCGGGGCCGGGGGCGCAGGCTTACGTGCAGCAATTGCTGCCGCTGAAGCAAATCCCAATATCAAGATTGCTCTGGTCTCAAAAGTATACCCAATGCGTAGTCACACTGTGGCCGCAGAGGGGGGATCAGCAGCAGTTACTCAGGCTCATGACTCCTATGACTATCATTTTAATGATACTGTAGCTGGTGGGGACTGGCTGTGTGAGCAAGATGTTGTCGACTATTTTGTCGAACACTGCCCAACAGAAATGACCCAACTAGAGCTATGGGGCTGCCCGTGGAGCCGTAAACCAGATGGTTCAGTTAACGTTCGCCGTTTTGGTGGAATGAAAATTGAGCGTACGTGGTTTGCTGCTGATAAAACTGGCTTCCACATGCTCCATACCCTGTTCCAAACTTCATTAAAATATCCACAAATTCAACGTTTTGACGAACATTTTGTTCTCGATATCATTGTTGATGAAGGCCAAGTCCGTGGTCTTGTCGCGTTAAATATGATGGAAGGAACAAAAGTCCAGATCCGTGCTAATGCCATCGTGATGGCAACTGGCGGTGCTGGACGCGTTTATCGCTACAATACCAATGGCGGTATTGTAACCGGTGATGGTATGGGTATCGCATTCCGCCATGGCGTGCCGCTGCGTGATATGGAATTTGTTCAATATCACCCAACTGGGTTACCGGGTTCAGGTATCTTAATGACCGAAGGTTGTCGTGGTGAGGGCGGGATCCTTGTCAATAAAGACGGCTATCGCTATCTGCAAGACTACGGAATGGGGCCTGAAACTCCACTGGGTAAACCTGAAAATAAATATATGGAACTGGGTCCACGTGACAAAGTTTCCCAAGCGTTCTGGCACGAATGGCGTGCAGGCCGTACGATCAGCACTCATCGTGGTGATGTCGTCTATCTGGATCTACGTCACCTTGGCGCAGAAAAACTGCATGAGCGTTTACCATTTATTTGTGAATTGGCGAAAGCCTACGTAGGTGTTGACCCAGTAACAGACCCAATTCCTGTTCGCCCAACCGCTCACTACACCATGGGTGGTATCGAAACGGATCAACGCACAGAAACACGCATCAAAGGCCTATTTGCTGTCGGTGAGTGTTCTTCTGTTGGCTTGCACGGTGCAAACCGTTTAGGTTCTAACTCATTAGCTGAATTAGTTGTATTTGGTCGTCTGGCAGGTGAAGAAGCCGCTCGCCATGCTGCTGAAGCAACACCAGCCAATGCAAATGCTATCGAAGCCCGTACTCGTGATATCGAAGCTGACCTCAGCAAACTCATGAACCAAAAAGGGAAAGAGAGCTGGTCGAAGATCCGCGACGAAATGGGTATTTCAATGGAAGAAGGCTGCGGTATCTACCGTACCCCTGAATTAATGCAAAAAACCGTTGATAAAATTGCTGAGCTGAAAGAACGCTTCAAACACGTCGAAATTACCGACCATAGCAGCGTATTTAATACTGACCTACTGTACACCATTGAATTAGGCTTTGGCCTTGATGTGGCGGAATGTATGGCTCACTCTGCAATCAACCGTAAAGAATCACGTGGTGCACACCAACGTCTCGATGAAGGCTGTACTGAGCGTGATGATGTTAATTTCCTTAAACATACTTTGGCATTCTATAACCCAGAGGGCTCCCCTCGTTTAGAATACAGTGACGTGAAAATCACGAAATCTCAGCCAGCTAAACGTGTTTACGGTGCCGAAGCTGAAGCTCAAGATAAGGCGAAGAAGGAGCAAGCTAATGGATGATATGAAACACCTAAAAATGGAGATCATGCGTTACAATCCGGAAACGGATAGTGAGCCCCATTTGGTGACGTATGATGTCCCTTACGACGAGCAAACTTCTTTGTTAGATGCGTTAGGCTATATCAAAGATAACCTCGCTCCAGACCTGTCTTACCGTTGGTCTTGTCGTATGGCGATTTGTGGTTCTTGCGGCATGATGGTGGATAAAGTACCTAAACTGGCGTGTAAAACATTCCTGCGTGAATACCCGCAAGGTATGAAAGTTGAGCCATTAGGTAACTTCCCAATCGAGCGCGACCTTGTTGTTGATATGACTCACTTTATTGAGCGTTTAGAAGCGATCAAACCGTATATTATCGGTAATGACCGTAAACCTTCTGAAGGCCCAAATAAGCAAACGCCTGCACAGATGGCCAAATACCATCAATTTTCAGGCTGTATCAACTGTGGTCTGTGCTATGCAGCTTGCCCACAATTTGGACTGAACCCAGAGTTCATCGGCCCAGCCGCGATCACATTGGCAGAGCGCTACAATTTAGATAACCGAGACCATGGTGCGAAAGAACGCATGACCTTGTTAAACGGTGACAATGGTGTCTGGAGCTGTACGTTTGTAGGCTACTGTTCTGAAGTCTGTCCTAAGCATGTCGACCCTGCTGGTGCTATTCAGCAAGGGAAAGTTGCCAGCGCGCAAGACTTTGTTATCGCCATGCTGAAGCCACGATAAGGAGAATTGAAGTCATGACTACGAAACGTAAACCCTATGTCAGAGAAATGAAGGGCGACTGGTGGCAAAAGCTGGGTTTTTACCGCTTTTACATCATGCGTGAAAGTACCTCCGTCCTTCAGGTCTGGTTCAGTATTTTAGTCCTGTATGGGGTATTTGCGCTGAAAAGCGGTCCAGAATCATGGGCTGGCTTTGTTGGGTTCTTAAGTAACCCAATCATTCTTATCATTAACATTATTACATTGGCTGCGACATTGCTGCATACCACGACGTGGTTCAACCTTGCGCCAAAAGCCGTCAGTATTATTGTGAAAGATAAGAAAATGTCTGATGAGCCTATCGTTAAAGGCTTCTGGGCTCTCACGATTGTTGTTACGGCGGCAATCTTAGCAATCGCATTGTTATTTTAATCTAAGGAGAATCTGATGAATCTAACGCCTAAACGTTCCGATGAGCCGATTTTCTGGGGGTTATTTGGTGCAGGTGGTATGTGGAGTGCTGTAATTGGCCCTGCAATCATCATTCTGTTAGGAATTTTAATTCCTCTCGGTGTGGCACCAGAAATGCTGAGCTATGAGCGCATTATGGCATTTAGCCAAAGCTTTATCGGCCGCGTTTTCTTATTACTGATGATTATTTTGCCAGTTTGGTGTGGTATGCACCGTATCCACCATACGCTGCACGACTTTAAAATCCATGTCCCTGCGACAAAATGGGTTTTCTACGGTGGCTCAGCAATCATTAGTGTAATTGCAATTATTGGTGTATTTACTCTGTAAATAATGCAATCACACATTATTTTAATAAAAGGTATGACAGCACATTGTCATACCTTTTCTTTTTTAGGGCTTAAAGCCTCGAATAAGTGATTCTAAACCAAACAAAAATGCTTCTGTTCCATCATCATTATCCATGATTTGAATAGCTTCTTTTAATAACAATGGCATCGCTCCGTCTTGTTCAACATCTCTCTCACCCATTGCTGCCAAATGTTCTTGCTGCTCAAGTACTGAACCTAATGTAAAGTGCCCCACTGCACTCACTGCGTAAAGGCCACTTTTTAATGAAAAACCGCTATCAATCATAAACTGCAATTGTTTTTCCACCGTGGCGTATTGCTCTGCACTAGGCCGCGTGCCTAAATGTACCTTTGCCCCATCACGGTAGCTAAGTAAGGCACGACGAAAATTTAATGCATTATGGCGCAAGAACTCCTGCCACGTTTCACCTTCAACAGGTAATGGATGGCCATGATGTCGTTTTAGCATTTCAACCGATAATGCATCCAACAATGCGCGCTTGTTCTTCACATGCCAATACAGTGTGGGTTGCTCAACCCCGAGCTTTTGAGCCAATTTTCGCGTTGTCAGTCCTTCCATTCCCACTTCATTCAGCAAATCTAGTGCAGCCGTAATAATGGTTTCTTTATCCAATCTTGCCATCGCTTTCCCCTTAATTTTCTATTGACACTCTATCACTGATAGGGATACATTCCAAATCTATCAATGATAGAGAAATGAATAATGAATAAATTTGCGATCACTGCATTAACGATCACCGCCCTTGATGCTATGGGGATCGGTTTGATCATGCCTGTTTTACCAGCCTTACTCCGTGAGTATGTGACGCTAGAAAACTTGGCAAATCATTACGGTATCTTGCTGGCTTTGTACTCCATCATGCAGGTATTTTTTGCCCCAATACTGGGCAGATGGTCTGATAAATTCGGTCGCAAGCCTATTTTGTTGATCTCCCTTGCAGGAGCCGTACTGGACTACAGTTTATTGGCTTTATCGAGCTCACTTTGGATGCTGTATTTAGGCCGTTTAATTTCAGGGATCACTGGCGCAACAGGCGCCGTAGCGGCTTCTGTTATTGCCGACAACACTGCCCCACAAGAACGCACTAAATGGTTTGGGCGATTAGGCGCAGCATTTGGCGTGGGGTTAATCGCCGGCCCTGCGATTGGGGGCTTTGCAGGGCAATTTTCCCCACATTTACCTTTTGTTATTGCGGCTATTTTGAATGCGTGCTCTTTTGTCGTGATCTGGCTTATTTTTAAAAATAAAAATGCCATACAGAATGATCAAAATGAAACTGTAGAGCTGTCAGTTCCCTTCATACAGCTGATAAAACCCGTTATTTTGCTACTTTTTGTCTTTTTTATGGCACAGTTAATTGGTCAGATCCCTGCAACAACCTGGGTGCTATTTACCGAAAATCGCTTCCAATGGAATAGTGTGCAAGTTGGGTTATCTTTGGCGGGCTTAGGCGTTATGCATGCCCTATTCCAAGCTTTTATTGCTGGAGCCATTGACAAAAAATTCAATGAAAAGGTAACAATCATTGTCGGCTTTGTCGCAGACGGAAGCGCATTTATTATTTTGTCATTACTCACCGAAGGTTGGATGATTTACCCTACATTAATCTTACTCGCCGGTGGTAGTATTGCATTACCAGCACTACAAGGGTTAATGTCAGCTCAAGTTAATCAAGCTAACCAAGGTAAATTACAAGGGATTTTAGTCAGTTTAACCAATGCCACAGGGGTTATTGGCCCATTATTATTTAGCTTTATTTTTGGCCTTACACTGGCAAATTGGGACGGCTGGGTGTGGCTAATTGGCGCGATAATGTATATTTTCTTGATCGTATTTATTTTATCTTTTTATAGAAGTAGCAGACAGATAGTTAAAATAGTGACACGACCAGCAAGCTAAATTTTAGCATATGAATATTAAATGCTATGATATCCCTATCAGATTTGCTTTTGGTACATGACGTTAAGAGATATTTCAATGACAATACAGCCTAAAAAACCAAGAACAAAACCTGCGGAAGAAAGGCTTGATGACTTAATGAACGCAGCAGAAAACCTTTTTCTTTCCAAAGGTTTTGTCAATACTACGGTTAGCGAAATTGTCTTATCTGCGGATGTTGCAAAAGGGACCTTTTATCACTACTTCCAGTCAAAAAATGACATTATGGAAGCCTTACGCTCTCGCTATATGGATTGGTATCTAAGCCACATTCAATCTGCTTTAGATTCGCAAAAAAGTGCATCTGCCAAACTCAAATCATGGTGTGAAAATAGCATTAAATACTATGTTGAAAAACAAAATATTCACGACATGCTATTTCATGACGAATACCACGGACGCAGTAATGATCATGAAACTCGTGCAGTTGAACAGATTAAAGCTATTTTAGCTTTTGGTGAGAAAAACAAAGCATGGCCAGAATTGCCACATGAATTGATGGCGACAATGATTTATCACTCCATGCATGCTGCTGTTGATAATTTAGCCAATAGTACTGAGTATGATCAATATACTTTGGGTGAGATCCTATACCAGCGATTCAGCCAATTGATCAACTAACACATTTAATACTGGGTTTTATTTTTCATCCGAAAAATTTTTGTATACCCAATAGGGTAGCAATCTTATTTTCTATTACTATAGCTCTATAATTTATGATGATTTCCCCCCTAACGGGGGGATTAAATCATGGTTAACACTAAGCAGGATTTGGTTTTGGCAAACAAGCAGATACAAAGTAAAAAAGCCCACAAACCGCAATAAATAGCCCAACATAACCTAAGTTAAAGTGACTTAAATAACTGACAATTAGAGGGGTGATCCCACCGATAGATGCAGCTGCACTATTATAACCAACACCTAATATTGTTGCCTGTCCGTCAGATTTATCCATCAGTACCGCTGATAAATTACACAATATCATCGCTGAGTATGCAGACATAACGACTTGAGCAAAAAAAACTAGAAGCAAATTACCTATTTGTAATAAAAAATAAAGTGGCGCTGAAAACAATACCATCCCAATAACGCCTATATCAAAAACAAATTTAGCCGAACCATACTTATCTGTTAACCAACCACATATCATCATAAAAACTAGCAATAAACCGGATGAAAATATTTCATAATAATTTTTTATCTCATCTATCTTTAATTGTTGAATAATTAGTGAGGTTGACAAACTTTGAGAGTAAAAAGTGACAGTTCCAGGAATAGTAAATAAGAACACCAAAATTACACGATACCAACTAAATATCGTTTTTTTATCTAATTCATTTTTATAATTAGGTAATTTAGCTCTAAACCAAAAACTAATTAAAATATTAATTAAACCAATTAATAATGGGATCCTCCACCCAATTGACTGCATAGTATCTTCAGATAACGTATTCTTTAGTATAAAAACGATAGCTAATGATGCAATGACCCCACACAAAGAACTACCAACAATAATTGACGAAACTCTAGATCGAATATTTCCATCTAAATCCTTAAATAAATATGTAATTAGAGAGGGAAATTCACCTGCGAAGCTAAAAGAAAGAGCCAATTGTAAAATTAATATCACTAATGGCGTATAGTTCCCTAATAATTCAATGGGTAACAGTGCCATCATTAATGTTGCCGTACCGGTTATCAAGCTTGTTAATACTAGGGCTGACTTTTTTCCTACCGTATCAGCATAGCGGCCGATAACATATCCGCCTAAAGGGCGGATTAAAAAACGTAATGCAAAGATACCCCATACCATTTCTGTCGCTTGAGAATAACCTAATTTAGTTAATTCAATACTTAAATAAGTAGATATAGCTGCAAAAACTGCAATATCATAGTATTCCAAAGCATTACCAGCTACAGCACCCAACCTAAATTTCCATTTCATTTTTATCCCTTTTCTATTAATGACTTTCCTTGTAGAGAAATATTCTGTCCTTTAGGGATAACTCACCAGAGACTCCAAACAAGCAAGAGTAATACCATTTTCTTTTAAAGCCTTAAATAACCCGCTAGGTGAAGAGTAAGAGCAACCTAGTTTTTCCTTAATACGTTGAATACGCTTATTTTCTGTCGCTTCTGAACAATCTTGCATATAGCTAATTTCCTTTACCCGACAATGTGACAATAATAATCGGATAGTTATTATTTCTTTACGGGTAAAACGAATATTACCAAAGCGCATATAAGGGTGAATATCTAAAGGTTCAAGCTCTTGTTCACTAAGTTTGTTAATTATATTCACTGGGAATTTAATTTCTTCACGCAATGGTAAAATAGCATAATTATCTTTGTCTTTTTTCCATGATTCATATGCGAAATCTATAATCGTTGGCCTACATTTATAAAGTGATATCATATCATTTAGTGAAATTTTCTTTCTAGAATTAATGGACGTAATTTCATATACATTTCCATACTTAGCACAAAAATCAATTTTCAATTCCCTTTTCTTGGTTTTTGCTAATGTATTTACAAAGCTTTCCGAGTAATTACTCCAGTATTGAACCCCTGGAGATAACCGTTCACTTAAACGTAAATCTAAATCAGCATTCCAATAAATAAGCAGCCATTCGTAATTGTTTGACATAATACTCACTTGCTTATTGCTAAGATCAACTCTAGTTATGGATAAATCTATATCATTCCAATTGAAATACTTTGAAAAAAGGTTTGTTAAATTAGAACAGGATTTTTCTAATAAATTATTTTCTATATCCATACACTATCCTTAATTTGATTATTTTTTAAATTATTAGATTAAAATTAATACTTTTAAAAAACAGTATACTTATTAGCATCTGGAAGTTAATGAATTAAAGGCTCCACATCCCTACTCTCAATTAGGTTAATAATTCAATACGTTAAAATAGATATTTTAAATTAAGGGTAACTTACCAGAGACTCCAGACAAGCAAGGGTAATGCCATTTTCTTTTAATGCCTGAAATAAACCGCTAGGTGAAGTATAAGAGCAACCTAATTTTTCCTTAATACGTTGAATACGTTTATTTTCAGTCGCTTCCGAACAACCTTGGATATAACTAATTTCCTTTACCCGGCAGTAATCGGATAGTCATCATTTCTTTACGGGTAAAACGAATATTACCAAAACGCATGTAGTGGTGAGCATCTAAAATATCTCGGTTATTATCTTCAATTTTTTGAGATAAGCTTATGTCAGCCCTAAGTGGTAAAATAATATTTTCATTATCTTTCCAGGCATGTTGGGAGTAATCAGAAATAACTGCTCTTAATTTATAGAGTTCTAATAATTCATTACTTGTAAATTTTTTTCTTGAATTTATTGAGGTAATTTCATATATACCACCATATTGGGTACAAAAATCCACCTTCATTTCTTTCTTATCTGTTTTAGATAATGTTTTTTGGAATGCGGCAGAGTAATTATTCCAATATTGAATACCGGGGGTTAATCGTTCCTTTACTTTTTTATCTAGGTCATCATCCCAAAACATTAAAACCCACTCATAGTGATTTGAAATAACTTTTACCACGTTATTTGTTACATCCACTCTACTGTAAGTCACATCCATATCATTCCAATCGAAATATTTTAAAAACTTATCACCAAAACCAGAACAAGACAGTTCTAAGTGTTTATTTTCAATATTCATACATCCCCCTTAAATTTAAGCAGTTAATAACCTTTGTTTTTTATTCAATAAAAATGACGCAAATAGCGTTAACGAGCTCAATGAAACAAAAACACCCACCAAGGAAACATCAATGAGGACTAAGTAATTGATAATTAATGGCGTTAACCCACCTATAATCGTCGATGCAAGGTTATACCCCATACTTAACGTCGTAACTTGCCCATTGGCTGGTTTTGCCATCGCATAATTCCAATTGCATAACACCATCGCTGAAATAATAATAATTGACGATTGGGAGATAAGTACTAATGATAAAACCTTAGTAGACATTAGGTAATAAATAGGAATTGATAATATCGCAGCGAGCTTTACCCCTAAGTTAAACACCCGCTCAGAGTAATTGTATTTATCGGTTAGCCAACCAACTATTGCCATTAAAACCAATAATAACGTTGATGATATCATTGAATATATACTTTTAAATTCTTCGAGTTCTAACTCCTTAAGTAAAAATGAAGATGAAAAATTTAAGGTATAAAAAATAACCGAACCAGGAATAACAACCAGTAAGATATTAAATGCCTTAAGCCAATCTATTTTCTGGCGCCCATCATATTCAATTGGTTGGTCTGGTAAGCGATAGCGAAACCAGAAACAGATCAGTATATTACCTAAACCTAATAGCAGTGGTATTCTCCATCCCACTCTTTGCATGGTTTCAGGGGGTAATATATTTTCAAGAATTAACACAATTCCTAACGAGCCAATAACGCCAACAACCGCACTTCCAGTTAACAACGCTGAAATTCGACCTCGTTCTTGGGGTTTAGAATCTTTATATAAATAGGTAGACAGTGATGGGCTTTCACCCGCAAAACTAAAAGATAGCAACATTTGAAGAAATAGGATGGCTAAAGGTGTATATATCCCTAATAATTCAATAGGCAGAAATGCCATACACAATGTGGCACTACCGGTAAGAATGCTGACCAAAATCATTGCCGGTTTTTTACCGACTTTATCCGCATAACGGCCAATTACATACCCCCCTAATGGCCGAATAAGAAAACGTAAAGCAAAAATCCCCCACACCAGCTCCGTTGCTTGCTGATAACCTAGGCGGGTTAATTCTGCACTTAAATATGATGAAATTGCAGCAAAAATTGCAACATCATAAAATTCTAAGGTATGCCCTGCGACAGCACCAAAACGTAATTTCCATTTCATAAAATGATCCCATGTCCCTATAGAAAACCAATAGTTAAATTAATTAATAGGCATTAATTTTTCTAAACTTGTTAATGTAATGCCGTGACCTTCCATTACCGAAAAGCATTCCTTTTGAGAGACCATTTCACAGTTTAATTTTTTCTTGATGTTTTTAACTCTTATATATTCCACCTCTTCCGAACAGCCTTGAATACGGCTAATTTCCTTGATATTTCGGTGGGAAAGCAACAAGCGGATGGTTAATGCTTCTTTGTTTGAAAATGATAACTGACCAAAACGTATAAAATTAGGGGTTTCCTTACTTCTACAAATAATAGGTACAGGTTCATCTAATTCAATTTTTTGGCGTAACGGTAATGCCACCGTTTTATTTTCAGACCATTTTTCATATGCATAATCAGAAACTATTGAACGCCATTGATATAATGAAAGTAAGTACTCATATGAGACTTTATGGTTTCCATTGAGTGAAAATATCTCAAATAAATTATTGTACCTATTACAAATATCAATTTTTTTATTTCCTTTATCGAGTTTGGTTAATATTTTCTGGTATGCATCTGAATAATTACTCCAATATTGCACCCCAGAGAATAACCGTTCTTTTAATGATAAATCCATATCATGATGCCAATAAATTAACTGCCACTCATAATTACTAGATAATGTGTATATCTTTTCCTCATCAACATTAATAATCGTATAATGGATATCAATATCATTCCAATTAAAATAATTGCAAAGATCTAACTTTACTCTAGTGCTTATTTTTTCCATCTTATTGTTTTCTATATCCATAAAAATCACCTTATAGTTATTTAAATAAAAATAAAGATAATAAAAGCGTTTAACCCATATCTTTAGCACATAAAAATAAATATTCAAAGACCGAAATTTAAAGGGATTTAAAATTAAGAATTATTTTTTTATCTTGATATCTAAATTTAGTTCCAGCTAACTTAAATAATTTCAATTATATTTATATATTCACTATTGGAGATCGTATGAAACAAGATTGGCACTCGGCTGATATTATTGCAGCGATAAAGAAAAAAGGTTCTTCTCTTTCACAAATATCACGTTCAGCAGGGTTAAACTCATCAACATTAAATAACGCCTTGTCAAGACGTTGGCCTAAAGGAGAGCGTATTATTGCCGAGTTTTTGGGTGTTGCACCATCTGAAATTTGGCCATCGCGTTATAACGAAAAATAACATAAGAATAGTTTTCTTTATGCCAATAAAATATCAAGAAGATAAAGCGGGTAACTTTCTCTGTCGCCCGCTTATTATTCATTTTTAATTAAATAATAATTAATTTGAAAATTAACTTGATACTTTTAAACCAATTAACCCGGTAATAATCAAAGCAAGGCTTAACAAGCGGAACATATTTGCTGACTCACCAAGGAAAATAATCCCAACAATTGCTGTGCCCACAGCCCCAATCCCCGTCCAAATGGCATAAGCCGTGCCGACCGGTAAATCACGCATGGCGTAGGCTAACAACCCCATACTGGTAATAATAGCGACAATAGTAATAATACTCGGTGTTAAACGGGTAAAACCATGAGTATATTTTAAACCTACAGCCCATACCACTTCGCATAAACCTGCAAAAAAAAGAACGATCCAAGCCATGATTGCTTGCTCCCGTTAATTACTCGGGGTCGTCCCCATATTTAAATGACGTTGATTCAGGCCGTCCTGAATACGTATGATGTATAAATACATTATAAATATTCACAGACCCAGACTCAAGCAACGAAAAATAACAAATAAGCGCAAATCAACCATAAAATTTAACCTTTTTATACCGTTTTTTATTATTAAGCATCATAACCATCGCACTCAAAATTATACACATGTAAAGTAGATGTCTAATCTGGCAAGTTCATCGAGAAAATAGCATGAGTCTCAGAGACATCTTACTCGCCCTTTGTGTAGTCGTAATTTGGGGGGTTAACTTCGTTATCATTAAACTCGGCGTTACCGCACTTCCGCCATTATTATTAGGCGCATTACGTTTCATGTTTGTAGCCTTTCCTGCTATTTTTATTTTTAAGCGCCCCAAAATTCCGTTCAAATTATTGCTTCTCTATGGGCTCACCATCAGCTTTGGTCAATTTGCCTTCTTATTTTGCGCGATTAGAGTGGGGATGCCAGCGGGGATTACCTCTGTTATCTTGCAATCCCAAGCATTCTTTACTCTATTACTCGGCGCAATGATTTTAAAAGAATCATTACAGCCGACTCACTTTCTTGGTATGTTTATCGCAATTGCAGGGCTGACCGTGTTAGCCAATGGCGCCACTGCCGGCGGGCTAGATGATATTCCATTACTCGGGTTAGCATTTACTTTAATTGCTGGTTTATCATGGGCTTGTGGTAACATTACCAATAGGATCATAATGAAACAGGAAGGCGCTGAGAAATGCAGTGCCCTATCATTGGTCAGTTGGAGCGCGCTGATCCCAATCATTCCCTTTTTGATTAGTTCATGGGTTTTAGAAGGTGAAGAAGCCATTGTTGAAGGGCTATCAGGCTTTAATTGGTCAGTCTTTGGTGTCATTATCTATTTAGCTTATTTATCAACATTTGTCGGCTATGGGCTTTGGGGAGTCCTGCTCGGCCGTTATGAAGCTTGGCGTGTTGCTCCTTTTTCATTGTTGGTTCCAGTCTTTGGTTTAAGCAGCAGTGCTTTATTCCTTGGAGAGCATATAAATGGCGTACAACTTGCTGGCCTCGTTTTGATCATGTTTGGCCTAATTACCACGCTTTTTGGTAAAAAAATAATGCAACAATTAAGACGAGCCTAGTTAACCAATTAATAGTCGGGAGTTTTTTAGCTTCCGATTATTTTCTTTTCTTTAACCATTTTCGTATCAACAAAAACAACGCAACAGCTATTATTACTAAAAAACATCAAAAATCCAGATAAAAAACCAATTCATTAGATAATCGCTAGCTCAAAACCAGATAAAATCCAATAAATAATCCTAAATTAGTGATACTGGCAACAATTATTAAATTTATCTCAAATTTCAATTAGGTGTCTCGTTTTAGCTACTTTTTCTTTAACTTAACTATGGCTATATCTTCCTCAGTTTCACTTAAATAAATAACAAATATCATTCATTGAACAGATGGGGATGACTATGGGTAAACAATTTATTTGGATTGTGCTCGCTCTGCTCGGTGCTTTTTCACTTGGCTACATCGCTTTATATCGTGGCGAACAAATCAATGCCTTGTGGATCGTTGTCGCAGCCGTATGTATTTATCTGATCGCATACCGCTATTACGGGCTTTTTATTGCTAAAAAAGTACTCCAAGTCGATGCAACTCGAATGACGCCTGCAATTCGTCATAATGATGGCTTAGATTACGTACCAACAGATAAAAAAGTATTATTTGGTCACCATTTTGCCGCTATCGCAGGCGCCGGCCCACTGGTTGGCCCTGTTCTTGCCGCGCAAATGGGCTATTTACCCGGTATGCTGTGGCTACTCGCTGGGGTTGTGCTAGCTGGTGCCGTACAAGATTTTATGGTGCTGTTTGTCTCAACACGTCGAGATGGCCGCTCACTGGGTGAATTAGTCAAAGAAGAAATGGGCAATACCGCAGGGGTGCTGGCTTTAATCGCTTGTTTCATGATTATGGTAATCATCTTAGCCGTACTTGCCATGATTGTCGTAAAAGCCCTCACTCATAGCCCATGGGGAACTTATACGGTTGCCTTTACTATTCCTTTAGCGATTTTTATGGGTATTTATACCCGTTATATCCGCCCAGGACGCATTGGTGAAGTTTCTATTATTGGGCTCGTTTTTCTTGTATTTGCAATTATCTCAGGGGGTTGGGTTGCTGAAAGCGAAACTTGGGCACCTTACTTTGACTATACAGGTGTTCAACTCACTTGGATGTTAGTCGGTTATGGCTTTGTTGCTGCCGTTTTGCCAGTTTGGCTATTACTCGCTCCCCGCGACTATCTATCAACCTTTTTAAAAATCGGGACTATCATTGGATTGGCAATTGGTATTTTAATTCTCAATCCAAACTTACAGATGCCATCGTTAACGAAATATATTGATGGTACAGGCCCAGTTTGGGCAGGTGATTTGTTTCCAT
This sequence comes from Providencia sp. PROV116, assembly GCF_028482485.1. Classification (NCBI taxonomy): domain Bacteria; kingdom Pseudomonadati; phylum Pseudomonadota; class Gammaproteobacteria; order Enterobacterales; family Morganellaceae; genus Providencia; species Providencia sp. PROV116. The sequence goes on along the minus strand of NZ_JAMPQO010000018.1, from coordinate 107,920 downwards.
TCTTATTTATTACGATTGCTTGTGGCGCCGTTTCTGGCTTCCATGCACTGATTTCATCAGGCACCACACCAAAAATGTTGGCTAATGAAAACCAAGCTTGCTTTATTGGCTATGGTGGCATGTTAATGGAATCTTTCGTAGCAATTATGGCATTGGTTGCCGCTTGTGTGATTGACCCGGGTGTTTATTTTGCCATGAATAGTCCCATGGCGATGTTAGCTCCCGCAGGTACGCAAGATGTGGTCGCCTCTGCGGCCCAAGTTGTCAGTAGTTGGGGCTTCCAAATCACTCCTGAGCAGCTCAACAGCATTGCGAATGACGTGGGTGAAACCAGTATTATTTCACGGGCAGGCGGTGCGCCAACACTGGCAGTTGGGATGGCGTATATTCTTCACGGTGCGCTTGGCGGCTTGATGAATGTGGCATTCTGGTACCACTTTGCCATATTATTTGAAGCATTATTTATTTTAACCGCGGTGGATGCAGGAACCCGAGCAGCACGTTTTATGCTACAAGATTTACTGGGAGTGGTGTCTCCATCTTTGAAACGTACGGATTCGCTACCCGCCAACTTGATAGCAACTGCACTGTGTGTGCTAGCTTGGGGTTATTTCCTCCACCAAGGCGTTGTCGACCCACTTGGTGGTATTAACACCTTGTGGCCATTGTTTGGTATCGCGAACCAAATGTTAGCAGGTATGGCATTAATGCTGTGTGCTGTGGTACTGTTCAAAATGAAGCGCCAAAGATATGCATGGGTCGCTTTAGTACCAACAGCATGGCTGTTAATCTGCACGATGACTGCAGGCTGGGAAAAAACCTTCAGTGAAGATGCCCGCGTCGGTTTCTTAGCTGTAGCAAATAAATTCCAAGCGATGATTGATAGCGGCAATATTCCTGTTCAATATACAGAGTCTCAATTAACTCAGTTAATTTTCAATAACCGCTTAGATGCAGGGTTAACTATTTTCTTTATGATTGTCGTGGTATTACTGGCTCTATTCTCCATCCGCACCGCGTTGAAGGCATTAAAATCTGACCAACCAACTGCGAATGAAGTACCATATGAACCCATGCCAGCCAACTATGAAGAAATCGTGGCAAATACGCGCCATCATTGATTTTCGCGGAAAAGCTTGTCACTGTTTAGGACATATACTCTTTCTCCAAAATAATTCACGTTGGAGCAAGGCGGCCAAGAAGATAATCCCTAGGAGCATACTCCAGTATGTGACTAGGGTTAGCGAATGAAGCCAACGCAGCAACAGCGTGAAGTATTAAGGATAAACTAGGAGCATACATAACAGTATGTGACAGGGTTAACAAGTGAAGTCAACAACGCTGTAGCACGAAATATGAGGGAGAAAAAAATGTTTGGAGAACTGGGAAAAGCAGCCCGCTACCTAGGCCAAGCGGCAAAAATGATGGTTGGCGTTCCCGATTACGACAACTATGTCGCTCATATGCAAAGAACACACCCTGACCAAACGCCTATGACCTATGAAGAATTTTTCAAAGAGCGTCAAGACGCACGCTACGGTGGCAAAGGTGGGTTTAAGTGCTGTTAATCACTTAAAATAGACAAAAAAAGCCGTGGTCGAGTACCACGGCTTTTTATTTTTAACGATTCAGTATAGGATCAACCGTTATTTTACACGTGAAACATATTCACCTGAACGAGTATCAACACGGATAACTTCACCGATCTGAACAAACAGAGGAACCTTAACCACTGCGCCAGTGCTCAGTGTTGCAGGTTTACCACCTGTACCTGCGGTATCCCCTTTCAGGCCTGGGTCAGTATCGGTAATTTCTAACTCAACAAAGTTAGGTGGAGTTACCGCGATAGGACGGCCGTCCCACAGTGTTAAAATACATTCTGCTTGGTCAACTAACCATTTCGCGTTATCGCCAACGGTTTTTTCGTCCGCTGCTAACTGTTCAAAAGTTTCGTTGTTCATGAAATGCCAGAACTCACCGTCGTTGTATAGGTAAGTTAAGTTCATATCCATGACATCTGCACCTTCAACAGAGTCAGTAGACTTAAATGTTTTTTCCAACAGTTTGTTAGAAATCAGTTTACGGATACGCACACGTGCGAATGCTTGACCTTTACCCGGTTTGACGAATTCACTTTCTAAAACGACACAAGGCTCGCCATCTAACATGATTTTAAGACCTGAGCGGAATTCATTGGTACTATAAGTAGCCATGGTGATCCTCTAATTTATAAACTAAAAATGGCATAGCCAAAAAATGGTCGATATTGTAACTCAAAATACCTCATCCAGAGAAGTCTGGATACAACAACTTGCTGAAGCAATCACTAATCCAGATGAATTGCTGCAAATACTTAACCTAGAAAATCATCTTTTATCGAAAGAAGGCAGTGAGGCACGTAAATTATTTCCTTTACGCGTTCCAGTGCCCTTTATTTCCCGCATGAAAAAAGGTGATCCACTAGACCCTCTGCTATTGCAGGTATTAACTGCAAAAGCAGAGTTTGATATACATCCAGGTTTTTCTACTGACCCACTAGAAGAGCAGGATAATGAAATTCCAAGTTTACTGCATAAATACCACAACCGCGCATTATTGCTGGTAAAAGGTGGCTGCGCAGTCAACTGTCGCTACTGTTTTCGCCGGCATTTTCCTTACGAAGACAACAAAGGAAATAAAAATAACTGGTTGATGGCTGTGGATTATATAAAAAACCACACCGAACTCAATGAAATCATCTTCTCAGGTGGTGATCCGTTGATGGCAAAAGACCATGAACTTGATTGGCTCATCAGCCAATTAGAGGCGATTCCTCATATAAAACGCCTTAGAATTCACACTCGTTTGCCTGTGGTGATACCAGAACGCATCACAGATACGCTCTGTAAACGTCTTGCTAGCTCTAGGTTACAGGTCATTATGGTTACACACGTTAATCATGCTAACGAAATTGACGAGCCATTCACCAAGGCAATACAAAAACTAAAACTATCAGGTGTGACATTATTAAACCAAAGCGTATTACTGCGCCAAGTTAATGACAACGTGACGGCTCTGATGAATTTAAGTAATGCCTTATTTGATGCAGGTATTTTACCTTATTACTTACATGTATTAGATAAAGTTCAAGGCGCTGCGCACTTTTTAGTGAGTGATACCGAAGCTAGACAATTGATACAGCAATTACTGAGTAAGGTCTCTGGGTACCTTGTACCTAAGCTCGCTAGGGAAATAGGGGGAGAGCCAAGTAAAACACTGCTTGACCTTAACTTAAGACAGAACTAGAAAGCAAAACGCCCAAACAATTATTTGGGCGCTATGAATTCATTTTAGGGGCATTTATAAACTTGGCCAACCATTTTGCTATCTAATGGAATGAAGCTAGATAACACGGTTTCACTTGGGCTTGATGCACCAAAAATCACGTTACCGCCCATCGCCGCTGCTTTATTACGTAAATCATTTGCTGCACTGCGCATTGAGCTAGATTCATTGTTGACACCACTCAACCAGTTGCTTTGAGTCCCTGCAACCTGACCGAGAAGTTGGCAATCGCTTCCAGGTTGATTCTCAACAAAACGAACTTGTGAGCCTGCCGCAGTCAAATTAGTTGTTGTTGAACAACCTGCTAAAAGCAATAATGCAGCAGCACCAAGCAAGACTTTAATTCGCATGTTTTCCCTCATTTTTCATTGTGTTTTTGCAGCTGGTTTGAAAATCTCTTTAGTTCCAATAGCCTACTAATTGAAATATCTAGGAGGTGATTAACATACAGCGTCATAATTGCCGCACATCACCAGCCGAATAGAGTCTACCACAAATTAATCAAGAACCTGCTCTATTCTTTGCTAATTCAAACCACTTACCTTACGTTAAATATAACCTGCGAAGCAACATTGACGCAAAAATAAATCGCATAACGCATTAATTGTATCTTGTTTTGGGATATTACCTTCATCAATAATTAATGGTTATTTATTAATTAAAAACCAATAAAAAAACCGGCACCGCTAGAAATATAACGATGCCGGTCTTATGGTGGGTAGCCCTAACTTAGTTAGTAACTACTTGAGCTTGATGTCGCCAACTGGCTTACATCATACCGCCCATTCCACCCATGCCGCCCATACCAGCAGCACCTAAGTCAGGTGCATCTGATTTTGGCAGATCAGTGATCATCGCTTCAGTTGTGATCATCAGACCTGCGATAGACGCTGCGAATTGCAGAGCAGAACGCGTTACTTTAGTTGGGTCTAAGATACCCATGTCGATCATATCGCCATAAGTGTCAGTCGCCGCGTTGTAACCTTCGTTACCTTTTGCTGCTTTCACGTTGTTAACAACAACAGAGGCTTCTTCACCTGCGTTAGTAACGATTTGACGCATTGGCGCTTCCATCGCACGCAGAGCAACACGAATACCTACGTTTTGTTCTTCGTTTTCACCAGTCAGTGCTTCCAGTTTCGCTGCAACGCGAACCAGTGCAGTACCACCACCAGCAACAACACCTTCTTCGACAGCGGCACGAGTTGCATGCAGAGCATCGTCAACACGAGCACGTTTTTCTTTCATTTCAACTTCAGTTGCTGCGCCCACTTTAATTACTGCGACACCGCCTGCTAATTTAGCAACGCGCTCTTGCAGTTTTTCACGGTCGTAATCTGAAGAAGATTCTTCGATTTGTTGACGAATTTGAGTAACACGGTTTGCAATCGCAGACTCTTCACCCACACCATCAATGATAGTGGTTGTGTCTTTGTTGATAACGATACGCTTTGCTTGGCCTAAATCTTCTAATGTCGCTTTTTCTAACTCCATACCGATCTCTTCAGAGATAACAGTACCATTGGTCAGAATTGCGATATCTTGTAGCATTGCTTTACGACGGTCACCGAAGCCCGGTGCTTTAACCGCTGCAACTTTAACAATACCACGCATGGTGTTAACAACCAGAGTTGCCAGTGCTTCACCTTCAACATCTTCAGCGATGATTAACAGTGGTTTGCTTGCCTTAGCAACGCCTTCTAATACTGGCAGTAATTCACGGATGTTAGAAACTTTTTTGTCAACTAACAGGATGAATGGGTTTTCTAACTCAACAGCACCAGTTTCTGGTTTGTTGATAAAGTAAGGAGACAGGTAACCGCGGTCAAACTGCATACCTTCAACCACATCCAGCTCGTCTTCCAGACCAGTACCTTCTTCAACTGTGATAACGCCTTCTTTACCGACTTTATCCATCGCTTCTGCAATTAATTTACCCACGGTTTCGTCGGAGTTTGCAGAAATTGTACCAACCTGTGCGATTGATTTAGTGTCTGAACAAGGAACTGACAGTGCTTTCAGTTCTTCAACAGCAGCAACAACTGCTTTGTCGATACCGCGTTTCAGGTCCATTGGGTTCATACCCGCAGCAACCGCTTTTAAGCCTTCAGTAATGATAGCTTGAGCTAGTACAGTTGCCGTTGTAGTACCGTCACCTGCAGCGTCGTTAGCTTTAGAAGCAACTTCTTTCACCATTTGTGCGCCCATGTTTTCGAATTTGTCTTCTAATTCGATTTCACGAGCAACTGAAACACCATCTTTGGTGATAACTGGTGAGCCAAAAGATTTATCTAAAACTACGTTACGGCCTTTAGGACCTAAAGTCACTTTTACTGCGTCTGCCAGAACATTCACACCACGAAGCATTTTCGTACGTGCATCACTACCAAATTTAACGTCTTTAGCTGCCATTATCTCTTTCCTTCAAATTCTTTTCGTTCGTTGAGAAGTTTTAAGTGAAAATTACGCTTCAACAATTGCCAGAATGTCACTTTCGGACATAATCAGGACTTCTTCATTGTCGATTTTTTCAGCTTTCACGCCATAACCATCGTTAAAGATTACGATATCGCCAACTTTCACATCCAGTGCTTTGATTTCACCATTTTCGAGGATGCGGCCGTTGCCAACTGCAAGAACTTCACCACGAGTTGATTTGCTTGCAGCAGTACCCGTCAGAACGATCCCGCCTGCAGATTTTGATTCAACTTCTTTACGTTTAACGATAACACGGTCATGCAATGGACGAATTTTCATTAATAGTTCTCCTATAAATAAAGTCCATACTAGGTAAAAGGACGATACCAGCATGTCTTAAATAAACTAGTACCATGTTTGAGCAGATTGGGGCGAAGAAGAGGGACTTCAAGGGGGGAGATAAAAAATTTTTCATTTTTATCTCCCCATAAATAGGATGGTTTTATGGTTTAGGGCGATCGTCTTTATCTGACGAATCTGTTTTATCTGAATTATCGATTGTAAAAGAAGGATCGTCTTGCTTACGTTGGAATTCCCCCTCAAAAGTATCGCCACGTTGAAAGCCGCCATTTCCCGTTTGGTTAAAACCAGCACCTGGTTGGTAGAAACGAATATGAGGAATTAAGCGCATTACAATAAGCTTTTGAATTGGCGGTAGTAATAACAGTAAACCAATAAAATCCGTAAAGAACCCAGGCACAATCAACAAGAAACCCGCTAAGACCAATGCAACGCTCTTGATCATTTCAGCTGCAGGGCTTTCACCTGATGCTAACTTTTGTTGGATTTGCAGTACATTTTTCATGCCTTGATTTTTCACAAGTGACACACCTAAGCAGGATGTCAAAACGACTAAAATTAACGTCATTAAAACACCAACTTCAGATGCAACCCGCACAAAAATGACGGATTCAATGTAAACGAGAATACATATCAGAATGAGTGGTAACCAGCGCACAAGTTCTCCTTTATTTCAATAAGCTATCGATTATTTTACGCCCCTAGGGAAACCTTTGTGAACTGCATCTAAGAGACAACTATCAATATTCGCTTTTTTCTTTAGTATAGCCATAATAATTGGGGCAGATATAACGCTTTTCAACTCACAGATTTTTTTCATTAATGGCACTTATCTGTGATGAATATCACACAACGTGAAATCTGTTGCATAAATCAAACTATATAGTGATCTAGGTTCAAGGCAATAGATGATTAAAAGCATATCATCTACCCATAAATCAGTAGATCATAATGCTGACAACGTAGTAGACGGTGTTAATTGCTTGTAAAGTTTTACTTTGCAATATTAATCACCTGTGAATTTTGTTTTACGAAGTATCGATTTTTAAAGCGCATAAACGGACAGTAACTGTAATCTAATTAAGAAGGTTCTCATGTCAAACAATACTCGTATCGAAGAAGACCTGTTAGGTAAAAAAGAAGTTCCAGCTGATGCCTATTATGGTGTTCATACTCTGCGTGCGATTGAAAACTTTTATATCAGCGACCGCACCATTAACGATGTCCCAGAATTTATTCGTGGCATGGTTATGGTTAAAAAAGCGGCGGCTTTAGCCAACAAAGAACAGCACACTATTCCACGTAATATCGCGGATACCATCATCAAAGCGTGTGACGTTGTTCTAAATGAAGGCAAATGCATGGACCAATTCCCGGTTGACGTATTCCAAGGTGGTGCGGGCACATCACTGAACATGAATACCAACGAGGTTCTAGCAAACATCGGTCTTGAACTGATGGGTCATAAAAAAGGTGAGTATGAATTCTTAAATCCAAATGACCACCTGAACAAAAGTCAATCCACTAACGATGCATACCCTACAGGGTTCCGTATCGCAGTGTATAATTCTATATTGAAGTTAATTGAGTCTGTTGAATACCTGAAAAAAGGCTTTGAAGCTAAAGCTGAAGAATACAAAGACATTCTGAAAATGGGTCGTACCCAGCTGCAGGATGCCGTTCCAATGACTGTCGGCCAAGAATTCCATGCTTTCGCTACTCTCTTAAAAGAAGAAGAGAAAAACTTAAAACGCAGCATTGAATTACTACTCGAAGTTAACTTGGGCGCAACTGCTATTGGTACAGGCCTGAATACTGCTCCTGGTTACTCAGAACTTGCAGTTAAAAAATTAGCAGAAGTGACTGGTCTACCATGCGTTCCAGCAGAAGACTTAATCGAAGCAACCTCTGACTGTGGTGCTTACATCACTGTTCATGCAGGCTTAAAACGTCTAGCGATGAAACTGTCTAAAATTTGTAACGACTTACGTCTGCTATCTTCAGGTCCTCGCGCTGGCCTTAAAGAAATCAACTTACCTGAGTTACAAGCTGGTTCGTCTATCATGCCAGCAAAAGTTAACCCTGTTATTCCTGAAGTCGTCAACCAAGCATGTTTCAAAGTTATTGGTAATGATATCTGTGTAACGATGGCTGCTGAAGCAGGTCAATTACAATTAAACGTAATGGAACCAGCGATTGGCCAAGCGATGTTCGAGTCTATCTCTCTGATGAGCAACGCATGTCGTAACCTGCAAGAAAAATGTATTAGCGGCATTACTGTGAACAAAGAAATCTGTGAAGCATTTGTATTTAACTCCATCGGTATCGTCACTTATCTGAACCCATTCATTGGTCACCATAATGGTGATATCGTGGGTAAAATCTGTGCTGAAACTGGTAAGAGCGTACGCGAAGTTGTTTTAGAACGCGGTTTACTGACTGAAGCAGAACTGGATGATATTTTCTCTGTTGAGAACTTAAAACACCCAGCTTATAAAGCAAAACGCTTTGATGACTAAAAATTTATGTTTATCATAAATAATACTTAAAAATAAAGGCACGCCTCTCAACAGAAAGCGTGCCTTTTTTGATTAATACACACACAAATAATTAACATAACAGTTTCATAATTTTAATTTTCATTTTGTCGAGGAGTAAACACTATGTTAGCCGTAGAATTTATTATTGTTCTGCTGGCCATCTTTTTGGGGGCCCGTTTAGGTGGGATAGGTATCGGCTTTGCCGGTGGCCTTGGTGTACTGGTACTCGCAGCTATTGGCGTAAAACCAGGAACCATTCCATTTGACGTTATCTCAATTATCATGGCTGTTATTGCCGCTATATCTGCAATGCAAATTGCTGGAGGTCTGGACTATTTAGTTGCCCAAACCGAAAAATTACTGCGTCGTAATCCTAAGTACATCACCATCCTTGCACCTATTGTTACCTACTTTCTGACACTTTTCGCAGGGACAGGTAATATCTCGTTAGCAACACTGCCTGTTATTGCAGAAGTCGCTAAAGAACAGGGAGTGAAACCTTGTCGTCCATTATCGACTGCGGTCGTTGCAGCACAGATAGGTATTACAGCATCACCAATTTCTGCGGCAGTGGTTTACATGGCATCCGTCATGGAAAATCCAGCAATGGTGGGTGCAGGTAACACAGTCAGCTATATTTCGCTTCTAAGTGTTCTATTACCTGCGACATTCCTTGCTATCATTTTGATGTCATTCATCATCTCTTGGACGTTTAACTCTAAATTATCTGATGACCCTATCTACCAAAAACGTTTAGCTGAAGGTTTAGTTGAACTGCGTGGTAGCCAAGTTAAAGAAATCAAAGCGGGCGCTAAGTCTTCTGTACTGCTGTTCTTGCTTGGGGTTGTTGGCGTTGTCTGCTATGCCATCATTAACAGTCCAAGCTTAGGGATTGTTGAAACACCATTAATGAACACCACAAATGCAATTTTGATTATCATGCTGACTGTGGCGACATTAATCACTATTTTCTGCCGTGTAAATACTGATGCTATCTTGAACTCAAGTACCTTTAAAGCAGGTATGAGCGCATGTATTTGTATTTTAGGTGTGGCTTGGTTAGGTGATACTTTCGTACAGCACAACATTGACTGGATCAAAGAAACTGCGGGTGATTTAATTCATGAACATTCTTGGATGTTAGCAGTTATATTCTTCTTCTGCTCCGCTTTACTATACTCACAAGCCGCAACAGCGAAAGCTCTGATGCCAATGGCATTAGCGCTGAATGTTAGCCCATTAACTGCTATCGCATCATTCTCTGCGGTTTCTGGCCTATTTATTCTGCCTACCTACCCAACACTGGTTGCAGCAGTACAGATGGATGACACAGGGACAACGCGTATTGGCCGATTCGTCTTTAACCACCCATTCTTTATTCCAGGCACTATCGCTGTCGCATTAGCTGTTTCATTCGGCTTCTTATTTGGCGGTATGATCCTATAGTTTATATTAATTACAATTAATCTTATACAGGCCCGTGCAAATAGCACGGGTTCTTTATACCTACCTATAACATATTATTTTTGTTATCCCATATAAAGTCACGTAGGCAATTATAAAAATACAATAACCATTTAGATAAAAAACTCAAACTATTTTTTAATAATATGTATTTAAATATATTACTTTAGATTATAAACAAATCAAAATAAGAATTTTTCTAATAATATATATTAAGGCTATACATATAATTGTAACAAATAATGACTACAATTACGCAATAATAAGTTATCTCATTTTTTCCTTACAATTACCAGATAGAATATAGATTCAAGAATAAAATAAAAATAAATAAAAATTAGAATAAAGTTCTGATATTTACTCCTGAGCAGGTAGTAATGCTAATCCATCTTTCTTGACACATGAATTGAAGGCACCAAAGATAGAAATAATCTATCAAAAATTTAAAATCAATCCGCCATAAATATTGGTAATCATTAACTCATCCTTGTTTAATAACACCCGAAAAATCTGATAATGATAATTTAATTACTCGGAGTAATACGAATTAAATATCAAGAACTTTTCAATAGCAAAAATAATTTATTTTAACAAGATTTATATATTTGGAGGAGGTATGCTAAATACTCAACGAAATAAAAACACAAATGTAACCGTTTATATTGGAACCTTTTTAAAGCACCGCAGAAAAGTGGTTGGTTTAACTGGTGCACAATTAGCTTCTCGCCTAAGAATCAGCCAGCAGCAAGTTTCCCGTTATGAAAGAGGTAAAAATGCCATTACTATCCAAGGTCTTTTGGACATTTTACAAGCTCTCGAATTGCGAAGACATGACATCGATGACTTTATGAAAAAAGTCTTTCAGTATTACTATATCGATGCAGCGTTAGAAGCTAAATTGATCAATTAAAGCCCGATATAAACCCATGAAGTTCGTTCCAGGGGGGTTCTTCCCCCTCCTGTGTGCTTAAAACTCCCCACTTTAAAATACCCATTCAATTTCTTATTTGATTTTATTTCCCCTCAGAAACGGCGCCTCATGATAGCACTGCAAACCGCTATAATTCACAATTGAACATTGTTATGATGGAGAAAAATCAGACATTATTGTGATGGAGTTAACAATGCCTATCCAACGTGAAATTATTTTAAGTCATGCGTTAAATCAATTGGAAATCCAAGGGTTATCCGCATCTACAGAAAATTTACTCAGCGAAATTGAATCTGATTTCTCTACTATTCGGCAGTTTTGGCCAGACGATGAAGCTCTTGTTTATGATTGCTTGCGCTATCATAGCCAGCAAATTGAAGTATGGCAGCGCCAAACCTTACTAGATGAATCCCTAACCCCGCAACAAAAATTAATGGCCCGTTACCAACAATTGTCTGAAAAAGTCAGTGAAGGGCGTTTTCCGGGCTGTTTATTCATTTCTGCATGTAATTATTATCCAGATGCAGAACACCCTATGCACCAATTAAGCCGCCTACAAAAAGATAATTCGTTTCATTTCACAAAAAGCCTATTAGATGAGCTAGATATTGAAGACTCGGAATTAGTTGCTAACCAAATGGAATTAGTGCTCGAAGGCTGTTTAAACCGCTTATTAGTACAAAGGGACATTCAAGATGTCGAGATTGCACAACACCTTTCTGAGGATATCCTGACAATCGCACTGTGCCGTAAAAAAGGAGCGTTAAGCTAAAAAACCAATTAACGCATACTAAACACACACCTTTTGTTGAAAAAGAAAACACTCAGTAAAAAAAAGTGTTTTTTTATTAAAAATGCATTGACGCAAACGGCTGAATACGGTTTAATGCGCCCCGTTGCCCGGATAGCTCAGTCGGTAGAGCAGGGGATTGAAAATCCCCGTGTCCTTGGTTCGATTCCGAGTCCGGGCACCACTATTTAAAGAACCCGCCCAAAAGGCGGGTTTTTGCTTTTGTATTTTCAAACACTCATACTTAGCTAACTAGGCTAAAATAGTTATTTTGTTTGCCGTTCCAATAGGTTTTGCGTGATGCTGTAATATTCGCACTCGCATTCATAAAATGTAATTGCTGTGCATATGACAGTGAAAATACATGTTTATCTTTATCCAATTCACCTTGCGAGTTATCACTAAAGTTCTTTTCAACAAAATTAGATAATGAATTAAATGTACGGTCAGCAAAGCGGTAACCAGTTAAAGTTAATTGCCCATCAATACTCGGTAAATTTTTAGCGTAATTAATACGATAGCTCTTTCCTGTTTCTCTTGTACCCACATCGGCATATGATTGAGTTACATCAACAGAAAGAGCACCTATGAAACCTAAGTTTTGACCAACACCAAGGTTGATTGCTCGATATTGATTGTTTGATGTAGCAACCAAGCCACCAAACACTGAAGTGTTGTTGAGAACCCCGATAGAACTTTCAACTGTTATAAAATTCTTATCGATATTTTCATTATTTTCTGGCGAAAGTTGCCCTAAATTCATGGTATAGCGCACTTGGCCTTTACGGGTCAAAAATGGAATATTCGTGGTAGTGTATTGGAACCTGGTTTCTTTACCATTATCTTCAATCACAGTAACATCAATTGTACCCATCACAGACTGGCTCAAATCTTTAATAACAAAAGGCCCTGCGGGTACTTTAATTTGGCTAATAATTCGCCCATTTTGAGATAAAGTCACGGTCGCATTCGATGCTGCAACACCAGTTATTTGCGGTGCATACCCTCGGAGGTTAGGTGGCATCATACTTTCGTCAGTAAAGACACTGATCCCTTTAAAGCGTACACTATCAAACAAATCAGATTTAATATAAATCTCGCCGACAAATAATTTTGCCGATAAACTCGCCATATCTCTGAATGCATAAATTTGCTCCCATTCAAAGCGGCTTTTTTTATCATTACTGCTGTCAACTAGCTTATTTTCATATTGATAATTCGCACGTAAACGCCACTCAGCAAGGTTAGCACCCACATTACCAAATGCGCTGAGGTTATTACGATTACCAGAATCTTTTCGGTAAAAATTATTATCACTAACCGTATAATCTAAAATTAAACCAGCAATACCGTAGTCACGTAGCTCAGGACTAATCCAAGATGAATACACCGCTACAAGGTATTTTTGTGGAATAGAGATTGTCAGAACTTGATCGCTGTCATTAAAATCGACAGTGACATTTTTATCCAACGCACTAATATTGATACAATGGTCTTCTTCCGAAGATAGTAATATTTCTTTTGCATCTTCAGTTAATGGAAAGCGTTTAATAACACTCGCTGTAATACAAGGTTCAATTATTCCATCATGGCTAATAAATTTAATTTTTTCGCCACGTAAAATTCTCTTTCCATTTAAAACAATATCTGTTTCATACAAACCTTCACTAAAGTTATTTTTTTCAAAATAGCTTAAGTCAATATTATCATCAACAGATAAATTCAGTGCATTTATATTAAATGTTTCTGCATTAGAGTATCCACCACATACAAGAAGTGAAATGATATAACAAATATTTTTTTTCTTAAAATACATGATTTCACTCTTTTAATTAAAAAATGCAGAGAAAATGCTTTACGCCAAAACGGCGTAAAGCAATTGGCAAGTAAATAAAGATGATATTACTCGTAGCTTAATACATAGTTCGCAACAGAATTAATACTACCGGCTGTCGCTGCACCTGTTGATTCTACTTGGGCAGATAAAATAATTGTTGTTTCTGCTTCTTTTAATTTTTGCTCTAAAACATCACCAGGCTTGATTGCTTTTCCATCATTATTAAAGAATGCTACGGCAATATTATCTGCACTACCTGTATTTGCCCATAAAGTTGATTTAGTTGCATCTGGTTGTCCATTAAATGCAATTTTAACTTTAGAATAAGGCGTTCCTGGTGTACCTGAATCTAACTGGCAATCTTGTAATTTTAATTCAAAAGCATTTAGTGGACCTGTTTTACCTGCAGCTCCTAAGTTTGCAGCTGAAATACTACCTAATTGAACTTCTTTATTTATATCTGAAGGTGCGATAGTACATGCACCACTATTAACTGTACCTTTAAATGTAATTTTACCTGAACCAGCATCCGCAGCCATTGCAGAAATAGAAGTTGTTGTTAGTGCCAAGAAAACTGCGATTAATGTTTTATTCATCTTGCATACCTTATTAGTTAATAATTAATTTCTAGGGATTTATTTAATTTCTGAACGAGATGAATAATACTCATCATTCGAGTTAAACAATACAACTGAAATGTGTATTTAACTTGTAGAGTGTAACCAAACATAACCACTATAACTAATTGAAATTTAATAAATAATGAATTTACCCCCTTCCAATTTAAAGTTAAAATCCTGATGATCACATAAAAAAACACTAACAACACAGAATTAAAATCTGAGAAACTAAAAATAAAAGGAATTAAATGTCGACATAAATAAAAACAAAAGAATTTAAATAAAAAAAGAAAAAACACAAACTAAAACATCATAAATACTCTTAAAATGCACTTATAGAGACATTTATTTACATCCATTCAAGGTTCTGTTACCAATTCAATAAAAAATAAAGTATCAATCCATCCACATATAAATAAATCATTTATATAACAATAAGCTAAATTATTATTAAATATTTCAATACACCCTCTTTTATAATTTACTTTAAGCTATTTTCGCAAAAAAAACTCGTTCATCCTCTTTTTTATGTGAAAATAAAAGTAAAAAATCAATTAATAGAATGAGATACTGACATTTTATCTTAATCATAAAAAAAAGCTGCCTTAATAAGCAGCTTTTTTAGTTTTATATAAAGAAAATAAACTGTACTTAACTTCCCGGCGTGAAGTAAATCGGGGAGCCTGGGCCGACAGGGATACCCAACACAAATACCCAGACAATAAAGAACAATGACCAGCCGATCAGGAAAATGATTGAATATGGCAACATCATTGAAACTAATGTTCCTATTCCTGCATCCTTCTTATATTTCACAACAATCGCCATAATTAAGCCAAAATAACTCATCATCGGCGTGATAATATTCGTGACCGAATCGCCTATACGATATGCAGCTTGAATAGTTTCCGGTGCATAACCCGCTAACATTAGCATAGGAACAAAAATAGGTGCTGTTACCGCCCATTGTGCGGATGCAGAGCCGATCATTAAATTAATAAATGCACAGATAAGAATAAAGCCAATAAACAGTACACCACCATGAAGGTCAATACTATTTAAGAAGTTGGCACCTTTAACCGCAATAACTTGCCCGATGTTTGTCCAACCAAAGAAAGCAACAAATTGCGCTGCAAAGAAAATAATAACCAAATATAAGCCAAGCGTGCTCATTGCGCCAGCCATTGCATCCACGATATCCTTATCAGAGCGCATGGTTTTAGCAATATAGCCATACACAATACCGGGGACAGCAAAGAAGACAAAAATAAAGACCACGATCCCTTTTAAGAACGGTGAGTTACTCACTAACCCAGTGTCTTGGTTACGTAATATTCCATTTTCTGGTACTACCATTAACGCCAAAAGTGCTGCCAATCCCCAAAAAGTCACAGATGCCCAAAATAAGGCTTTTTTCTCTAACGGAGTGACATTTGCCGAGGCATAGAGGCTATTTTCATCATCATCTACTGCACCGCCTGTGTATGGGCCAAGCTGTGGCTCAACAATTTTTTCAGTGATCAAATAACCTAAAATAGTGATTAAAAACGTACTGGCAAACATAAAGTACCAGTTTGCTTCTGCGCCCACGATATAAGTTGGGTCAATAATTTGTGCGGCTTGTTGAGTGATACCCGACAATAATGGGTCAACCGTACCTAATAATAAGTTTGCTGAATAACCACCGGAAACCCCAGCAAATGCGGCCGCGAGGCCTGCTAAAGGATGACGACCTAATGAATGAAAAATGATAGCTGCGAGCGGAATAAGTACCACATAACCTAACTCTGCCGCGGTATTTGACATGATCCCAGCAAACACGATCGCCATTGTGGTTAATTTTCGAGGGGCTTTGGTGACAACCAAACGCATGGCAGCGGAAAGTAAACCTGCTCGTTCAGCAATCCCCACCCCTAATAATGCGACGAGTACCGTTCCTAACGGTGCAAAGCCTGTAAAATTGGTGACGACATTCGCAATAATTTTTCGGATCCCTTCGGCATCCAATAAACTCACAATATGAATAATACCATCTTCTGCGCGCCCTTTTGCACCTTCTGGACGAGGGTCTGGCACACTTACACCGAAGTACTGACCAATTGCTGAGGAAACTAATAAAATCGCAATTAAAATAATAAATAAAATAACAGGATGTGGTAGAGCATTGCCTAGCCACTCAACCGTTCTTAAAAAACGGCTTCCCTCTTGCTTTTTTTGTTCCATATTTTCTCCTTATAAACAAGAAAAACGGACATTACACAATGTTTTTGCTTTTAGCTATTTACAAATAGATAATTCCAAATCAACAAAATCGACACAAATCAGACATAAAATTCAACATAATTAGGACTAACTCATTTTTATCAGCTATTAATATTATTAATTTAGCTAAAGAAGATAATTACAACCAAAATAGTTTTAGTAAATTAATTTCGATAAGTGTGGTCAACATAACAATTTTCATATTATCTATGGCTTTTTTTCGTCATTTATCACTAATTAAATATCATTTTTTAGCAGTTTTATTTTATATAAATCGGAAAACCCTTATTTATCAATGCTCGATAAAACCTTACTTATAACTCGGAATAATAAGCCTAATAAAGCATAATATGCCAACTTTATTTACACTGTCATGGAAGGTTATAATGTCAGAAAATTAACTCATGGAGCCTCTATAATGTCAGTTATCGACCTTTGGGCTGAACGCCACATACAAGAAGCACTAAGCAGAGGAGAACTTACAAATTTAGCAGGGGAAGGTAAAGCTTTGCAGCTTGAAGATGATAGCCTGGTTCCGCCTGAACTCAGGGCTGGGTATCGGATATTGAAAAATTCAGGTTATTTACCCGCAGAATTACAGCAAAGAAAAGATGCACTGACACTTAGCCACATGTTACAAAGCCTATCAGTGGATGACCCCAATTATACATCAATGAATAAGCAGCTGGCTTTGCTTGAATTAAAGCTCAAGCAAGCCAATGTCAATACCGATTTTTTACATGGTAATTATGCAGATTCAATTTCTGAGCAAATAAATAATAAACCAAATAGCAAATAAACTTATATCAAATAGTAACCGAGTAAATATACGAGTAATTTGCCATTTTCTATAGTTTCTTAACACTTTTTTAAGAAAGCTCCGCAATAATCATATTAAGACTATTTCCCCCTATATTTATGTGAACATCTCAGTATTATCAACCTCGACTTTATTATTAATAGACAAGGGATAAAGATGGAACAGAAACAATATTCTAGTAAATGGCAAAAACGTTTTGATTTCTTTGATAAGTATGGTGCACCTAATACACCTGAATTCAAAGCTGCGTTAAAAGCCGCCTCTTTCGGTGAGCGTATTCTCATTAATATGAACATTTTTGCTTTCTTCTTCGGTATTATTTACTTCCTAATTTTAGGGCTTTGGAAGAAAGGGTTAGTGATGCTTGGTATCACTATTGGAGTTGGTCTGGTTTTGAATATTATTGATTTTATGATTGGTGGAACTATCCCAAATGCAGTTTATACAGGGGTATCTGTCGGTATGTCAGCAATGTGGGCAATGATTGCTAACTATGCTTATTATATTAAAGAAACCAAAGGATTGGATAATTGGAACCCATTTGAAGGGATCCGCATGCTCTAACTCTAAGTAGTAAGATGATAAAAATTGGCTGTTGGCAAGGCGGCTAATTTTTATCTGATAGCAAACGTCCCCCTGAATAACCTACCGTAAATGGCTTCCCTGCAAACGATATTCATTCGGCGTTTTGCCATAAAATTGGCGAAATGCGTGACTAAATGAGGAATGTGAGTCATAACCCACTGCTAATGCAATTTGTTCTATTGATGTGTTGGTTAATAACAAGCTCCCTGCCGCTTCCATACGTTTTTGTAATAAAAATTGCATCGCTGTTAATTGTGCTTCTGCCTTTATTTTTCGTTGAAGCGTACTCACTGACATACAAAAAGCGGTCGCCATATCTTCACAACTAATAGGATGATGTAAACGCAGCTCCACCCATTGAGAAACTTCATCAATCCATTTTTTTTCAGGTTTTAACTGGGCCAATAACAAACGGGCAACAGTAAAATTATGTTCGGGAGCTTGTGGAAAACTTTGCAGCCAATTCAAAAGACCGACTGCTGCAGGTGTCAGAGTAAATTCCGTCATTTTTTCACTTAATGCCCATTGTGCTGTGGCTGGCATTTCTAATACATAATTTTGATTGCCGACCTGTCCACTAAAAGCGTGATTAACACTTGGCGGGATCACCATCCCCTTGCCTGCATTGAGTAAAAAATGCTGGCGATACATATTGATTTCCATTTGCCCAGATAACGACAGAACAACTTGCCACTGCCCATCATGTTGATGAGAAATGACTTCGTCCGAATATTGGCGAAAATGAAGCTCAGGCAATCGCAAAGGGTTATACTCCCACAGTCAATGAATAGTAAGAGTATAGGGCTATTGGCAGCAATATAGCTATAGAAGAAGTGACCAGCCTATTTAGTAAATTCATCAAAATAGAAGTGTTTCAGCGGTTCCATTTGCTGGTGAAGAACACGTATAACAAAAATATCGTTGGTTCTATGTCGATAAAAAATGACATGCTTAGAATGATTATAACGTCTAATTCCCACTGAAATTTCCGCACACTCCAGTCCTATCAAAGGATTGGAGCTAAGCATTTCTAATACGCAATGTAAACTTTTTGTATACTCATCCGCTTTCCTGACACCAAAATTGATTAAAGTATATTCAAATATTCCTTCAAAATCTTTAGCGGCTAAGTTAGAAAGTTTATACATTATGTGCATTCTTCACTTTCTTGGCGATATCGTGGAGTGTTAATGATGATTCACCGCTTTTTTCACCGGCATCAATTAGCATCTTTAATGCTGCCGTTTGTTTTTCTTGAGCTTCAAGTAAACGCAGTGCGGAGCGAACGACTTCACTTGTAGAGCCATACCTTCCAGACGAAATCAGTTGATTTACAAATTCATCTAATTGCGCTCCGATTGTCACACTTGTGGTACGAGCCATAGGATCACCTTTGTGTTAATTATTAACACAAATATTTTAGTGGGTTATCGCTATAAAATCAATCCATGTAGTCATTAGGCTAGAAGCGCACCATTCGGCAAAGGTAAGTTAAACTCTGCAAGGACAATTGCCCCTGTTTCATCGGGAGCCCCGGTAATTAATACTTCAGACTTGATCCCCGCGATTCGCTTAACCTCGAAGTTGCATACACATAGCACTCGCTTACCAATCAAATCTTCTGGCGTATAATTGACGGTGATCTGTGCGCTTGAGCACTTGATACCCAATTCACCTAGGTCGACTTCCATCACATAAGCAGGCTTTTTGGCTTTACTGTTAATTTGTGCACTAACAATCGTACCCACACGCATTTCAACACGAGTAAAATCATCCCATTCAATAATTTGCATAAATTTATTCCTGAATTAAATTGCTTATGTGTCATAAGTTAACATACAACAGATTTTGCGTTTTATCGCCAGAACGTCATTTTATGTAGCCAGACCACCATGAGTTAAGAAGATAAGCAAAAAATAGCCCTCATTAGAAATTGAGGGCAAAAGATACAAGACAGGAAATAGGTTGAAATAAAAATTTCTTGTTAATTACATTGTTGAAAATGTATTCATAATGATCCCACCAGAGATAATTAATCCCATCGCAAATACCGCTGGAAAATCCGGTTTTTGTTTATATAAAATCATAGAAACTAAAGTTACACCGACAATACCAAACCCACACCACAGTGAATACGCAACACCGACTGGGATATAACCCATTGCACGAGTTAAGGCAAAATAGCATAAACAATAAGCAATAATAACTAATACCGATGGACCTAATTTGCTAAAGCTATTAGTCTTTTTAATCATTGAGGTGCCCGTTATTTCAGAGCCAATAGAAAGCGCTAACCATAAAAATCCAGTAAACATAATATTCCCCTTAGCGTTGAATTAATGAGCAGTGTTATTTTTTGCAGATATTAATGAAGACTCAGTTTCATCTTTCGATAATTCTGTTTCTTCCGGGTCATCTGAGCCCATCTTGGAGAATAGATTCATGATCACAATACCACTTGCAATCACCGCCATTCCAATTATGGCCGCAGTATCTGGATGTTGACCATAAAACAACATGCCCAGCGTAGAAACCATTAAAATTCCTGTACCTGACCATGTAGCATAAGCTAAACCAACAGGGATATATTTTACTGCGCGAGAGAGTGAGTAATAACAAATAACATACAGTACAACGATTAATGCTAATAATAATGATTTGGTCATACCTTCACTGTTATCAAACATTTTTAAGGTCGATGTGGCTGAGGTTTCAGAAATAATAACCGCCAGCATCCAAAGCCATGACTTTGCTTTAGGGGACATAGATAATACTCCTACGATAAATAGAAAGATTAAAATTAATTTTTAATTTGATTAAATAGCTTTATTTTTTAAGAGACTTTAAATAATCGATTGCTGAATCCGTTAATTTATTTTCATTCGCACAGTACCCCCTAGGGTTATTCATTACTTCTTTTAAAGTAATATAGCGACTTGGGTGTTCATTATTTATTTCAGGTTTTAAACATTCAGAAAGTTCATTCGTTGATATTTTCTTTTCTATTTCATTTAATGAATCGAAATGAATACCTAACTTGATAGCCTTACTAATATTTTCTTTAATCAGACGATTATAATTTTCATTTTTATTTAAACCTAAAACCTGACTTAATTCACTTTCAGGGCAGCAATGGTATTTCAATGCCAATATAGGCATGTTTTGTGATAAGGCACACAAGACTAATTCACTTTCTTCACTGGCAAACAAACCATTGGCTATCTCACCAACTACTTTTGCATCAATAAAAGGTAAAAACAGGCTGTCATAATGACTTAACCCATTTATTGATAAGGTGTTTTTATTTATAACACTTCCCAGTTCAGCCCATTTTTCAACTTGGGAAGACTGAAGCATGGATGCGGTGGCATAAAAGGAAAAAGCCACAGACTCTAGCTGTGCCAGCCTTTGGTAAATGGCTTGCTGGTACCCCTCAACTGGCGATAGCACAACCAAAACTTGTCGCTTTAACTGACGTAAAACTTGCTGCACAATTTGTTCAATCAGTTTTTCGTTCATTTTGCCACCATCCCTTAACCCGCGATGAATACGCTATCGTTATTACGTAATCCCGCAGCATTCGCCTCATCAGTATCGATATGAAACTCAAGGGAAAATCGCTCATCAACCCTCACGACAACCTCATCGAACACCAAGCGACGCTCACCTTCTGTACGGATATTCACTTTTTGCCCATTCACCACATTTAAGGCTCTCGCATCCATCACACTCATATGAATATGGCGCTGAGCACAAATGACTTGTGATTCAAGATTGACATGCCCTGCGGGGCCAATCAGTAAAGCATTGCCTGAACCTGCCATGTCACCAGACTCTCTTACCGGCGCTTTTATACCAAGGGCAAAGCAGTCGGCCTTAGACACTTCGAGCTGCGTTTTTGGGCGAACGGGTCCCAATACTCTGACTTTGCTAATCGACCCTTTTGGACCCACCACCATGACGCATTCTTTCGCAGCAAATTGCCCCGGCTGTTTTAAATCTTTGAATGGCGTTAGCTGATAGCCTTGGCCAAACAACGCTTCAACGTCCTGCTGTGAAAGATGAACATGGCGGTTAGATATTCCGACAGGGATAGCAATATTGGAAACACCACCTTGTGCAGGCGTGTATGCTGAAAGTCGAGCCAGTATTTTCCCCATCAATTGCTCATTCATCATGATTTTTTCCCTTTACGCGGGTCATTTTTGACGTCTTTCGCATTGATGTCGGTTTTGACTTCAGCCACTGGTGCTTCCGTTTTAGTTTCAACGACCACTTTTTCCACTAGTTTTTCGGCTTTCACTTCCGGCTGAATACTTTTCTCTAATTCGCCTTTTTTGCTTTTCACGGTAAGCAGTTTGCTGATAACACTTTCTTCTGGGCGAGCAATGACTAATGAGCCGACTAATAGTTGGCTATTCGCGATGACCTCAATGCCGTGGTCAACCGCAGTACGAACCGCACTGATTTCCCCTTGAAAACAAACGGATACCAGTCCAGAACCTATTTTTCGATAACCTACAATTTCTACGCTGGCTGCTTTGCATGCCGCATCTGCAGCCTGTATAGCGGATGTCAGTCCCCGAGTTTCAATTACGCCTAAACTTTTCATCTGTCTCTCCTACTTAGTGACGAACCAGTCGAATATCGAAATCAAATTGTTTGAAGAATGCTTCAAGTTGGTCTAATTCTTCTGCACTATAGGTTGGGTCTTGCTTAACGGGATAAATCATATCCAGCTTGTCGTATTTACCACGCCCCAACTGGTGATAAGGCAGAATATCGATGCGTTTTACATTGCCGCGTTTGGACAATTCCATCGCATAGTGAATCGCCCCCGTGATGGCATCAAAGGAGTCGTTATAACCACGAACGAGTGGCATTCTGACGACGACGTTCGCGCCGAGATCAACCAGTCTTTCGAGGTTGCGGCGAACATTTTCATTACCAATGCCGAATAGGTTTTTATGCTGAACAGTATCAATGTGCTTAATGTCATAGAGGAACAGGTCGACAACTTCAGATAACTTTTCATAATTTTCTAATGATGTCGTCCCTTGGGTTTCTATCGCCGTATTGATCATCATTTTTTTACACTCACGCAGCAGCGCGACGGCAAAATCGGTTTGTAGGCTCATTTCGCCACCACCGATTGTTACGCCACCACCAGAAGAAATATAAAAATCATAATCTTGCATAATGATGTCCATCATTTCAGCTACCGTGACATCTTTCCCCATGATGTCTAACGCGCCACCAATACACACCTCTTCGCATTTACGACAGCCAATACAGTCAATGCTGCGATTCACACGGTGAATTTGTTCACCTTGGTCATTAATGGTTTTGTAGTGGATCCCTGTAGGGCAGACATCAACACATTTCCCACAATTGACGCATTTATCGTGGGAAAACATCACTTGGAACTGGCTGCTTAACCCTTCAGGGTTAGCACACCACGGGCAACGAATATTGCACCCTTTTAAGAAAATCAGCGTCCGAATACCGTCGCCATCATAAATCGAGTATTTTTGGATATTAAATATCCGACCTTTAATTTCTGCCGCGCTCATCATTGCACCTCTAAAATCAGTTCAAAATTTATTATTGTTGTTATTAATTAGCCGGTAAGACATGGCAGGTATGAAGCCATACCTGCCAGCGTTGATTTAGAACTTCTCAATCACAGTACGGCTAATAATTTCATCTTGAACCTCTTTACAAAGTTCGACGAAGTAGGCACTGTAACCTGCAACACGAACGATTAAATCACGATATTTTTCAGGCTCTTGCTGGGCTTTTTTCAGCATTTCGTTATCGACATAGCTGAACTGCATTTGGCCATTGCCTAAGATAGACGCGGTTCTCAGCAAGGTAATTAAGCCATGACGGCCTTCTGGGGTGTCCAATAAACCTTTTAAGAACTTAAAGTTATGCACCATGCCAATGTTCATCGTTTCAACATTCATTTTACTGATTGATTTAATGATGGCGGTTGGGCCTTGTTTATCTGCACCTTGTGTCGGGCTGATACCATCTGATAACGGCATCCAAGCCAAGCGACCGTTGGCACTCGCGGCGGTTAACTCACCAATCGGCGTGTTGTTAGAGATGGATAAGGTTCCGTGGCTCAGTGTTGAATACAGCATGTCGTACTTACGGCACTCACGCTCTGTCCACTCCGTAATATCCAGCGCATATTGGTCAACGTAGTCATCATCGTTACCAAATTTAGGTGCATTTAAGCAGTCACGGCGTAGTTCGTCGTAGCCTTCAAAGTTTGCTAATAAGCCATCACGAATTTGCTCAAGTGTGTAGCGGCCATCTTCGTAAACCAATTTGCGAATAGCGACAATCGAGTCAACATAGGTCGCCAGACCAGAGAAAATCAGCCCTGGGCCGTGGTTGATCATCGCCCCACCTGCCGCAACGTCCTTGCCTTTTTCCATACAGCCTTCCACTAGCAAGGACATTAATGGTTTTGGTGCCACATCACGGTGAACACGTTGGCTGATGACGGTACCGATAGCGGATAAGCGAACAATATGAGCTATCTGCGCTTTCACAGCATTATCAAAGTCTTCGAATGTTTTTAGCTCACGTAAGTCACCGGTATCTAAACCTTGATAGCTATCGAATAACACCATGCGGCCACGGTTTAATACGAATTCAATCGCAATTGGCCATTGGGTGTAACCCGTTGAAGTCCATTGATAAATACGGCCAGATTTCTGTGGCTCTACACAGCCCATCAAGCAGTAATCACGCGCATCTTCAAAGTCAAAACCTTTACGCAGCATCATTTTGATGTGGGAATCATCGAAGTGACAGGCAGGGAAGCCCATACCGGCTTTCACCACATCAACGATTTTTTCCATGTATTTCTGTGGTGATTGGTTATGAATACGGCAAGCCAGAGATGGCTGATACACTTTAACAAAGCGAACCGCATCCATAATTAAGTAGGTTAAGTCGTTACATGCATCGCCACCTGAACGTTTTTGTCCACCCACTGTTAAGTTGATAAATGGCTGATAACCTGCGAAATATTTCGCGCCTAATTCACTCGACATCCACATTAATTCCGCACATTTGATAATAAATGCCTGCATCATTTCTAATGCTTGGTCTTGGGTTAAGCGGCCTGTTTTAATGTCATTTTCGTACATTGGTAAGCAATATTGGTCAAGACGTCCCAAAGAAAGGCCAGTTTGGTTTTCTTCGATTTCAAACAGTGACTCAACTGTCCAAATGCTTTGTAATGCTTCTTGTAACGTCACCGGCGGATTCGCTGGCACGTTTTCGTTGACTTGTGCGATAGTCAGCAATTCTTCACGGCGTTTTTGGTCTGACTCCAGCACAGCTAATTCGCGAGCATGGGCAGCAATGCGGTGTGAATACGCAATCACCCCTTCACAGGTTTCAATTGACGCTTTATAGAAATAAATGCGATCAATATCATCAGGGTTTTCCATGCTTAATTCAGCCAGTTTCGCCTGAGCATCTGCTTTGATGCCATTCATTCCTTTGGTGAATAACAACACGTCATAACCGGGGCAAGTATCCCCACCGCCATTGATTTGGTGATAAGACAAGTCACTGACGAAAGTTTCACCACTGAATTCCCAGACTCCCGCTTCACGGTATTGAGCTTCACAAATTTCATCCAGTGAACGGCCTTCCCAGAATGGAGCGATTTCCTCGCGGATCACTTTTTTATCTTCTTCAGAGATAACAAACGGATCTTGTGGACGTGTGCTCATTGTATCGAGTTCTTCAACTACCCAGCGCCATGCGATATCCGGTGAGAATGCACCTGCGCGGGCTTTACCACATGGATGCCCCACAATCAGCTCTTCGGGTTGAATTAAGATTGGTGCAGTTTCACAAGCACGGCGGAATGCTTTCGCACGCAATAAAATTGGCGGTAAACCTGGGTTATTTTTGACAACTTCAGTAAAAGCGAGTGCGCGGTAGATAGACACGCTTGGGCGTGCTTCTAAGTAACGATTACGCAAGCGCTGTAAGCGAGGTGTTAAACCTTCCATGACTTTGAATTCAGTTTCAGCTTGAGCTGCCGGCGCAACATAGCTGGCATTTGGTGCTGCATATTGCGGCTGAACGCTATTTTTTCCACAATATAAACGGACTTTCAATCCATTATTGATAGCGCTGATGTTTTCATGTGCGGATAACATCATGGCTGATAATTCGTTAAGGCATACGCGTGGGTCATTCAGATAAATGCCGTCTTTCAATGCATCAAACATTGGGTAGCCATCAACTTGCTTGGTTGAGCGAACTTCAGAGAGTTCAGCCAGTTTCAACCATAAGCTTTCTACAATTTCATAAGCTTGTGCTTGGGTCAAACGGCCTTGTTCAATATCACGTTGGTAGAATGGATAGACCGCTTTATCGAATCCCATTGGGTTAACGGCATAGCTACCATTTTCTAAATGCAGGATTAATTGAAGTAAGTAGAAAGCTTGGCACGCTTCTTTAAAAGTTTGCGCCGGTTTTGCCGGTACATTGCGTAAAATCGCTGCATTTTCTTGTAATTCTGCACGACGGTATTGATTAGATTCTGCCGCTGCCATGCTCTCTGCTTTAGAAGCTAAAGCTTGTGCAAAATGAATGGCCGCATCACATGCGTAAATTGCCGAACGGCAGTTATTTGCCTCATCAATACTATTGCGACTGACCGCACTACCAATGTTTCTAACTTTGTTCTCTAACTGTGCTTTGATAGCTAAAAAGCCGATGTTTAATACCGCTAAGTAATCTGGCGCATCGATGGTGCTATCGCCAGCTAAAAAGGTATAAATACTGTGGCTATTGATTTCATTTTCAGTATGAAAAATCGCTCCGCGAGGGGTCGATGATTGGCTACCAATAATCAGCTCATCTTGAGCAATAAATGCCGGAAAATGACGGATAAATTCATAAAAACGTTGGGCAGGTTTAATCGCCTGCGGTGCGCCAGACAGTTGGTTGCCAAGCGCTTCTAAAATATTGGCACGTTCAGTAATAATTGAGCTGTTGCGGGCACTTAAGCGTTCAGCCAGCATTTTTACGCGTGGGGTCAAAGCATATTTATTCATGTTAGCCTATCCTGATGTTCTTTCTAGTTTGTTGTTCATCACATAAAAGCGTTAACTGTTAAAAAGACTGTCTATACAGCACTTCCAGTTGCACCTTGCTCACATCCCGTGGATTGGTCGGAGTGCAACTATCGCGCAGTGCTTGCCCAACCATTTCCCCTAAACGGGCGTTAAAATCGAATTCATTAGTGCCGGTTGCTTGAATGCCTTTTGGCATATTCATTTCATCTTTCAATACGTTGATTGCCACAATTAGGCTTTCAACACCTTCACGTATTGTTGAGGCAGGTAAACTTAAATTTTTTGCGAGATGGGCATAACGTTTTGCAGCTTCGTTATCGCATCGCCCTTCTAAATCCGCATTGAAAGCCACGACTTGCGCCATCAACAACGCATTGGCACGGCCATGAGGAATATGGAATACGCCGCCTAATGCATGGGCTAAGCTATGCGTTATTCCCAATGAGGCATTGGTAAAAGCCATTCCCGCAATACATGACGCGTTATGCATTTTTTCGCGAGCCACTAAGTTGCTACCATCGCGATAGCAGTTAATTAAATGGCCGAACACTAATTGCACCGCTTTTTCAGCTAAGGCATCAGAAAAGTCAGATGCAGTGCGAGAAACATAGGCTTCTAGCGCGTGGCATAGCACGTCCATACCTGTGTCTGCCGTAATAGAAGCGGGTACTGACTTCACCAGTGCAGGGTCTAAGATAGCCACATCTGGCAGCATGAACTCATCAACCAAAACCAGTTTTTCAGACTGGGATTTGATCACTGAAAACGACGTCACTTCTGAGCCCGTCCCACTGGTAGTTGGGATGGCAATAAACTGTGGTTTAACGCGGCTGACGTCTTTTTTTGTGTGCCAGAGGGAGTAAATAACAGCTTTCGCAGCATCAATAACCGACCCACCACCGAGTGCAATCACCACATCTGGATATTGCATATCCATGATTTTCATACCGTTAACAATGGCTGAAATATCAGGATCTGGCTTAACATCATCGTAAATTGAAAATGTGATGCCACTTTGGGTTAACCTGCGAGTGACTTCATCGGCTAAGCCAAACTTCACCATCGCTTTGTCAGTGACGATAAAGGCATGGTGAGCACTCATGTGTGAGATAAAGTCCAATGCATTCGCACCGAATTGAACTTTAGGTTTAATCAAAAACTGGTTCATGCTGTTTTTACTCCTTGGTATAAACCTTCTCAACAATGGCAACCACTGACATGGCTTTGTAATTGTCTTTATTCAAAGCGAAGTAAGCTTCAGCTAAAACAATGTCGTTAATACCTGCGCCAACACTGTCGACTGCCACATACGTTTTGTTTTTCAACGGTTCAAGGTCATCCCCTAGCTTGGTTACCATCAATAAGTTACTGCCGCTAAGTTCTTGGCATTTCTGCGTTGCAACAACATGTCCAACTACCTTTGCGAGGATCATGGTTTATACCGCCTTATTCCAATAAGTTACTTATTTAGGCGCCCGAGAACGGCCTTGATGATTTGCTCAACATTTTCTTCAGTAATATCACCTTGAGAAACCACTGCCTCAGCAATCGCAGCCGTCGTTGCCGTACTGCCAAATCGGTCGTCGCCTGTTGGGTTAGCAGTCACCGCTGACGTTGTCGCTGCAACAGGGTTACGGAAGCGGTTATCATCAAAAATGCTGACTTGCGGTTGATTGCCAGCTGCTGATACCGCTGGCTGGGTAGAAGTACAAGACTGGGCGGGCTGTCTTAAATCATCAATGGAACGTACGCCATAACCGACTTTACGGATGTTCAGCAAGTTCATCGGGCCGACGTTATCGGAGCTAGAGCCACCACCTACTGCGCCACAACCCAGTGTTAACGCTGGCGTGATATTGGTCGTTGCGCCGATCCCACCCAATGCAGCCGGTGTATTAATCAAAATGCGATTAACGGGTTTTTCCAGAGAAAATTGACGAATAACATCTTCGTTTTGTGTGTGAATAACCAAAGTATGGCCGAGACCTTCATTGGTCAGTAAGTCAACTACACGGTGACAAGCTGACTGCCAGTCTTCCTCGATATACATCCCTAAAATTGGGCATAATTTTTCCCGGGAGTATGGGTTTTTCGGTGATACCGTGTCTTGCAGAGCAATCAACACACGCGTATTAGCTGGAACAGTGAAACCTGCACGCTGGCTTAATGTGATGGCATCTTTACCCACCACTTCTGGGTTGATAGTGCCATTCGCTCTTAGCAGCATGGATGCCATGCGTTTCGCTTCGTCTTCATTCATGAAGTAAGCGCCTTGAGCGAGCAGTTCACGATGAACTTCGTTGTAAATGCAACGTTCTACAATGATGGATTGTTCTGAAGCGCAAATGACACCGTTATCAAAAGTTTTACTGGTGATGATGTCACTCACCGCTTGTTTGATATTGGCGCTACGTTCAATAAATGCAGGGCCATTACCTGGACCGCCACTAATGGTTGGTGTACCGGATGCGTAAGCTGCGCGTACCATGCCTTCACCTCCCGTTGCCAAAATTAAAGAAACGTCTTTGCTGTGCATCAGTTCTTTCGTTGCTTCAAGAGTCAACATCGTGACGCCATCCACAATACCCGCTGGTGCCCCTGCTTCTAATGCGGCTTTTTTGACAATTTCTAATGTACGAAAACTACAGGCTTTCGCATTTGGGTGAGGGGAAAAGACAATGGCATTACCTGCCTTCAAGGCAATCAACGTTTTGTAGATGATGGTAGATGTTGGGTTAGTAGAAGGTACTAACGCCGTGATCACACCAAGAGGGACACCCACATCCATAACTTTGTTGATTTTGTCATCATTAATGATGCCAACGGTTTTGAGATCTTTAATGTGTTCATAAACACGCATTGAAGCAAAAGTGTTCTTCAGGACTTTATCTTGCCACTTACCGAACCCTGTTTCTTCATTGGCCATTTTTGCCAGCTCTTCTGCATGAAGTGCGGACTCAATCGCGATGTGCTTAACAATATTATCGATTTTTTCCTGCGAAAATGTCGCAAACTCTTTCTGCGCTTGTTTCGCGTTTCTAACTAGCTCTCTTGCCAGTTGTCTGGATTGCAGATCTTTATCTAATGCAACCATGTCTTCCCCCGTATCGGAGTCAAAAATTAACTCATTAACTTGTGGTTTTATTTACTAATCAGCCAACAACTTAGGCTTTGTGTTGCTGTGCAATTTTGCCAATATCATTGTGTGGTCTTGCAATAACACGTGAAGTCACCACAGTTCCGATACGTTTTGCCGCCTCAACACCAGACTCAACAGCAGCGTTAACGGCACCGACATCACCTTTAACCATTGCTGTTACTAGCCCTGAACCCACATTTTCATAACCAATTAGCTCAACATTCGCGGCTTTACACATGGCATCAGCAGCTTCAATACACGCCACTAAACCTTTGGTTTCAATTAGACCAAGTGCTTCTTTCATAAGTAATTTCCTGTTTTATTCCGTGACTTTATACTGGGAGACGATTTTTTGGATATCGTTATGAGGGCGTGCGATAACCAAAGATGTCACGACGGTGCCAACGCGAGAGGCAGATTCAACACCTGAATCTACGGCAGCTTTCACTGCGCCCACATCGCCCTTGACCATGGCGGTAACTAAACCTGACCCAACATTTTCATAACCAATCAGCACAACGTTTGCGGCTTTGCACATCGAGTCCGCAGCTTCAATACAAGCCACTAACCCTTGAGTTTCAATAAGACCTAATGCGTCACCCATGTTTTTTCCTCCGGAAAAAGTTATGCCTTATGTTTAATAACGATTTTGTTGATATCGTTGTGTGGACGCGCAATGACCAGTGAAGTCACGACTTCGCCAACACGTTGAGCTGACTCAACGCCTGAATCGACAGCCGCTTTGACTGCACCCACATCGCCTTTGACCATCGCAGTCACGAGGCCTGAACCGACATTTTCATAGCCAATTAGCTCAACATTCGCCGCTTTGCACATGGCATCCGCCGCTTCAATACAAGCCACCAGACCTTTAGTTTCAATAAGACCTAATGCATCACCCATTGTTGTTTCCTCCGAAAAGCCTTCTTTGTTTTTCTTTACCGCTGATGCTTCAAGTTGATGTGTCCGAGTACATGTCCCTTGAAGAATCTGGGTAATCATTTACGCCAATGGTGTCTGCGCGGTGATTTATTGAACGCAGCCTTTGGCTTCAAACTCACTATAGAGCTGAAAAATAAAAACAAAATATAAATCCACGCATTCATTATAATTAGTTTTTTACTCTGAAAATTAGAGTGATTTAGTAGTCGATTCATATAACCATGCTAAAAAAAATAAAAATTCACGTATCTATCTGGAGAGTGAAAATGGATAAAAAACAGAATTGATGTTAATCAATGGAATTGTTAACAAGATATTATCGAGCTGATAAGTGGGGGTAATTTAGAGAGTAATAACTGTGGGGCGGCTCACCTGCTTATAAGCTTTGCTAAGCCGTTGTTGATAGAATAGTTGATTCTCTGTTGCAGGATATCAGAACAAAGCACATAAATGCGGTTGGGCTAATGACGGTAAAAAATGTAACACACATCTAGGTGACAAGACTAAATTAGCGCCGTCAGTCGTAGTACAATTTGATGTATCGTGCAAATATACAAGGCGGCTAAAGCTGTATCGTGTCACAATAATTTAAGTTCATGGAGGAAGGTAAATAGCCTAGATAACTCAGGAAGGGATCAATAAAATACCTCGGTCTCGCCTTTTAATCATCCTGCGATTAATCAAACTTACTGCCCGGCTTGAGTGTACAAATATAAAGAGGGGAATTGATTGAGCTTAGTAATAAGGCTTTGTCATTGAGCTTTTGCGCATTAAGAAACAAACCGTCATGGCTATCTGACATTTCTCGCATAAAGTAATCAAATATTACATCGGGAGATTCATCAATAGAAGAAGCACTCGCTTCCCATTGGCTAATATTATAGTGTCGTTCAGTAGGCGAAATGCGCTTTGTCGTATAGTTAAATTTCACATAGCGTTGTAAATACAACCATCCCGCTTTGGAGTCGGTATAACCTTCTACTACAATTGATCCTTTTCCATTCGCGCCAAAATTGAAGTGAATATTGCCATTAACGTTTTCATCTTTCATGTTTTCAAAACGCATGATGCCTTTCGTGGAACACACCATTAAACCATCTTGTTTATTTGAAAATAAAACCGATTGAGTGTAAATCACTACAATAATAAATAGTAAAAAGCTCAGTAAGCATAATACTTTTCCTGATATCTTCATGATGGTTTCCAAGAATAGTAAAAGTAATTATCGCAATAGCTAAAGGGATTGTCTTCATTGACTGCGCAATGCGCTAGGAACACTCGCCCCAGTCCATTTGTTTGCAGTTTATCGCCATAGAAAAAAACAAATCGTTCTTTCTCAACACATTCTAGATTTAAGTTATCTCTTACTTTATCAAAGTTTTGTACATAGTTTAGTGCTACGGTGTTATTGATCATTTTTTCATTCGATAACACATCACAATTAGTATGCTCAAGTACCGTCATGTTAATCGGCACTGACGGTTGGTTTGATAAATAAGCCATCGTCGCGAGTAAAACAGAACACAATAAAAAAGCACCACTAGCGAGATACCAACAAATTTCTTTTTTTTCTGGCGTCAATGTTGATTCTATTCTTTGGGGATCTTTAGGGACAGAAATGGGTTTGGGAATTGGAGATAAAACAACCGCTGCTGCTTCTATTTCACTTAAGCTAGTTATTAATTCAGTCTGAGGAATTTTAATATCATCAATTAATTCAAGGGAAACATCGGAATTAAATTCTAATCGCCCACGAGCAACTGTCACAATAATATTTTCAATACCATATGGGCGAAATGCTTTTCTTAATATACTTAGGTATTGGTTTAAATTACTGTTCGATGAAACTAATCCATTATCATCCCATACCGCTTTTAATACCTCATCTCGAGAAACAACGCCTTTGTGTTGAATAAAATAAAATAATAATGCATTGGCAGTTATCGACAGCTGTGTATCCACCTCATCTTCTTTTAAAGATAAAGTGCCATCAACTGCATCATATAGAATGAAAGCATTGATTTTATATTTCACTGTCGCCTCATGTGCTTATTTTATGAATAAAATTGCACTACCGTTATTATTACTATTTTTACTTATGTACTGTTTTTACTTATGGAATTTTTTCAAATGATATTGCCGTTAGCCGACTAACAATCGCATCACGTTCTTGCTGTGATAATGTTTCTCCCTCAGTCAATGACGAAAGCCATAACCCATCAGCCGCATAACGTACTAACGCCCCTAAATAACTGTTATCAAACTCATCGCCCTTCGCTAAATGGTTGGCTACCCAATCTCGCCAACACTGGCGTAATACAGGCTCAGTTGGCATCGCTAAGGACAGTAAGGCAAGTTGAAAACTTTCATCTGACTCTTTTAACTCACCGATGTAATGCAAATACGCACGAGAAAAGCGGCCATAAGTGTTTTGGTCATTCTCCATAATGATATTTATCCGCTCATCCATAATTTCCAGCAATTGAAGGAAAAGGGCATGAATAAGCTCTTGCTTCGAGGGAAAATGGTGCATCAATCCACCTTTACTGACACCCGCTTCTCTTGCTACTGCATTGAGAGATAACGAAGAAATCCCTTCTCTACCCGCAATAATACGAGCAGCTTTCAGTAGCTCCACTTGAAGCTTGATTGGGTCTTTTTTTCTATGCTGCGCGGATTTGTTCATGCGATGAATGATACCGACCAGTCGGTATGTTTCATTTTGACTAAAATCAAGTAACCCTGATTTGTTCATGGGTAAATCTAAATAGTGGAAGAGGACTCACAATATCGAATTATGAGCTGTTGTATCCCCATAGTTAATTTTAAAATATCAATTTTTTTGATGCTCATTGACTTAATTAATTTAACTTAGTTTTGCACACATTCAGATTATGATGTTTAATGATAACAACGAAATAAAATTCTGAAGAAGTAATATCGGTTTGCAATATTCCTAATTAACTATCCGTGAAAGAGGTTTTATCATGTCAAATCAATACAATATTGGCGTTATTGTTGGTAGCTTACGTGCTGATTCTTACAATTTAGTTGTCGCTAAAGCCATAACTAAATTATTCCCCACGAATTTCACGTTTAACTTTATCAATATTGGTGAACTACCTCTCTACAACCAAGATGCAGACCAAAATGTGCCCTCAGTTGTGGCCAATTTTAAATCTCAAATTAAAGCTTGTGATGGCATTATTTTTGCCACCCCTGAATATAACCGTTCAATGCCTGGCGTATTGAAAAATGCAATAGACCAAGGTTCTCGTCCATGGGGAGATAACTCGTGGGATGGTATTCCAGCAGGCGTTTTAGGTGTTTCTATTGGTAATATCAGCACAGCAATTGCCCAACAGCACTTACGCAACAGCCTGGCATTTTTAAATATGCCGACCATGAACCAGCCTGAGTGTTTCCTAAAATGGTATGACGGTATGGTCGATGAACAAGGTAACATCTCACCAAAAAGTAAAGATTTCCTACAACCGTGGGTAGATACCTTTGTGAAATTTGTTGGCCATAATGCCAAACATTAGCCATTAAAAAAGCATCACGATTGTGATGCTTTCAGACTGCTGCCAAACCTATTATGTTTGGCAGTAAGTCTAATAGGTTTTGAAAATAAATTAGGAAAATCAATTTATTGATTTTCAGCTGATAACACAAAGCGGGAAAAACCACGCTTTTATCGCGCTTTGTCAACAACCTCAAGGCATCACGATTGTGATGCCTTTGTTTTATCTTCAAACACTATTTGGCTTACTACTAAAACAGCAATTAACGCCCTGCTTTGAGCTTTTGGAAATACTCTTCATACAGGATATTGGTATTCCCCACATCGCTTTGCCATTCGCCTTTTTGCAGAACTTCTTCACTTGGATAAAGTGATGGGTCATTGGCAATCTCAGCAGGTAATAATTTTTTAGCGGCTAAATTTGGTGTTGGGTAACCAATAGATTCAGCCACTTGAGCCGCAATTTCTGGACGCAATAAGAAATTAATTAGCTTATGAGCCCCTTCCACATTTTTTGCATTGGCCGGAATCGCTAAGCTATCCATCCAAAAAATTCCGCCTTCTTTTGGCCATACCACTTCAATTGGTAAGCCTGCTTGCCGTGCAACGAACGCAGAGCCATTCCATAACATACCGACATCCACTTCACCTTCAATAAATGGCGTCGCTGGGTTGTCAGAGTTAAAGGCTAGAATATTTGGACGTAATTTTTGTAGCTCTTTATACGCCTCTTCAATTTGTTTCGGGTCAGTGGTATTACCTGAATAACCTAACTTGGTGAGCGCAACTTGGAAAACTTCCCGTGCATCATCCATCATCAGCAAGCTATTTTTATATTCAGGTTTCCAAAAATCCGCCCATGAGGTGACAGATTGTGGGTCAACCGCTTCACCGTTAATACCAATCCCTGTAGCTCCCCAAATATAAGGTACAGAATAATCATTATTCGGGTCGAATTCTTTATGAATTAAGTTTGGATCAAGATTTTTAAAATTGGTCAGTTTGCTTTGATCAATTTTTTGTAGCATCCCTTCTTTACTCATTTTGGCAATAAAATAAGTCGAAGGTACCACCAAGTCATAAGCCCCTTCTTTATAGGTCTTTAACTTGGTATACATACTTTCGTTTGATTCATAGGTGGAGTAAATCACCTTGATGCCAGTTTCTTTGGTGAATTGCTCTAATAAACCGGGGGGAACATATTCTGTCCAGTTATAGAAATACAGTACATCTTTGTTATCGTCAGCGGCAGTTGCCGTGCCAATACTTGCAGCCATTAACCCTGCTGCCAGTAGGTAGGACCATTTTTTCATTACTGAGTTTCCCTCAACAAAGTGTTTTTTATCCCTATATACATCAAGTAACCACTTGAGTTATTTAGGGCATATATCTTATAGGCTAAATGAAGCCCACCCTCTCGCCGCATGGCATCAAAAAGGCGCTGTTATAGAAAAACCAGCGCTACCAATCGTTTATGATCTCGCTTTTTTCGAGTATTTATCCCGCATCACCCATTGACTTAAACAAACAAGTAGCAAGGACATAATCAACAACACTGTCGCCAAAGCATTTACTTCTGGGGAAACCCCAACTTTTACCATTGAATATATTTTCAGTGGCAAAATTTCATAGCTTGGCCCCGTGACAAATGACGAAACCACCACATCGTCCATCGACAATGTAAAGCTCAGTAACCATCCTGCCACAACCGCGGGTAGCGCTAATGGCAAAATGATTTTTCTTAAAATAGTAAACTCACCCGCACCAAGGTCACGTGCCGCTTCTAGCATTTTTACATCAAAATCCTTTAACCTTGCATACACCGTCACCACCACAAAGGGTAAACAGAATGTAATATGGGAAAAAAGCAATGACCAAAAACCTAACGAGACCCCAAGGATCATAAATAGAACCAATAATGAAATCGCCATAACGATATCAGGGGACATCATTACCACAAATAACATACCACCGACGAATGGTTTCCCTCTAAAACGATAACGAAATAATGCGACAGCCGTTAGTGTACCAATGGCTGTTGCGAAGGTCGCCGATAAAACTGCCATGGTTAATGAATGCCCTGCGGCTTCTAATAAGCTATCGTTATTACTTAGTAGCTCATACCATTTGGTCGAAAACCCTTGCCACTGAATACCAAAACGCGATTCATTAAAAGAATTAACAATCAAAATGATGATTGGAATATAAAGATAAGCGTAGATGATGGCCATAAAGCCACCACGCAGAGTACGTCCGATCATTCTTCATATGCCTTTTTATTCAGAAGCTTAGCTGCTCGGTAATACACATACAGCAATAATCCCATCATCGCCGTGAGGAAAATGCTTGTTGCTGCCCCGAATGGCCAATCTCGAATATTTAAGAACTGGCTCTTAATCACGTTACCAATCAGTAGATTTTTCGCACCACCCATTAAATCCGCCACATAGAACAGCCCCATTGCAGGTAATAAAACCAGCAAGCAACCTGCAATAATTCCTGGCATCGTTAAAGGAATGATGATTTTCACGAACCGTTGAAATTTATTCGCTCCGAGATCCTTTGCAGCTTCTATATATGACTTATCCAACTTTTCAATACTTGAATACAGTGGCATCACCATAAACGGCAACAATATATAGATAAGGCCTAATATTACGGCCTCAGGTGTATACATAATTTTCAACGGTTTATCGATAATACCAACCCACAGTAAAAAGTCATTTAAGTACCCTTTGGTACTGAGAAAAACTTTTAACCCGTAGATACGAATCAATGAATTGGTCCAAAATGGCACAATTAACAAAAACAGCATCAAAGGTTGTATCCGTTTCGGTAACCTTGCCAATATAAAGGCAAATGGATAGCCGATAACTAAACAAAAAAAGGTTGCTATCACCGCCATATTGAGCGAGTGCAACATGACCTCTGCATACATCGGGTCAGACAAGCGAATATAGTTATCCCATGTAAAAACTAAGTCAACTAAGTTGGTGTCGCTACGCGTCAAAAAGCTAGTGCCAATAATCATAATATTAGGCAAAAAGACGAACAGCAGCAGCCAGGCGACCACCCCGGTGATAATAACGTTCTGCAAAATTTTATGCTTACGAATGATCATCCAGAACTACCTCCCAACTTTCAACCCAAGTTACAGCAACTTTTTGGTTAAGGGAGTGGTCGACATCGGGGTCATCTTCATTGAAGAATTCGCTTACCATGACAATTTTGCCATCTTCCATTTCAACCACTGAATCTAACGTCATGCCTTTATAGTTACGCTCACGAACGTAGCCAATCAGCCCCGGATAGTTATCTGCATCATTCACCTCTTCAACACGTAAGTCTTCAGGACGTAATAACACACTAACGTGCTGCCCTTCTTTGACAGAGAGCTCGGTAAAAATATCGCATTCGTGGCCTTCAACATTGGCACGAATACGTTTATCATCAATGCGATACAATACTTTCGCATCAAAAATATTAATTTCACCAATAAATTGAGCAACAAACAGGTTTTTTGGTTCCTCATAGATTTCACGAGGTGTTCCGTCTTGCTCAATTTTCCCTTCACGCATCACAATGATTCGATCAGACATGGCTAAGGCTTCTTCTTGATCGTGAGTCACAAAAATAAACGTGATCCCCAGTTTTCGTTGAAGCGCTTTTAGCTCATTTTGCATTTGTTTGCGCAGTTTGTAATCAAGCGCAGACAATGATTCATCCAGTAATAGGACTTTCGGGCGATTCACTACCGCACGGGCTATCGCCACACGCTGTTGTTGACCACCAGACAGTTGGTTGGGTCTACGCTCAGCAAAATCTTCTAGCTGCACCATACGTAAGGCTTGATCGACACGTTTTTGGATTTCAGCCGCAGGCGTTTTTTGCATGCGTAGGCCAAATGCCACGTTGTCGAAGACTGTCATATGAGGAAATAAAGCGTAGCTTTGGAATACGGTATTTACAAAGCGGTTTTCCGCTGGAATATCCGTAATATCTTGACCATCAAGAATAATTTGACCATCATCGACATCTTCCAGCCCAGCAATAAGACGTAAAACCGTCGTTTTACCGCAACCAGAAGGCCCCAGAATGGTCAAAAACTCACCGTTCTGAATGGTTAAGTCAAGCTCAGAAATAATTTGTTTGCCATCAAAACCTTTACTTAAAGATTTTAATTCAATGAGTGGTGTCAGAGAGGTTGTCTCAGTCATTTATTATACACTCTATCCCTAGGAATAATGCAGATAGAACCGCCACCGTTAAAGACTGTATAAGCTTGTCGGAGGTTTACTCTGTCGACTTAAGTAACATGAGTAACTAATTTTCCCCAGCAAAGCCCAAAACCAGTAGCGCCATTTAAACTTCATAAGGCATGCATGATAAACACTGTTTTTGCAAATTGAAAGCCATTTTCGCAACTTCGTTTGCCTTTCATTATGAATTATCAATAAATAAAACAGATTTTTTAGAAAAATAAGCGACATAGCGATCTATAGAATCAGTCTGTCTATATCTATAGATTTACATGAAAAATCGGAAGGTAAAACTTAAGTCAAATCCAATTAAATTCATAGAGTTAAAATGATTCATAATAAAAATAATAATAATTATGGAATTAATAGTTTTTATTAATTTTAAATTTTTAATTCATGTATTGAATGATATAAGCTTTAATTCAAGTTTTTATGATGATTATATCTGCTAGATATATATCGTGATTACACATGAAAAAAGCTAATAACTGGCAACATCTATAACAAATAATTAAAGTCGTAGTTAATAATATTATTATGTGATTTAAATCTAATTTTTATTAATCCTTGTTTTTTATCTCAATAAATTTAACCAACATCATATTATCCTTTGCATCCCTTTGAATATAATAATCAAATTGATATAATTTCAAGCTAAACTGTAACTTTTAGTGACTTATTTTGTAATTTTTGTTTCATTATTACACCTATAAATTTTACTTTGTATCTTTCGAGTTAAACCAATTAAAGAATAAGCATAAACCTACGGGTGATTATTTTTGGAAATTCCACTGAAATTAATATGTGAGTGAGCAAAATGGCCAATAAAGCGTTTTTTTACCAAGAACCTTATCCATTATCTGAGGATAAAACCGAGTATTTCCAAGTCTCTGATAAATATGTTTCTGTAGAACAATTTGCAGGCAAGCAAATTTTAAAGATTGAACCTGAAGCATTAACTCTTCTTGCGGAACATGCAATTTATGAATCCCAGTTTTTTTTAAGGGCTGCGCACCAAAAACAAGTCGCTGCTATCTTACAAGACCCAGAAGCCAGCGAAAACGACAAATATGTGGCATTGCAATTACTTCGTAATGCTGAAATTTCTGCAAAAGGTATTTTGCCAAACTGCCAAGATACCGGCACCGTTGCGGTTGTTGGGAAAAAAGGCCAACAAGTTTGGACAGACTGTGATGACGAAGAGTA
The DNA here is from genome assembly GCF_028482485.1 of Providencia sp. PROV116. Lineage (NCBI taxonomy): Bacteria > Pseudomonadati > Pseudomonadota > Gammaproteobacteria > Enterobacterales > Morganellaceae > Providencia > Providencia sp. PROV116. Next base: position 67,778 of record NZ_JAMPQO010000018.1, on the reverse strand, counting down.
CCTGTCACGAGGGATTTACAACGTCTTCCAACACGAAAACCTGCGTTTTTCGCAAAATGCACCGCTAGATATGTTTAATGAAGTCAATACAGGTACAAACCTGCCAGCGCAGTTTGACATTTTTGCGACCACTGGTGATGAGTATCACTTCCTGTTTGTCAATAAAGGCGGCGGTTCTGCAAATAAATCAGCACTTTATCAAGAAACAAAAGCAACCTTAACACCAGCTAAGTTAAAAAATTTCTTAATTGAAAAAATGAGAAATTTAGGAACAACAGCTTGTCCACCTTATCATATTGCTTTCGTTATCGGTGGCACCTCTGCGGAAACAACACTGAAAACAGCCAAACTCGCCTCAGCGAAATACTACGACAATCTGCCAACCACGGGTAATGAATATGGCCGAGCTTTCCGTGATATTGAGCTAGAAAATGAGTTATTAGAAGCGTCACGTCATCTTGGCTTTGGCGCCCAATTTGGTGGTAAATATTTTGCTCACGATGTGCGTGTTATTCGTTTACCTCGTCATGGCGCCTCTTGCCCAATCGGTTTAGCCATTTCGTGCTCGGCTGACCGAAATATTAAGGCTAAAATCACCAAAAGCGGTTTATGGCTTGAAAAAATGGAGCATAACCCAGCCCAATACATTCCTGAATCTATGCGTCACCAAGCTGAAGGAAAAGTGGTGCATATCGACCTCAACCGTCCAATGAAAGATATTTTGGCTGAGCTAAGTAAACACCCTGTATCGACCCGTGTTTCCCTCAGTGGCCCACTGATCATCGCTCGAGATATTGCGCATACCAAGCTTAAAGAACGTTTAGATAACGGCGAAGAATTACCACAATACTTTAAAGACCACATGGTCTATTACGCAGGGCCAGCCAAAAAACCGGAAGATATGGTTTCTGGTTCTTTAGGCCCAACAACGGGTAACCGAATGGACCCCTACGTTGACCTGTTCCAATCCCACGGTGGTAGCATGATAATGTTGGCGAAAGGCAACCGAACTCAAGCGGTAACCGATGCATGTAAGAAACACGGCGGTTTCTACTTAGGTAGTATTGGTGGTTCAGCAGCAATACTGGCGCAAGAATATGTGAAAAGCTTAAATTGCCTTGAGTACCCAGAATTAGGCATGGAAGCAATTTGGAAAATGGAAGTTGAAGGGCTGCCAGCATTCATTCTCGTTGATGACAAGGGCAATAACTTCTTTGAACAAGTCCAAAATGAGACTTGCAGTAAATGCGTTAAGTAATATTTGCCACTCTAGCGCAATGGAATGCGCTAACTTTCGTTAGCCTGTATGATTATGTTACATAGTCATACAGTTACATAGTAAAAGAGCAGGCCAAAAACCCGCTCTTTTATTATCACTCACATCAATGCATAACTAACATCAATAATAGTTAATTCGAACAATGGTTGAGGCGTTAAATCCTCCCGTTTTCACCGTTCCTGCCTTTTTAATGGTTGCACTATAATCACGCGTTACTGATGTGCTTCCTTGCGGTAAACTGCCGAAAAATTGGAAGTAATTGAATTTTATCTGATTACTTTTATCATCCATAATTGTCAAATTGGTTCCATTTTTCAAATCAATCGCATATTCGCCATTTAATGGATCGGTTGTTTCAAAATTGATATTCATCGAGAAGTTATCAAGACAACCTCTTTTCACTGCTTGAACTTGAAAATCTTTTTTAAATTCTTTCCCTTGATTCAATTCTGTGATCATTAACTGGCCAAAATCAATTTGCTGTGATTCTGGGAAAACTTTAATATCCGCACCACATTTTAAGAAACGAATCCCTCGTAACCCAGATATCGAATAGCGTAAGTTTTTCGCTCCCGGTGTCGTATTGATCCCCCCGCTCCCATCAAATTGGAAAACCGTAAATTGGTTATCACCTTCATAATTCCCAGACGGCGGGACCGTACCTGTTACCTTAATATATAAATTAAATGTGACAGTCACAGTAACGCTTTGCTTGCCACTAATTGGCGGTGTTCCCAAGCTGACTTTTTGTTTATCACGCTCAAGTTGTTCACCTTGGTAGTTAGCTCCAAGTAGTAATCCTGTCCCTAATTTTTGTGATGTCGGGTTAAAATACATATGAACAACGTCAACCATATTACCGAGTACGTTATCGCAATAAACAGTGACTGTTAATGGGTCAGATTGCCAAATAACCGTTCCCGCAGGTGTATCTGAAGGAATCGCTAATTGCCCAACCGGTACCGCAGGTTTAATGACGACTCCAGTCCCAGCTTCAACACAATCTAAAGCAAATGTTTTTGGGCTAATAAAAACGAACAGAAATAAAATATAAAAACCATATTTTTGAATAAACGTGTGTATCATGATTTATACACCTTATATGTAAGTAATATTTAAGGTAATTTGCGTTTTAATATTACCCACTGTTAATTCATTTCTTGGCAGATAACTCTCTAGCATGGAATAAATCGTAATTTGCTGGTTATCATCAAAATAGATGGGATAACTGCGGTATTCTCCATTAGGAACAATATTGCCATCTTTGTCCATTAAACGAATGCCATAGCCATTTAGAATGGTTTTACCACCAAATAAATTGCGGTCTGTACTTTCAGTTGGCTCTGAAATAAACATGATCCGGACAACCGGATCTCTATCATCGCGATCACGTTTTGGGAAAATGCAGTCATCAAATTTCAATTTGATTTCATGCTTAGGGCTTCTGTCCCCAATTTCATTAAAGTAATTCAGAGATATTGGCCCTAATTCAATATTTTGATCTATCGAGTAAAATGAAATCTTACAAGGCAATGCCACCACATTTCCCGTAAAATTAAGATCACCTCTCATCATGCTACTATCTGCATAAGCTTGGCTGGTGCATAGCGATAGCATAAAAAGACATATTGAAAAGTAGCAATTTCTCATATCTAAAATCCTATTGGCTCTCTTTTGACAACTGGCAGGTTGATGCAGCGCATTGGTAAGTCAACATTTTCATACCACCGTAATCATCCATATACCCGGTATATAACTGATTAAAACTGCTTGATGGCACGGGGACACTTTCTTTAGAAAACGGGGCTATCATGACACTTTCAAAACCAGGAAAGTTTTTCTGGTTGGTATTACTCAGGTAACCAAGAGTCACGTAATATTTAGTTGGATTTTCAATTAATAATTGCCCACCTGTATGTGTATATTTCAGCTCTTTAGCCCATACTTTGTCGCTATTATTTTCGATTTGAGGTGGACGATAAAACATTTTTAGACGACTTTGAATCGCAATCTGGACAACATTTTCCTTATCTGCAACAGGGGGAATTTCGCGCACATTTAAATAGAACAGCGATTCTCTATCTTGTGGAAGAGCGTCAATTCCCTCCGTTTTAATAATTTTTATCTGGTTTTTAGCATTCGGTTCGACACGTTGCATTGGAGGTAAAACGGTAAAAGGTTCAGAAATCTTATTCCCTTTTTCGTCTTCCATCCAAGATTGAGCTAAGTAGGGCATTGTTTTACTTTGGTTGTTAATAACCAAACTCATTGATTTATCTTTGCCTGGAAAAATAATCCGTGTACGGTCGATATTAATCGCAGCAGACGCAACTTGCATGCCGACAAAAACTAATGAAAATCCTAAAGCTACTACATACTTTTTACTCATACATCATTCCTTTATTGGCAAGGGATCAGGACTTTACCCTGATTTTTTTCGGCAATATTAGGTAAATTCAAACTACATTGGTTTGCGCCAGCGGCCCATTTCACTATGTAGCTTTCTTCTGGAACCACACCCGTTAAATAAGCAACGCCACTATCAGCAATAATTCCGACTTCTCTTCCTGTGCCTACTTCAATCACACTGGTACCAAGCGGTGGATAATTTCCATTATTCAAACGGATAATTGCTAGAATACGTTTTCCTTGGTTCGCTTTTATTCTCTGATAACCAATTGAGCCCTCAGTCAATGTTTTACCAATAATGTTGTCATTGACATCCACATCATCAGGTAATGTATTCATATCAATGTAAACATCTGAATTAGAAAAACTATTTAAACTTGTCGCAACACCAATACCAAATCGGTTCGTGACAGATTCTCCATTATCAATAGAAATTCCTGCGACATTATCACTATCAATCATTACCCGAGGTTCGTTGTTAGTCCCGTTACGGTGCATGGCCGCACCGTATTTTGTTGCAGTCATGGAGCCATACCAACTACCGCCGACAGCGCGATATGAATTCACATTTTCTGTCGCATTAACATTTAACACGCCATAAGGCGATGAATATTGATAACTACCACTGATATTTGGCTCTGCACGCCCAAGTTTGTGCTGGTCACCGCCCACACGCATACTCCAGTAGTTGTTATTCTCATTTGCACTGTAATAACCCACTGACTGGCCAAAGCTATGGTCACTATCTGCATATTGTGCGTCATAACTCACTGAAGCCCCGTTTTCGAGTGGCACGGAGAAAGACAGATAAATTTGGTTATCATCCGTCTCTTCATATTTAATTTTATTAAGAGATAATGTGCCGGAAATATTTTTAATTTGCCCAATACTGAATAACTTACTAAAGCTCATCCCAAAGTTTGTTGTCGATTCGCTATTCCAAAATTGACGATGAGAGGCATTAAAATAAACCGTTAAATCCAATGGGCTAATGTATTGATTAAAAGACGCGGTATAGACGTTTTTGTCACGCCTAAAATCAAGCACACCATTAGCTGCATCAATGTATTGAGGCATTGTTAAGAATTCTTTTTCAGAAAACTTATAGCCTGCAAATGTCACCTGCGAATTGGTAGATTCAAAACGTTTAGAATAATTTAAACGGTAGCTGTTACCTGAATAAGAGCCAAAATTATCTAAATTTGCATGGGTACGAGTAATATCAAGGGAAATAGCACCAAACATATTCATGTTTTGCCCTATTCCCAAGTTCATCGCTTGATAATTGTTATTATCGACCGTGGCAATTAACCCGCCGAAAATTGATGTGTTACCAAATAAACCATAGGAGACTTCCCCGACAATAAATTTAGGGTCAATTTTCTGTGAGCGGCCAAATGGGTCAGATTGCCCCATGGTAAATTTATAAAGCAGCTGCCCCTGACGGGTTAAAAACGGCAACGATGCTGCTGTTACTTGATAAGTGGTTTTTGAACCGTCTTCTTCCTCAATAGTTACATCTAAAGTACCTTGTACTGCTTCGGTAATATCTTGAACATTAAATGGCCCGGGAGCGACTTTAACTTGCTTAATCACACGCCCATTCTGTGAAATAATCACCATCGCATTTGTTTTAGCGATACCCGTAACCTGAGGTGCATAACCACGCAGTGAAGGCGGAAGCATCCGATTATCACTAAAAATAGACGCCCCTATAAAGCGAAAACTATCAAATAAATCAGTCTTCAAATAAGACTCACCAAGTAAAACCTTTGCCCCCATTTGAGGCAAAGCACGAAAGGCATATAACTGAGTCCAATCAAACCGTTCATTCGTTTTACCTTGAGAACGATTATATTGATATTGATAGTCCGCACGGAAACGCCAAGCACCTAAGTTAACGCCAGCGGTACCGTTACTACTACCACTGAATGTTTCACTGTTATTTTTAGGCGCAGAATAATTAGCAAACAGGTTATAGTCGAGAAATGCTCCCATAATCCCATTTTCCCATTGGGAAGGTGGAACCCAATACGGATCATCGTATTCAAGCCAAGCTTGAGGAATAGAAAATAAGATATTTTGATTCGCTTTATCAAAGCGATAACTAATATCTAAATTTTTAGATAGTTCAACACACTGGCCATTATTATTTTGCAGAAGCTCTTCCTTTATCTTCTTTTTTAATGCAAAAATATTTACCATCTCTGGTGTAACACAGAGTGTTGAAGTATCTTTACTCTCTTCAATGAACTTAATTAAATACTGCCCTGATAGTTTTCTACCATTTAATGTAATATCCGTTAGATATTCGCCGGCAGGAATAAAGTCAGGGTTTGAAAATTGACTCAAATCAATATTATCTCTGTCCTTAGCATCAATAATATTCATATTAAATTCCACTGCATTTGATATTCCCGAAACGGAAAATGCCAACGCAATCGAAAATAATATTTTATTTATTTTAAACTGAGGCAATAGAGACATGATGTTCCCTGTCAAAAAATAAAAGCTAAGAAAGGAAAATAACAGGCAAATATATGCCTGTTATTTTAAATAAAAAATTACAGGTAGTTTAAAGCATAAGTTGCTTGAGAAATGATGCTACCAGTTTCAACTTTACTACCATTTGCTTCAACACGTGCACTGAATGCTAATTTATTTGGACCATCCGCTAATGGCAGCTCAACACTGGTGTCACCAACTTTCATTGTTGCACCATCAGCGTTGATTAAACGAACACCAACACCTTTAGAAGTACCAGTGTTTGCCAGTAATTCTTTAGCTGTAGTATCTGGAGTACCCGTGAAAGTTACTTTAACTTTGCTAACTGCAGGGAAGACAACTACATCGCTAGAATCTTTAACTTCACCTAAATCACAGTTTTCTAACTGGATATTGTATTGAACGCTTTGGCTATATTTGTTACCAGTTTCTAATACTTTATTTGCAACTTGGCCAAGGTCAACGTTAATTGTACCGTCACCTGGGATTGAGCAAGGTGCATTAATAACTTTACCAGTAAAATTGATGATACCACTTCCTTGATCTACAGGTGCTGCGTTTGCAATACCGAATGAAGAAGCGATAATTGTAGCTAATGCAATTTTAGTTAATTTCATTTATATTTTCCTATAAAAAGACGACATACGTACCAATCACCTAATAATCAATAAATTATTAAGTTGATATCTATTTGCTGAGAATTTAATGATAAAAAACATAAAGATTAGGTTTTTATTAAGAAAAATAAAAACGCTATATCTTTATTAGATTAGATGTTTTATTAATTTTAAAACATATTATTTATAATTATCTTATTAATTTCGATTTATAATTAGATTATTCTTAATATTTTAAATTAATTATTTTCTTTATTGATAAAAACATCATCGATAAAAAAACAAATCATTTCAGTTTCTAACGCATTAGCAAGCACGTGCAAATTTTCAATATTGATATTGCACTCACCTCTTTCATAGCGTGAAATTTGTTGCTGACTTACACCAACAAGATTCGCTAATTCAATACCAGAAAGCCCTAAGTGCTTTCTTCTTTTTCTAATCTCTCTACCTACTATCCGATTTACATTTATCATCAACAATAGCCCAAAATAACCTAAAATATTAAATGGCTAAATTATATTACAAATCAAAACCTTTAACATAATAAACTGTACTGCTTATACAACCAAATCAAAGTAGAACAAACTAATTAAAACACGAAATTTGAGTTAATTATAGTTTTCAACATATAAAAGTAAAACTGTTTGTAACGATCAATAGAATAAATTAAAGCCATTGAAACCTATCAATATTTCATTATTTTAGTTTTAATTATCTTATAAGATAAAAAACACATTATTCATATTAGTTACTATATTAGTAAAAATGATTTAATCCAGCATAACAAATTGATTTTAAAGAAAAATAATTTATTACCATCAACAATGGTAATAACAGAAAATATGGATGAACTTTAATCAATAATATAACCGAGGCATTTATCGTTAATTTAATATGGTATTCATTGATTAATAAGTATTTTTATATACTTATTTTTTATATATTAATTTATTTTTTACATTTTTAATGTTTGCTTCAAAAAAACAACTGCCAATGGTTTTTTTATTTTTATTATTTATTTTAATTAAATTAACAGAGGTTTTTGCTTACTCGCAATAAGAGTTTAGAATATAAAAAATGGTGATTTTTTTTTAATGGCCACGATCTACTCACAAGTAAAACAAATTATCCGTAATAAGAGTAATATCAATATTGATAACCTTCAATAACCCTCATATTGAGTAAAAACCAACAGACCACAACAAAAATACCCCTTAAATAACAATGTGTTACATTTATTTCCAATTGTAACAAATCACAAAAGTATATTGCAGACTTATAGGATAAAAATGAAATATAACAAAAATAAAACATAATAATTATAGCTTCAGGCATAATAAAACGAGTAAAACAAGTGTTTTACCTCGCCTTTTCCCAAGAAAATAGTCAAAACGACAAGAAGGAGGCATGTGAATATTGTATTTTGCTCATATAGCTTAGGTTAAATTTATGCTTTTAATTCGGAGAATAAGGACTACTTGCATACCTAATTCACTAAATAAGAGTATTTATTGAAGAATAATTGACACAGATGCCCTTTAAATAAAGATAGATAATATAAGAGTATCACGCTTAATGTGAGGTTTTATTTCGTATAATATAATGCAAATCTATCTTTTTACGTTAATTTGCGTATAAAAAAACTATTTTTAAGTGTTCTTAAAGCTTTATTCAATAACTAACCGTTATTGAATAAGAAAATAACTCATTATTTTTTGTTTGAACAACATGGTTTGATCTCCTTAAACCAAGGAGATCAAAATGATGCCAACACAATCACAGCTTCGTGTTGCAACTGTACAGTTCCAACACCGTCCTAGCGACAAAACCTATAATTTAGAACGTATCCATGACTTTATTACTCAAGCTGCACAACAAAAAGTGAAAATACTGGTGTTACCCGAAATGTGTATCACCGGTTATTGGCACGTGCCGAAGCTACCAGATGACGCCGTTTATGCATTGAGTGAAACCTTACACGATAGCCCTTCATTAGCATTGATCCGCCAACGTGCGATTGAATTAGACATGATTATTGGTGTTGGATTGATTGAAAAAGGGTTAGATGGCAAATGCTACAATACTTGGGTCGCTTGCATGCCAAATGGACAATACCATGCTCACCGTAAATTGCATGCGTTTGAACATCCTGCCATTCATAGTGGAGATAGTTACACGGTATTCGATACACCATGGGGGGTAAAAGTTGGTATTTTAATTTGTTGGGATAATAACTTAATTGAAAACCCACGCATAAACGCACTACTTGGCGCAGATATTATTCTTGCTCCCCACCAAACCGGTGGAACTCATTCGAGTAGCCCTTATGGAATGAAACCACTCAACCTTAGTCTCTGGGAAAATAGAAAACAGAACCCCCAAGCACTATTGGAGTCATGCCAAGGTGAAAATGGGCGAGGATGGCTAATGCGCTGGTTACCTTCAAGAGCTCACGATAATGGCGTTTTTTATCTGTTTAGTAATGGCGTTGGCCTAGATGATGATGAAATTCGCACAGGTAATGCAATGGTGATAGACCCCTATGGCCGAATTGTCAAAGAGAGTTTATTGGTTGAGGATGATGTGGTCATTGCAGATCTTGACCTTAGTTTGCTTCCTACCTCGAATGGGCGGCGTTGGCTTACAGGTAGAAGACCTGAATTATACCGCATTATGACTGAAACTCTGGGTTATGAAACCGATATTCGTAGTGTTCGCTTTGCGGAACAGAATTCCCCTTATCATAAAGAAAAGCCATAATAGCTAAAGTCAATGACACGCCATAGCATTCATAATACAAATACTATGGCGTCTTCTACTATTAGGAACTGGCTAACCATCATGGATACTCGACTACTCCGCGCATTTATCGTTCTTGCAGAAACAAAAAATTATCGCGAAGCTTCATCACGTTTATATATTAGCCAGCCAGCCTTAACGAAACAAATTCAATTACTTGAAAAACAACTAGAGATGACTCTGTTTGAGCGTGGACGTCATGGCGCTGTATTGACTCCACACGGTAAAATACTATTTCCCTATGCACAGCAAGTGCTTGCTCACACTACTGAGCTTTTACGTCAATCCGCAATACTTCGAGAACAACCTCCTGTAAAACTAACTGTCGGATTTGGCATATCAACATTTCACGAAGCGTCCTTATTTGTTGCACGGCTGCGTGAAAAACTCCCTGATATTCCAATTCAGCTGGATGACATGCCTTCTCACGAAATGGAGAAACAGCTACAAACTCATGAATTGCATATTGCTTTTACTCGCCAATTTGCATTTAAAAACACAGATAGCTTAGTGAGCAAAGCATTAAAATTTGAAGTACTTGCTTTAGCCGTCGCACAAAAATCGGCGTCTCGATTATCAGTTAAGGAATATCTAACTCATTTTCCTTTATTATTGTTACGCGCAGAACGTGGCTCAAAGCTTCATCAACAAATTCAGCGCTACCTAAAATATGAAAGCTTATTAATTACGCCTTCTCAGGAAGCAAATGATATTCAAACATTAATTGCACTCGTCGCCGCTGAGGTTGGTGTGAGCCTCTTACCCTATAGTGCAAAAAATATCAGCTCAAAAGACATACGTTTTATTCCGATTCAACATTGTGAACATGCCCAATGGCGGATTGATGTGGTATGGCAGGCTTCATTACCTAAATTATGGCAAAACACCATCCATGAATTAATTGATGAAGTTTATGGAGCATTCTCAAGAGAGAGTGAATCAGAATAACTCCGTAATTCCTATATATTAAACATTTGAACTCTGATATTTATTATCATTATCATCGTAAGATAGGCACATATTGATATGTCTGGTAACCAGTCAATAACTCCCCTTAAAATTATCGCTTCTGGTGTGGCACTTCCTGAGCATAAAATTCTCTCGTCCATGCTGGATGAAAAGTTAAATAAACCAAAAGGGTTTGTCGAAAAGCATTCAGGCATCGAATATCGCTTCCATGCAAGTCATACTGATTCACAAGCCCTTTTAGCCGCCCAGGCGATTCAAAATGCATTGCAGGCGAACCATATCCCACCAAACAGTATTGATATGTTGATTAATGCCTCTGCTATCCCAGTGCAAGCGCTACCGTGTTCAGCAGCGCATATCCTTGAGCAATCGAATTTAAACCAAGGAATTGCCTGCTTTGATATCAATTCAAGTTGTATCAGCTTTATCACTGCGTTACAGATTGCAGCGGGGCTATTAGCCACCAGCGCTTATCAACGCATTGTGATTGTTTCTGCGGATATCGCCTCGCGCGGTATTGACTGGCGGGATAAAGAGTCATCACTGATTTTTGGGGACGGTGCTGCTTGTGTTGTCGTGGAAAAAGGAGATGGAAATAGCGGAATTATTTCTTATACCCACACCACACATACTGCAGGCATTGATTTTTGTGAAATTCGCGCAGGTGGTACAAGATGCAATCCGCGCTCGGGTATGACCGATGATGACTTTCTGTTCCACATGCAAGGGAAAAAATTGTTTCGCCTCGCGTCTTCTTTGATTGAAGGTTTTATGCAACAGGTTTTCAATGAATCGGGTTTACAGCTCAAGCAAATTGGTACCGTGATCCCACACCAAGCGAGTCACCTTTCTTTAGAGCATATGCGCCAACGTGTCGGGGTAACAACGGAACAATTAGTCGATATCTATAAACATCGAGGGAATCAGGTTGCGGCCTCCATCCCTTCTGCATTACATGAAGCCATTATTACAGAACGTTTCTATGAAAAACCCAGTGCCATGTTAATCGGTACTGCTGCTGGGTTAGCGCTGTGCGCCATGGTATTAGTGCCATGAAAATATTGGTAACAGGCGCAACAAGTGGCCTGGGACGCAATGCTAGTGAGTACTTACTTGAAAGAGGCATTGATGTGGTCGCTTGTGGGCGAAACCAACAAGCAGGAGAACAACTAAGTCAATTAGGTGCAACATTTATTGCTGTTGAATTAGCTGAACTCACCGTTGAAGAAGCGAAAATGCTCATGGCGGGTTGTGATGCTATTTGGCATTGCGCCGCCCTTTCTTCGCCTTGGGGAAAACGCCAAGATTTTGAAAAAACAAATGTTCACGCCACTCAAATATTGGCTATCGCAGCAGGGGAAGCAAAAATCTCACGCTTTATCCATATTTCCACCCCTGCCATTTATTTTAATTTCACCCACCAGCAAAATATTCACGAGTCCACGGTTAATAAACATTTCGCTAACCAATATGCCAGAACAAAGTATTTAGCCGAAACCATGATCGAGCAATGCGTTAGTCAATTTCCGGCAACTCGTTATACTATTTTGCGCCCTCGTGGCTTATTTGGTCCTCATGATCGTGTTTTGCTACCGCGTTTGCTCACCCAAATAAAATCACGCAAGGGAAAACTGGTGTTACCTAATGGGGGAAATAACCATTTTGACCTCACCTATGTGGGAAATGTGGTTCACAGCATGCAGCTGGCGACGTTCAAAGAAACACTCCCTAACGGAGCCATTTACAATATTACCAACCAACAGCCACAAGCACTAAAAAAGACATTAAATCAATTGTTTAATGAACTTAATTTAGAGTGCGAAATTCGTTCAGCCCCTTACCCTTTGCTGTATGCTATTGCCAGTCTATTAGAAGTCATTGGCCGTTTAACGGGAAAAGAGCCATTACTCACACGCTATAGCCTCGGTGCAGCCTATTTCACCATGACATTAGATAACCAAAAGGCACAGCAAGAGCTGGGCTACTATCCTTTATATAGTATGCAACAAGGTGTTCATTTGACCGCAAAATGGCTGAAAAAACAGGAGAACCCATGCTAACTATTCATCAATATGAAGTGGGTTATTGCACACATCCGGGCTGTGTCGCGTTAAAAGGCGCCAGTTTTAAATCTTGTAAATTTCCAGCAAGGGCATGGCTGATAGAGGATGAACACCAATGTTGGTTGTTTGATACCGGGTATGCCACTCATTTTTATGATCATACGCGCCATGGCATTATGCGGCTATATCGAGCAGTCACTCCAGTGTATTTCGAAAGCAAAGATGCCCTTGTCAATCAATTGGCTAATGATGGCCTAAAACCTAATGATATCAATGGTGTGATTTTATCTCATTTCCATGGTGACCATATCGCTGGGCTACGTGACTTCCCTAGCATCCCCATTATTTGTTCGGGGGATGGCTGGGCTAAAACACGCCCTTTGACTGGGTTTGCTGCATTGAAAAATGCCTTTGTCAGTGGACTATTACCAGATGACTTCGAACAACGCACTGTATTTTATGAAGGTTTCCCCAAGGTGGCGCTACCAAATGAATTGCAAATTTTAGGCGAAGGCTATGCAGTTAATCAGCAGAAAACCTTACTCATTGTCCCGCTCCCTGGGCATGCCGCTGGGCATATTGGTTTGTGTGTACTAACTAACTCAGGCTGGATATTGCTCGCAGGTGACGCAGCATGGTCTCCCACAAATTACCGAGAATTGCGTGGCCCTATGGCAATTGCCAATATCATTATGGATGATAAGCAGGCTTATTATGAAACACTAAATAAATTACATGAAATTGATAAGCGCAATGTGGTTATCCAACTGTGCCACGAAGGGGATTTATTGTGATCCTTTCGATGCTTTGGCATTACTGGCGAGCTCGTCATTTAACGTTTCGTAACCGTGGCGAACTGGAAGCTTATCAACAAAAACGTTTAGCGCATTTTAAACGCAAAGTATTAGCGAAAAGCCCCTATTTTCAGCGGTATATCAATCAGACATTATCTAATTTCCCCATAATGAATAAACAAATCATGATGGATAATTTTGATGAGATGAATACCGCCGGGCTGTTAAGCCAAACACTTCTAGAATGTGCGCAAAAAAGTGAGCAATCTCGGGATTTTGCCCCTAAAGTGGGGCGCTACAGTGTCGGGTTATCCTCTGGAACTTCGGGCCGTCGAGGCCTTTTCGTTGTCAGCCCAGAAGAACAAAATGTCTGGTCTGGCAGTATGTTAGCTAAAATGTTACCCCAAGGCCTGTTTAATGGTGAGCGTGTTGCTCTGTTTTTACGCGCCAATAATAACCTGTATGAAAGTGTCAATAACCGTTGGATTTCACTGCGGTTTTATGACCTTTTCTCGGATTTTGACCTGCAACTCAGCGCTCTTGAACAATATCAGCCTTCGATTATCGTTGCGCCAGCCCAAGTGTTATGTACGATTGCTGACGCCATCAGCCAGCAGAAAATTCAATTAAATGTACAAAAAGTGATTTCCGTCGCTGAAGTACTAGAACCTCATGACAAACAAAAATTACAGCGTTGCTTTCCCCATGTAGGGGAAGTTTATCAAGCAACAGAAGGGTTTTTAGGCTGTAGTTGTTCTCATGGTACTATGCATTTAAATGAAGCTTTTGTGCATATTGAACCTAATTGGCTTGATAATGACCGCTTTTCACCCATTATCACGGACTTTACGCGCAAAACACAGCCTATCGTACGTTATCAACTCGATGATGTTTTAGTGGTGAAAAATACACCTTGCCCTTGTGGCTCTCCTGAAATGGCGATTGAACGTATTGAGGGTCGCTGTGATGATTTGCTTCAACTTCCGGGCTATAACGGCAAAATGGTGACTATTTTTGCAGATCCCTGCGCGCGGGTGATTGTGAATCACTTGCCTGTTACTGCTGACTTTCGCTTAACCCAGCAAGGCAACGCATTATATTTACAGGCTGAATGTTCTCCTACAGAGCTATCTCTCTGCCAGCAACAGCTAACACGCTATTTTACAAACCAACATGTTGATATTTCTCAATTAGATTGGCAATTATCCACTGCCACTATTACACAAACACTCTCCGTTAAAAAGCGACGTATAACCCGTAAGGAAGCGAAATGAATAGCAGAGAATTATTCACTCGCTTTATCTATTGCCTACTCGGTTGGGGAACCGTTGGCATTGTTTATCAATATACCGGGCAAGTGACTGGGCAAGCTCATGTTTTATCACCCAGTGAGCTGGATAATGCCGTCCCATTTTCACCCGATGCCATCTGGCTTTATCTCTCCTTTTTTCTGTTTATCCCACTTGGGTATTTTCTCAGCCCTCTAAAAAAAGCTTACTCACTCATGTATGCCATGCAGCTCTGTGCGCTGGTTTCTGGGGCAGTCTATTTGTGGTACCCCACGACTATGCTGTACCACGACTACGATTTATTGGCCTTATCTGGGCAGGCTTTGTCTGCTTTGATTAATATTGATAGCCCACAAAATTTATTACCTTCTCTACATGTCTCATTGACTCTCATCGTGCTCAATGCATTATGGTCAACACAACAAAAATTTCGCACGGTTTTAGCCGTTATTTGGGCGATTGCTATTTGTACCTCGGTATTGGTGCTAAAGCGCCATTTAGTTATTGATGTGGTTACTGGTGCACTCACCGCTTGTGGTGCATTACTGATTGTTCACACAGCGAAATTTGTCTTAAAGAGAAACACTGATGAATGAATTAACCTTTCCGATTGTTTTCATGTTAGCGGTCGTGGTCGCAGAAGGTTTAGTGATCGCCAAAACGCAAAAAGGAACCGTTAGCTGGCAAGAATTGGTGTTCAACCTGAACTCTGGCCATATTATGTTGTGGTTATTTAGAGGGTTAGAAATTTTTTGTTACGGCTTTGTCGTGACCCACTACTCATTCAACCTCGTTGAAAACTGGCCAACCGCACTGGTGTGGGTGTTTGCGATTTTTGCTTGGGACTTTGGTTTTTACTGGCTACACCGCTTGCACCATACCTACCGTGTTCTATGGGCCGTTCATGTGGTTCATCACCAAGGGGAGCACTATAACCTATCATTAGGAGTGCGTAATTCGTGGTATTCATCACTGACATCAATCCCATTCTTTATGCTACTGGCACTAATGGGGATTCCCTTAGAGGTGTTTATCACCGTTTCAATATTGCACTATACTATTCAATTCTTTAACCACAGTGCGCTGATCCCGCGTTTGGGTTGGTTGGAGAAATTTATGCTAACGCCACAGCACCATAGAGTTCACCATGTGAAAGAAGGGCATTATTCCAATCGCAATTTCGGGGGCAGTTTTATTTTTTGGGACAAACTGTTTGGCACATTTTCCAAGTTACCTGAAACTGAACACCATTTTGGTATCAAAGGCGCTCCCGCTTCTGAAAACCCGTTTATTGACAGCAACTTACCTTTTTGGCGTATCATTAAACGCCGTAGCCAACCCAAAGCAAAACCCGCACCATTATTTCGCGTAAACCAAATCGCATTAGTAATGGGAACACTTCTCCTATTTAGCTTGGTTATTGGTTACGTCTATATTTATGGTTATGGTTATCAAGGTACAACCCAACAGCAAGTGGTTTTATTTATCTTATTAGCCTTAGGTACCGTAGCTCTATCGGGTATTTCAGATGGACGTAAAATTGGCCTGATGAGCTGGTTTTTCATCGCTTGCTTGCTACTAATTTGTATTTTATTTATTTGGCAATGGACAACCCCGTTTTGGGTTATTTTTACCAGTGCACTATGGCTGCATAGTTTGTTAATGTTACTTGGTATAGGCCGAAAACCCATACAGGTGCGAGATGTTCCCTGAGCCGCTAAGGCCACTAGGCTACCAACACCGCCATGATCAAGCGTTCCAAAAAGCATTGAACATGGCCGCTAAACACTATTTACAACAGCGTGCTGATCATCGGTTCGCTGACTTACGTTTTTATTTAAAAAGTCTAGTTTTAATTTTGTGCTGCCTAGGCAGTTACGGCATAGCATTATGCGCTAACACGTCTTGGGCATTTTTTATTTTTTACCCTCTGTTTATCTGTTTCGCATTATTATTAGCCATTAATCTCGTTCACGATGCTTCCCATAATGCAATTTTCAAGCAGGCCAAAGCCAACTATTGGCTCAATTTTTGGGTCACTATTCCGTTGGGCTTAGATCCTGAATGCTGGCGCGTCAGGCATATTATTTTTCACCACGCTCACACCAATATTCGCCATTATGATTTAGATATCGAAGAAAATTTTGTCTTACGGCAAACGCCTTATCAGCGCTGGTACCCGTTTATGCGGGCTCAGCATCTGTATTGGCCATTAATTGCCGCAATGACTTTCCCTGCACTCATTTGGTTCTTTGATTGGATGGATAGATTTCATTTGACGCGCGTCGCCCCTCATATGCGCCATCAAGGCCGTCGTGGTATTGGAGCATTTTTATTGGCTAAGTTACTGCATTTGATTGTGGCGATAGTCATACCCGCTTTTGTTATCACTGATATCAGTTTAGCGATCTTGCTACTCACTTACTTATTTAGCCAAATGTTAGCCTCTCTTATATTTGTTGTATTGATACTTGGCACCCATTGGGCGAAAGCGACTTTTTATACGCCCCCCAAAGAAGGCAATATGCCGCATGGTTTTTATACTCACACTTTTTCAACCACTTATGATTGGCAAACTACACCTCGTTGGTTAACTTATTGGTTAGGTGGATTAAACTTACATCTTACACACCATTTATTTCCCAATTGGAACCACCGCCATTACCCTGCCCTTGCTAAAATCATTGAGCAAACTGCCAAGCAGTTTTCGATGGATTATCATTGTATTAGCGCGAAAGAATTGTTTATTTACCAACAGAAGTTTTTAAAAGAAATGGGAAAGGGTAAGCAAGCGGATGAACACTGAGCCAAACACCCCAGTGCTTACTTCGCTATATTGATTATCTATCGATAATAATATTTTGATTTATTACGCTTTTTTCACTATTTCCAACCATCTGAGCAAATTTCTCTAATGGGTCAGTCCGAAAAGCATACAAACGTTTGAGGGCAAATGGGTTATCCCCTAATTTGACTTTTCCTTGAATGGTTGTCAGTGCTAAATGTAAGCCAGCTTTTCCCCCCGCGTCCATCGCTGCGGAGTTATATCCACCAAAAGGATAGGCTAAATAGCGTTGTTCCGGTTCGAAGCGACTCAAAATTTTCATCGACCGTTTAAAGTCCAACATAATGGTATGTTCTTTCCGGCTAAATAAAATTGGTGAATTATGGTTATCTAAACGATGCAAAAAGTGAGTATGAGATTGGATGTTAAAAACGTCTCGGCTATCTTTAATTTCTTGCTTACTCATAAATTGTAAGCCATCCGCTGACCATTTTTGTGGCTGCGTTTTAATCCGGGAAGAAATAATAAACAGCGTTGCTTGCTGGCGGTTATGCCTTAAAATCGGTAATGCATAGCGATAAACTGACTTTAAACCATCGTCAAATGTCAACACAACAGCCTTACCCGGTAGATTTGCAGATTTATTTAAATAATCTTCCACATCAGCAAGCGAAAGGGTTTGATAGCCCGCTTGTTTTAAATAATTCATTTGTTCGCGAAATGCTTCCACCGATGTCGTGGTGGATGTTTCACGAAAATGCTTATTTTCATTGTCTTTGAGAATATGGTGATAAGTTAAAATCGGAATGCCTTTATCCAACGAAACATCATCTAAACGCACATAGCCTAGCCTATCCCCAATACGAATGGTTAACCATGCCGTTTTTTCACCTGTTTTATCCGTTTTAATCATTCGCGCTAACACAGGATAACGCAGGTTTTCCCATAAAGAGGCTATTTGCTTACGATTACTTTGAGTTGAGTTGTATACCGCTGCTTTTTGGTGTGTGACTAAATAATCATAAATGGGATTTTGTAAGTCATTTAGCCTATCTACTTCAGGTACATAGCGCGGCTTTTTGTTAGAAAATGATATCGTTTTCACAAATGCGTAGTCATTGCCAAACTGCATCGCACAATAATCCCCTGAGGGAGAATAAGCGTAAAACCCGTGTTCTGCGTTCAGTTCTGCGACAGCGCGCATTTCTCCAGCAATCATCGCAAAAATAATTTCAGGCTGTTTTGTTTGAATTAGCTTGGGAGGGATGTCTGCCAACTGCCAATCATCTGTATTATTGACGATTTCAGAAGCCATAGATTGAGGGAGATAGCTCGTAAATAAAATACACAGTAATAAAAGTAATCGTTTAGACATTTTTCATCCGCTATAACGCTGGGTTTCCGCAATTATTCTAAACCTACTCTAGATTGAACCCCATACCCCAATAAAAATTTTTATTGTCCCACTCTCATTATTATCACGAAAAATAATACTTAAAATGTATGGTTGTTATCTTAACCCCTTAAGTTGTTATACCAATTTAGATATTCCATCGTGATCTATCATACAAAATAAAGAGATCTAGCTCATATTTATCAGTAAAAGGCGCCATCAAGGCACAATCTGTAAATCATTTGACAGTTTAATCCATTTCCCACTGCTAGATTGGCATTCAACCACCTTACAACACCTGGGAACAACAATGAAAATAAAAGAAATTAGTACTTTTATCATGCACGTACCTGTCACTAATGACCTAATTGGTGACTCAACTCACAGTATTACCCATTGGGGAATGCCGGGTGTCATGATCAAAACAGAATGTGGGTTAGTCGGCTATGGCCACACCGGAACACACGCCGATATCACTACCGACCGGTTAATCACCACCATTATTGAAGATGTTTTCGGTCCAATGTTACTCGGTGAAGACCCAACAGAAGTACGTTATTTGCATCGAAAACTCACTCGCAGCTCAACCAATATTTGGGTTGGTCGCGGTGGTTTAATGCAAATGGCAATTTCTGCCATCGACATCGCCCTTTGGGATCTCAAAGCTAAAGCCGCAGATCAGCCGTTATGGCAACTGTTTGGCGGTTCAAAACACAATAAAGTTAACGCCTATAACACCGACTGCGGTTGGTTAGTGCGTAGCCAAGAAGACTTAGTCGATGATTGTAAAAAAATGATCTTCGAAGAAGGCTTCAAAGCAATAAAAATGAAGATTGGCAAACCAGACCCACGCGAAGATCTACAACGTATTGAAGCGGTTCGCCACGCAATTGGCGATGATATCGACTTAATGGTAGATGCGAATGGTAAGTGGGATATCAGTATAGCCAAGCAATATGGCCACCGTTTAAATGATTTTAATATTAAGTGGTTTGAAGAGCCGTTGTGGCATGATGATGTCGCCAGCCATAAACAACTTGCCGCTTATATGGACACACCTATCGCATTAGGTGAATTACTTTATCACAATGATTCGTTTAAGGAATTTGTCTTGGCAGGTGCCGTTGATTACTTACAACCTGACGCCACACGCTGTGGTGGTTTAACAGCAGTATGGGAAATTGCTGATTTAGGTATGGCCTTTAATTTACCGGTGACACCACACCATGGCGATATGATGCAGGCACAATTGCATCTGGTCATGGCGCATCCAGCCTGCTCTTTACTAGAATTCATTCCTTGGACACTGGACTGCTTTGTTGACCCGGTCGAAGTTATTGATGGTGTTTATACCACACCAACCGCGCCTGGGGCAGGTACAACGTTAAAACCTGAAGCATTAGCTAAATTTAACGTGAAATAATGATCATTCCCTTTTTCAATATTTCATTTCTAACAACATGAAAAAGGGAAATTAATAACAAGAATTATTCATTTTAAATTACTTATTTACACTCTAAATAATTCATGATGCAGCCAACAACACTGCAACTTGAAGTATGGCGAGTATTTTAGCTCTATACTCTACTCTGCTGGTTATTCAGCGGCGGGCTAAACACATAATAAAAATGAATAGATAACATTACTATCTTACAAAAAACTGGGGTGAACCATGTCCACCAATACGGATCATTTATCATCGGCTACCAGCAAAGCAATACGAAAAATAATACCAATGGTGGTATTAATGTTCATATTAGCTTATTTAGACCGTTCTAATATTGGTTTCGCAAAACAAGAGTTTCAGTTAACGACTGGGTTAAGTGACGCTGCATACGCATTTGGCGCAGGGATCTTTTTTATCGGCTACGCATTGTTTGAGGTACCAAGTAATATTCTACTGTACCGCATTGGTGCCCGAGTATGGCTATCGCGCATTATGGTCACATGGGGGCTAGTCTCTGCCGCCATGATGTTTGCCCATGATGAAACCACCTTTATTGTGCTGCGCTTCTTGCTTGGTGTCAGTGAAGCTGGCTTCTTTCCGGGGGTTATTTTGTATTTAACCTTCTGGTTCCCACAAAATATCCGTGCACGGGTGACAGGCTACTTCTTATTTGGTGCACCACTGGCATTTATCATTGGGGGCCCATTATCAGGCTCACTCCTGTCGCTAGAAGGAACTTCATTTGCCTTCGGTTTATACGGCTGGCAGTTAATGTTTGTCGTAGAAGGCTTATTGGCATCTATTGTCGGGATTTGGGTATTCTTTTACCTTGATGACCGCCCAGAAAAAGCCAAATGGCTGACAGCTGAGGAAAAAAATGCACTTTCCGCTAAATTAGCCTTGGAAGAAGATGCCAAAGCAGGTCATAGTCCAAAAGGCGCCCTGAGAGCATTATTAGATATGCGTGTTCTCTACCTGTGTCTGATTTGGTTTACCGTTCAAGTCTGTGGTTATGGTATTTATTTCTTCTTACCAACCCAAATTGGTACGTTATTAGGCAGTAAAGTCGGCATACTTGTAGGCTTTGTCACCGCCATACCACCACTGTGTGCAGCCATTGCAGTTTACTACGTTCCTCGTATTTCAGAACGTCTAAAAGAACGCCGTAAAGTTGCTGCCATTACCTTTATGTTAGGGGCTGCAGGGATCGCTGTTTCTGGTTTATTCGATAGCATTCCAGTTATTGCCATTATTGCGTTATGTGTCGCAGCAGCAGGCCACTTAGCTATGCAACCTCTGTATTGGAGCTTCCCATCTGCATACTTAGGCGGTACCGCTGCAGCATCAGGGATCGCCCTGATTAACTCTGTGGGTAACTTAGGTGGCTTTGTGGCACCAAACTTAAGAGTGTGGGCTGAAACCACCTTTGAGTCTGCCCGTGCAGGGCTCTATTTTATCGCTTTAGTCGCCTTTATCGGTGGTCTGTTGATTCTGACATTAAGAAGATTAGGTATTGAAAAACGATTTGAAGATTAATTAATGATCTTTTGAATCCCTCCCGAGCCGCAATAAATGGCTCGGGTTTTCTATTACTCTATTTCTTATTTGTGAGGTTTACTCGAATATTACGGCGGTTCATGATTGAACATAACCCTACCAAATGTCATGATAAAGTTAGCTAATCATGCAGGGAGCATTCAGATGAACATTGCGGTACAAAACAGTCAATTAGTTCTAACGCATGAAAATATTCTTGAAATATTAAAAACAAATAGTTGGTTTAGTAACTTACCCGATTATTTAATTTCCATCTTAATGACATGCGCCACATTACGCTTCTATCCTGATGGTGAAATGGTCCACTATCAAGGTGACCCTGCACGTGGTCTATATGCGGTGATTCAAGGCTCAGTAAAAGTGAGTTCGATATCCTCAGATGGTCGTGAATGTGTATTTCGCTATCTTTCACCTGGCAATTGGTTTGGCGAAATTGCCATGCTAGATAAGTCAGCGCGCACCCATGATGCTAAAGCAATCAGCCCAACCATTTTACTGACGATATCACCGAAAGATTTAGCCATGATCTTGGAAAAGCACCCCGTTTTTTACCAATTTCTGAATATTTTGCTCTGCAAAGTGATTCGTAACGCCTTTACCATTATCAATGACAGCGCCTTATTGTCTGTTTCCGCCCGGCTGGCCAAGCGCTTATTGAGCTTAGCGGAAGGTTATGGTGAACCTCATGAAAAGGGGATTCAATTGAGCCTATACCTGACACAAGATGACTTGGCGACCATCATTAATACCACACGGCAAACCATCAATAAGCGTTTAGTTGCATGGGAAAAACTCGGTTGGATTGATGCAAAATACGGGAAAATTATTTTAGTTAATCTCCCCGCGCTGAAGCAGATCTCTGAGGATGATGAAGAATAACTAGCTGTTATCATCCATCGTTGGGCTATCTGCGAAGAAGTAGCGATCCATAGTGAATTCAAAGTCATCACTGGTCGCATTGAACAACATTTTTTTGGTATTTTCCAAATGTTGCCACATGGCTTGCCGCGCCCCTTTCGGGTCTCGACGCGCTAACGCCTGTAAAATTTGGTCGTGCTCATCACACCAGCTCTCAATCGAACGGTTATCAATGTGCTCATGAAGCTTGAGCCAGTAAGGATTACGTAAGCGTTGGCTCCACATTTGCTCAACAATCACCACCATCGCACTGTTATGGGTCGACGCGGCAATTTGCATGTGAAAAGCGAGATCCCATGTTGAGTCGCGAAAACGATCCTCTTTACGAGCATGCTTTTGAATATCAACCAATTTTAAAATATCTTCTTTCGTGGCTTGGCTCGCGGCAAATTCGGCGATGTGGCTTTCAATCAGTTGCCTTGCTTGTAATAGCTCAAATGGCCCACAACGACTAAATTCTAATCCGGTTTCTGTATTGACTGAGTTATTAGACCGATTACTGATGACGTGTATGCCAGATCCTTTACGTACATCCACATATCCTTCCACTTCTAACATAATGATAGCTTCACGGATCACCGTACGGCTCACCTTCATTTCATCAGCAAGTAACCGTTCTGCAGGCAATTTAGTGCCAACTGGGTATTCATCATTTTCGATGCGTTCTTTGACCAGAGCCGCAACTTGTTGGTATAGGCGCGGTTCACTCTCTTGTGAGCTCATTATTTTCTCCTTTCATATAACAACCCGACTCATTGGCCACTAATGCCTCACAGTATAACGAAATTTTATGGTGATGGGTTAAATAGAAGTTCACGGATAAATAAATTCCAATAAATTGGTATAACATCTTTAAAAGTTATAAACCAGATCGTATAATGTTTGAAATTTAGACAACCCAAAAATCGACACTAAGCAGCCGATCGCACTGAATCCGATTTTCAACCCAGAGAATGCAATATGATAAAAGATATAATAAAAATACATCCGAATGACAATGTCGCCATTACCTTAATCGATAGACTCTCGGGTGATACTGTCAGCGTTGATGGCCAATCCGTGGCATTAAAGCAGGACATCGGTCGCGGCCATAAAATTGCTCTAGATACGATTGAAGCGGGTGAAAATATCATGAAGTATGGCGCGCCTATCGGCCACGCAACAACGAAAATAACCGTTGGCGAGCATATTCATACACACAATATCACCACCAATTTAAGTGCCTTAAATGACTATGAATACCACCCTGAACACAACATAATTACCGCTACACGGCCGGATCCAGATGTGCAAATCTATCGTCGAGCAAACGGTGATGTCGCGATCCGCAATGAAATTTGGGTGATCCCAACCGTTGGCTGCGTGAATGCACTCGCTAGAAAAATGATCGAGCGCTTTAATAAACAACATCATGGTGCTTCTGATATTGATGGCGTTTATCTGTATAACCATACTTTAGGATGTTCCCAGCTCGGTGATGACCATTTAACAACGCGTACTATTTTACAAGATATGGTTAAGCACCCTAACGCAGGTGGTGTTCTAGTCATTGGTTTAGGCTGTGAAAACAATCAAGTAGCCGCCTTTAAAGAAACATTAGGTGACTATGATGATGAACGCGTGAAATTCATGGTATGCCAACAATTAGATGATGAAATTGAAGCCGGTGTCGAGCACCTTAATACGCTTTATCAATTCGTACAGCAGGACAAACGTGAAGCAGGCAAACTGAGTGAAGTGAAATTTGGCCTTGAATGTGGTGGATCTGATGGGCTTTCAGGCATCACCGCTAACCCACTGTTGGGCTGTTTTTCTGATTTTTTAGTCAGCCATAACGGAACCACGGTGTTAACGGAAGTCCCTGAAATGTTTGGCGCGGAACAAATTCTAATGAACCACTGCCATGATGAACCGACGTTTGAGAAAACGGTCAATATGATCAATGACTTCAAACAATATTTTATTGCCCATGACCAGCCAATTTATGAAAACCCATCTCCAGGGAATAAAGCCGGTGGTATTTCGACACTCGAAGAAAAATCCCTCGGCTGCACACAAAAAGCAGGCACTAGCCAAGTAATGGATGTTTTAAAATACGGAGAGCGCCTGACAACCCCAGGGTTCAACTTGTTAAGTGCACCGGGTAATGATGCCATTGCGACCAGTGCCTTAGGTGCAGCAGGCTGTCATATGGTGTTATTTACAACCGGTCGCGGCACACCATACGGTGGCTTTGTTCCCACCATGAAAATTGCGACTAATAATGAGTTAGCCGCCAAAAAACCCCATTGGATTGACTTCAATGCGGGTGCCCTATTAACAGGAAAATCCATGGATCAGTTATTAGATGACTTCATTCAGCTTGTTGTGAAAACCGTTAATGGTG
This sequence comes from Providencia sp. PROV116, assembly GCF_028482485.1. Lineage (NCBI taxonomy): Bacteria > Pseudomonadati > Pseudomonadota > Gammaproteobacteria > Enterobacterales > Morganellaceae > Providencia > Providencia sp. PROV116. The sequence continues at coordinate 42,565 of NZ_JAMPQO010000018.1, read as the reverse complement.
AGCACACCAAAAATGAAATCAATGACTTTCGTGAATTAGCAATTTTCAAAATGGGCGTCACACTTTAAAAACAAACTATTCCCTATTGCTTAGGCCATCGTTAGGCAATAGGGATATCACTAACTATTTATATTTATTAATTTTCCCCTACCAACCTGACTTTCTAGCCTGAGCCATAAACCCATTTATCGTGACATGAACCCAATAAAGAAAAGTCACCATTTCCCTATTTTTAGGATATGGTAGGATCCGTTTCGTGATGGCAAATTTTAATTTATTAGCAGGGTAAATAATGATAGACCTAAAACTTAGAGAGGCCAGAGACAGCCTTTCCACCAAAGAAAAACAAGTCGCTGAGTACATTATTGCTAATAAGAAAAACATGCAAAGTATTAGCATTCAATCCCTTGCCCAAGAAAATAAGGTCAGTACCACAACTATTTTGCGCCTATGTCATAAGTTAGGCTACCAAGGTTTTAGTGACCTAAAAATTGATTTAATTTCATCGATTAATCACAAATCTTACGGCACCCTACTGCAAGAAGATATTGATATTAATGACTCGATGGAAACCGTTAATCACAAAGTAGGACTGATTGAAAAATCATCCATAGAAGAAACATGTGCTTTGGTTAATTTAAATGCCTTTAAGCAAGCAAATGAGTTAATTAGCAAGAGTAAAAAAATTGTAATTTATGGTGCTGGTAGTAGTGGATTAGTTGCAAAAGAATTTGAATATCAACTAATTAAAATAAAGAAAGATGTTAATTGTCACCTTGATTACAGCATTCAATTTAGTATCGTGAATACGTTAGATCAGAACGATCTTGTCATTGTCATATCTCATTCCGGTGAAAACCATGAATGTATCAAGCTACTCACCCTAGCCAGAGAATTGAAAGTTCCGACCATTGCTATCACAAAAATGGGACAAAGTTCAGTATCAACCTTAGCTGAGACTATCTTGCATACAATATCGACTGAAAATATTTCAAGGATCATCCCCATTCGCTCAAAAATATCCCAACTCACTGTAATTAATATGTTGATTACTAACTTATTTATCAAACAGTATGATGAAAGAATTCAAAAACAAATTAACACTCGTGCGGAACGCTTTACTCGTCTAAATAGCAATAACTGATCGGCTTTCTCCTTCTTAATATCGCCTATGTGGCTCTGAGTAGCCACTTCGATCTTGCTCACAAAAATGACCCATTGTAGAAAGCTCCCTCTTTTCATTCCTATTTTTTGTGATATTGTTACTTTAAAATAAATATATAAAAGTAATTTTATTACTAAAATAAAAAAGATAAATACAAGGGGAAAAAATGAGCTCTCAAATACCTATCATACTGGCTAGCCATGGGCCTTTTGCACAAGGATTATTGGAATGTGCTGAAATGCTGATCGGCTCGCAAGAAGATATCAGCGTGATTTCGATTCAAAGAGAAAGCAATATTAATGAGGTAAAAAAACATTTATTTGAAACATATCAGCATGTTAATAAAGGCAATGGCGTTTTAATTTTGGTCGATTTATTAGGCGGTTCTCCTTGCAATTTAGCCAGTGAGCTCGTTATTACTCAAAATGATGTCGTGCTGTACTGCGGAATCAACGTTCCGACTTTTCTCGAAATACTCAGCAACCGAGACCTTCCTTTACATGAACTTCATCAAGTCATTAATGATGTATTCCCTGATAGTTGCATTAATGTCGGTGAACAACTTAAACCATTAGCACAAAACGATAGCGAACTTTAGGAGAATCCCATGCCAATTAATGTTGCCCGAATTGATGACAGACTTATCCACGGCCAAGTTATTACTACTTGGGTTAAAAATTTTGATATTGAGCAGGTGATTATCGTCAACGACAAAGTTGCCAATGACACCGTTCAACAATCCGTTCTTACTATGGCGGCGCCACCAGATCTAAAAGTCGTCGTTTTTGGTGTCGATAAATTCATTGAAGTCTTAAAAAAAGCAGAAATTAAACGCCGCACTATGTTGCTGTTTACTAACAGTATTGATGTGAATAGGCTCGTCGAAAGTGGCTTAAAATTGGAAAAACTGAATGTCGGCGGAATGCGCATGCAAGAGGGCCGTCGTAATTTATCTCGTGCGGTTGCTGTGACACCAGATGAAGAACAAGCCTTTAGGTCGCTCATCAACAATAACGTTACTGTTGAAATTCAAATGGTTCCTAAAGATCCCATTGTTGAATTAAAAACATTACTCAATTAATTCATCTAATCATACTTATTTTCACTCAATAAGTGAGGAGCCTATTATGTTGGTAGAGGCCATTTTAATTGCGATTTGGGCAGGTATTTGCTCATTGGATGATGTCGGTCCGCAAATGCTAAGACGCCCATTACTCACCGGTACTGTGGCCGGTATTATCATGGGCGATATGGTTCAAGGGTTAGCCATTAGCGCCACATTAGAATTAATGTGGATGGGAATTGGTAATGTTGGTGCTTATTCTGCACCCGATATTATCGCCGGTTCAATTATTGGAGTTGCGCTCGGTATTGCTTCCAATGGCGGAATTGCAGCGGGTATCGCTCTTGCCGTACCTGTCTCTATTCTATGTCAGCAATTACTGATTATCTGGCGTTCTTTTGCTAGTTTTTTAAATGTCTGGGCCAGTAAATCCATTCTTGATGGCAACTACAGCGGCCTAACAAAAGTGCATTATTTCTCGACGCCACTGTGGTTTTTTATTCGTGCCATTCCCTGCTTTATTGCGGTTTATTTTGGTAGTGACTTAGTCAATAGCATATTAAATGCCGTACCTGAAAGTATTCTTACCGGTATGGGTGTCGCATCTAAACTGATCCCTGCTGTCGGTATCTGTATTCTGTTACTCATGTTGCTTAAAGGCAGAATGTGGTTTTTCTTTCTGCTCGGTTTTATGCTCACAACCTATTTAAAACTACCAATTATCCCAATTACTTTTATCGCTCTGGCATTTGCTGTGCTTTATGACATGGCATTTGCCAACAGCTTGCGCCAAACACCAGAAGAAAAAACAGCACCAACTTCCCATAAAAATGAAGAAGAGGAGTATGACCTATGAGTGAAATAACCACCTCTGAAAATAAAAAACTCACGAAAAAAGAGCTTAATGGTATGTTTTGGCGAATTCAAACCATGTCATTCTCATACAACTACGAAAAACTGCAAACAATTGGTTTTGCTCATTGTATGGTACCCGTTCTCGATAAACTTTATGAAAAAGCAGATCAAGAAACACGTATTAAAGCCATGCAACGCCACTTCGAGTTTTTTAATACACAAATTAACGCAGGTGCATTAATTCTCGGTGTCACCGCAGCATTAGAAGAAAAAACAACAGAAGAAGAAAAAGAGGCGGTCGTTTCTGTAAAAGCTGGTTTGATGGGGCCATTTGCAGGTCTTGGTGATAGCTTATTAAAATTTACATGGCTGCCCATTTGCGGCAGCATCGGAGCCGCATTTGCGCTGCAAGGTAATATTATCGGCCCTATATTAATGTTTATTCTGTTTAATATCGTCAATATCGGTACCAAATATTTCTTTATTCATTATGGCTATAACAAAGGCGTTGATTTAATCGAGCAATCGAAAAAATCAAATATTATTCAGCGAATTACTAATATAGCGAACGTTGTCGGGGTCATGGTCCTAGGTTCCTTGATAGCAACGACCGTTAAGCTTTCCACTCCGCTAACCATCGCCGTCGGTGAACAATCTATCAAAGTACAAGAGATGTTTGACAAGGTAATACCTAACTTACTCACCCTTCTCTTTGCACTCGGTATTTTCTTCCTTGTTCGTAAATTTCAAGGAAAACATACCGTTGCACTCATTGTTGCCATTATGGTTTTAGGTGTTGTTTGTTCCGTGTTCGGAATTTTAGGATGATAAAGGGAAATATATGGAAATCGAAGTCAACAGAGTGAATGAATCAACACTCGAAATAAAGTTTAGTGAAATTCCATCCTCTCCTCTGGCATTATATTGGACGGATAAACCTGATACTCAGGTTTATCCTGAGAATTTCATTACAGATAAATTAGAGAATACCATTACAGTTCAAGACCCATTAAATGCTAAACAACGCATCTATTTTATTTTACAAAATGCCAATGGACGTAAATTATTCGCTGAAAGAACATTACCTATTGAGGGATTAAATAACTTCCGTGATTTTGGGGGTTATACCACAACAGACGGAAAACAGGTGAAATGGGGAATGTTATACCGTTCCAACCATCTATTTAATTTGAATGAACAAGCGGTAAATTATATTTCCCATCTAGGGATTAACAGCATTATCGATTATCGTACTCAAAATGAAATTAATAAATCGCCCAATTGCCATGTTGGTGAAAAGAAAACCTACCATCTTGATGCAACGGCTCAAACTGCTGAATTAGCAGCACAATTTGCCGCATCACCAGATAATGAAGATAAAGCGTTAATCGAAAGTGTTATCCAGCATATTCCGAAAGAGATGATTAACGGCGATGGGTTACAAATATTAGAACAATATCGCCAATTTGTAGTGAGTGATAAGTCAAAATCCGCCTTTAAGCAAATGATAGAAGTCTTATTAGATAGTCATAATGCCCCAAATATTCAGCATTGCCGCGGCGGAAAAGATCGAACCGGTTATGGCGCATTACTGGTACTTTCCATGTTAGGTGTTCCGAAAGAAACCATTGTGCAGGACTATATGCTCACCCATTTTAACCGGCTTGAACGTAACGAAATTAAAATGGCAGGATATCGGAAAATAACTCAAGACAAAAATGTACTGGATTATTTACTTTCACTGATTGATACTCAAGAATCATTTATTATAGAGGTATTTAATACGATGGAAGAAATATCCGGCTCTGTAGAAAACTATATTAAAAATGAACTTAAATTCACAAATAATGATATTAAGCAACTTAGAGAAATATACTTAGTTTAAATAAATTCACTTGTTATATAAACAACCACAGGCTTAATAAAATAAACCTGAGTGATGGCTGTATTTAATAAATAGTAAAATAGCCACATAGCCTATTTATTGTGGCTATTTTATTGACGAAAAAATCCGTTATTGGTTATAAAATCAATAATTACTTTTGTTCGCCAGTTTTATTCAATGAATTTTTAACTGCTTTATTTTTGTCCGTAATACGCATTTTTACCGTGTTTACGTAAATAGTGTTTATCTAATAATACTTGTTGCATTGAACCTATTTGTGAACTTAATTGACGGGTAAATAAATTCATATAGGCAATTTCTTCTAATACCACGGCATTATGCACTGCATTATCGGGGCTTGTTCCCCAAGCAAATGGGCCATGGCTATTCACTAATACCGCTGGAATATCTTTTGCTGACAGCCCTTTTTCCTTAAAGGTTTCGATGATCACATGGCCTGTTTCTCTTTCATAATCCCCTTCAATTTCACTTTCTGTCATTTTACGGGTACAAGGGATTTCACCATAGAAATAATCAGCGTGGGTTGTCCCTAATGCACTCAATGGCTGCCCTGCTTGAGCCCAAATAGTGGCATGACGGGAGTGAGTATGAACAATACCGCCAATTTCAGGGAATGCTTGGTACAGCGCCAAATGCGTGTCAGTATCTGAAGAAGGTCGATATTTCCCTTCTACCACTTCTCCACTTTCCAACGAGACCACCACCATGTCCTCTGCTTTCATGGTTTCATAGTCAACGCCAGAAGGTTTTATCACCATTAACCCAGCTTCACGGTCAATACCACTCACATTACCCCAAGTAAAAGTTACTAGGTTATGTTTGGGTAAGGCGAGATTCGCTTCAAAAACCTGTTGTTTCAATTGTTCTAACATAACAACTCCCTAGCTTGCTAAAATATGCTTTAATATCAACAACAAAAATTTATTATGGTGATGTTTTTTGTGTGTTGATAACCTATATCTACCTATTAAGGTAAACAGATTTAGGCCATTTAAAAAGCACCTCACTTTACAAACTCGCAACAAAACAGCCTAACTCAGGCATAATCGGTCATACTCAGTCAAATAAAGTCACCACCAAGATGTGGTTAATTGACCGAGTTAGCCCAATATTTTTTGTTTATTGTGAGAAAAACAAAAAGACACCGCCAATATAGTGATATGAGTCTAATTATTATGTAATAAAATTATATTAAATTCATAAAATGAAGATCAAAGTCACTTTAATCGGCTTTGTTTTTTTCAAAAAGAGATTACTTGAATCCAATCACGACAAAAAAAAAGCAACACGGGCAGAATAAATATCGTGGAAATAATAGGAGCTAAATATGTTACAAGCCGAACGCCATAAATTAATATGTTCTCATGTTTCGCAGAATGGTTCGGCATTGGTACGTGATTTAGCTCAATTATGTCTCGTGTCTCAAGAAACTATTCGTCGTGATTTGACGACTCTTGAGCGAGAAAACAGGATCATCCGTAGCTTTGGAGGCGCGGTGGCCATCGACCAAGAAGAAATGCCGATGGTGAATGTTATGCCATCTTCGGTCAAACTCAGTCAAATGGTTGATGGCGCAGAGTCTTTTCGTAAAAGAACTGAAGAACATCCTGATGCCAAAATGAAAATTTCGAAGGCTGCACTAAAATTAATTCAGCCTGGTGACTGTATTATGCTAGATAACAGCAGTACTTGCTGGTTTCTAGCACGGCAAATACCCGATATCGACATCACTGTGGTGACAAACTCGGTCAAAATTATCCAAGCGTTGGCCTGCCGTGACCGAGTTCGTGTTATTGGTATTGGTGGGGAATATTCAGAACGTCATGATGATTTTCATGGCCCAATTGCAGAAAGTATTATTCGTAGCTTTCAGATAAAAACCTTATTTCTTTCATGCCAAGGATTCAATATCGAAAATGGTATTCGCGATGGCAGTGAAATAAACTCAAAATTAAAAAATATTATGTTACAGGTTTCTGAAAATAAAGTTTTGCTCGCGGATAATAGTAAATTAGGAAAGTATGCATTTAGTCAGGTTTGTACATTTGATGATATTGACGTATTAATTACAAACAAACTAAATGATAATAATTTTCAAAAACAATTCTCTAATCTTAAAATTATCGAGTGTGACAAATAATTTATAAAAATAAAAATTATATAGCTGTAATGTAAGTAAAAATAATAAGTTCCATTTTATTTTCTGTATTAAATAAGTGCAGGGATATTATTTACTCATAATTCCTAGCACTTAATTATAGGCATATCTAAATATGAGAAATTCATTATTTCTAAAAATAAAAATTCTTGATTTAGTATCCATCTACACTAAGGAATACAACTATGAACATGAAGAAGCTAGTTTTACCTTGTTTAATGAGCGTTGCACTATTTTCAAATGTCGCGATGGCTGAATCACAAAAAGCACAAAAGCCCTTTACCATGGGTGTCGTCGTGAAAGTCGGTGGTATTCCTTGGTTTAATGTTATGGAACAAGGTATTACTGAAGAAGGCAAAAAACTGGGAGTAAACGCCTTCCAAGTTGGCCCAACAACCGCTGACCCTGCGGAACAAGTTCGTGCTATCGAAGATTTAATCGCCAAAAAAGTAGATGTCATTGGCGTTGTCCCTAACGACGCTAAAGTTCTTGAACCTGTATTAAAGCGAGCTCAAGACGCTGGAATTAAAGTCATTACCCACGAATCACCAGACCAAAAAAATGCAGATTGGGACTTTGAATTACTTGATACCCAAAGTATGGGGGCTAACCATATGAGAGATATGGCGGCATGCATGGGCGAAGAAGGCAAATATGCCATGTTTGTAGGAAGCCTGACAGTACCATTAGTGAACGAATGGGCAGACGCGGCAATTGCTTACCAAAAAGCAAACTACCCGAAAATGCAAATGGTCGATGACCGCTTTGGTGTTGCCGAATCCGTTGACGACTCAATGCGTACAGCCAATGATTTATTATCTAAACACAAAGACTTAAAAGGTATCATGTCATTTGGTTCACAAGGCCCTATCGGTGCAGGCCGTGCCATTGATAAACGCCGCAAAAATGATGAAACCTGTGTATTCGGGACATTTACGCCAGGCCAAGGCATCAAATTACTGGAAAAAGGTGCAATTGATGGCGGCTATATTTCCAATCCAAAAGTCGCAGGACAAGTATTTGTACAGGTTGCAACTGCCATGATGAATGGTGAAGAAATTAAAGATGGCGTGTCTATTGGTGATATGGGTGAAATCAAAGTCAGTGGTAACACCATTTTGAGTGATAACCCCGTTAATTTGAATATTGAAAATACTAAAAAATTAGTCGAAGTCGGTCTGTAATTTCACCCTGTTAAAATAACATTCACAACAAAAATACAATATTTATCAATATATTAAATTTTATGTTCTTTGAGTTCGAGTTGCCTGTACTAACACAGCAGCTCGAACTCATCACGAACAAGCCAACACCAATTTATTTGCAGTAGGAATTGTACTTATGACAAGCACCTCAAAAGCTGACAAATCCGATCCACTCATTACCTTGCGAGACCTTTCCAAAAGCTTCGGTGGTCACCGTGCATTACGCAATATCGATTTGACGCTCAACAAAGGTGAAGTGCACTGTTTAGCAGGCACCAATGGGTGTGGGAAAAGCACATTAATTAAAACCATCAGTGGTGTCTATGCCCCTGATGACGGTAGCAAAATTGAAATTGATGGAAAAAGCTATCATCGGCTGACGCCAGATAAAGCCCGTGAATTAGGTGTACAAGTTATCTACCAAGATTTGTCGTTATTTCCTAATTTAACCGTTGCCGAAAATATCGCTTTTGAGCTGAATCTCAAAGGCTATTTTGGCTGGTTTCGCAAAAAACAACTGCGCGAAAAAGCGTTAGAAATCCTCAATGAGTTGGCTTTCACCATTGACCCTGACACACCGGTACAATTCTTACCCATTGCTCAACGCCAACAAGTTGCTATCTGCCGAGCCTTAGTCGCTGATGCACGTCTGGTGATTATGGATGAACCAACGGCTTCATTGACCCGTACAGAAGTCAACCAACTACTCTCAACAGTTAATTACCTAAAAGATAAGGGAATTACCGTTGTTTTTGTGAGTCATCGACTAGAAGAAGTCAAAGAGATCTCTGACCGCATCACCGTGATCCGTGATGGTCAAAAAATTGGGACATGGCCTGCTGAAGGCTTAACTACACGCAAAATTACTGAATTAATGACTGGCTTAGACATTGTCCATGAACGTAAGCCACCAAATAACGCGGAAGACCGACGCACGGTACTCGAGATAAAAAACCTCAGTCGAGCTGGCCAATATCGTGATATCAACTTAAATTTAAAACGCGGCGAAGTATTAGGTTTATGTGGTTTGCTTGGTTCAGGCCGCACCGAATTAGCGCTATCGTTGTTTGGCATTACCCATCCAGACAGCGGCGAATTATTCATCGAAGGCAAGCCTGTTAAGTTAAAAAATAACACCGACGCTATTAAGCGTGGTATTGGTTATGTATCTGAAGACCGCCTGACTTTAGGCGCTATCTTACAGCAATCCATCGCAGACAATATGGTGATTTCGATTCTTGATCGACTCAAAACACCATGGCATTTAATCGATGAAAAACAGTGCCAAGACATCGTACAAGAGTGGATAGCCGACTTAGATATTAAAGTCACCGACCCAAATAACGCCCTTTCAACACTTTCAGGCGGTAACCAGCAAAAAGTGGTACTTGCCAAATGGATTTTAACACGCCCTAAAGTACTGATTTTAGATTCGCCAACCGTTGGCGTCGATATCGGTGCAAAAGACAGTATTTACAAACTCATTCACCGTTTGTCAGGTGTCGGTATCTCTATTTTATTAATTACCGATGAAGCCTCCGAAGCTTATTACAATTGCGACAGAATTTTACATATGAAACAAGGCTCTATCGTCAAAGAAATTGTGACAGATTCCATCAATGAGCAACAATTGGAGGAAATCATCAATGGCTAATTGGCAAAAATTACGACCACAATCTGTCGAAGGCTGGCTGACTTGGGTCATTCTTATCATGGTGGTGTTCTTCACATTGATGAGCCCGCAATTTCTGACTATTCAAAATTTACTCGACCTCAGTGAAAGCTATGCGGTGACGGGTATTTTCGCCTTGGGCTTATTTGTGGTTCTTGTCACTGGGGGCATTGATATTTCGTTTGCTGCTGTGGCTTCCGTAGTGCAATACGTGATTGCGACTTGGTTATTACAAGGTTTTATTGCAAGCCCTGCGGTCAGTATCACATTAGCGATTATCATCGGTATCGCCTTTGGATTAATCAATGCCATTTTGATTTATTCGCTGAATGTTGTGTCGATCATTATCACCATTAGTATGCAATCACTGCTGTTTGGGATGCTGATGTGGTTAACCAATGGGCACAGTATTTATGACTTGCCTGATTGGTGGGTTGACCCTGTGACTATCTTGCCTTTTGAAGTGGATGGCGAATATTACCAAGTTGGCTTGCCGTTAATTGTGATGCTTGGCATTGCCTTCTTAACGTGGATTTTGATGAATAAAACCCACATCGGCCGTCAGTTATACGCTGTAGGCGGAAGTCAAGAATCTGCATCTCGTATTGGTATCCGTGTTTCAGTGATTTACTTGTTTGCCTATGGCTACCTTGGTGCAATGGCGGCGATTGGCGGCATGTTGCAAACCTACCGAATGAGCGAAGTGGTACCGAGTGCCCTTGTGGGCGGAGAGCTGGATGTGCTTGCTGCAGCTGTATTAGGTGGCGCCAGTTTATCCGGTGGACGAGGCTCTGTGATAGGTACACTAATGGGCGTTTTCCTGATTGGTATCTTGAAAAACGGCCTAAACCTGATTGGTGTTTCAAACTACTTCGTCAATATCGTCATTGGGCTGGTTATTCTCATTGCGATTTGTATTACTCACTACAAAAAACGTAAAGAGACGGACGTAGGTTTTGTTTAACAGGAATATCACCATGAAAAAAAATGCTTTTTTTAAAATTGATGGCTCTGTTATCGGACTGCTTTCAATCTTTGTTCTGGCTATCGCCGCATTTAGTATTGCCATGCCAGGTCACTTTTTTACCCAAAACACGTTTTTAAGTATCACTTTTCAGTTACCTGAATTGGGCTTACTTACCTTTGCCATGTTTGTACCTATGTTAAGTGGCGGCTTAAACCTTGCAATTATTAGTACCGCTAACTTAACCGGCCTGTTTATGGCTTGGGTGTTTATCAATTACCTTCCGGTGGATGCAGGAACGGGTACACAGCTGATGTGGTTAGTCTTCGCATTAATTGGCGCAACCGTAATTGCGGTCATTATTGGTAGCTTAACGGGACTGATGATCTCCCACATCGGGGCGCACCCTATTCTAGTCACTCTCGGCACCATGACGATTATCAGCGGTATTGGCGTTTACCTCACCAAAGGAGCGGCACTCAGTGGCATGCCGCCCATTGTTCGTGCCATTGGCTCCGATACCGTGCTTGGGGTGCCAATCGCGATGATTATTTTCATCGTTACCGCAATTCTGTTAGCGCTTTTTCTAGGCTGTACGCGGCTAGGTAAAAATATTTATATGAGTGGCAGTAATATCAATGCAACGTGGTTCAGCGGTATTCGTACCGACCGTGTGATGATTGCGATATACACCATTTCTAGTCTGTTATGTGTGTTAGCTGGGCTAATCATGATGGCTCGCTTTAACTCTGCACGTATGGGCTACGGAGATTCCTATTTACTGCTCACCATTCTTGCCATCGTATTAGGTGGAACTAACCCATTTGGGGGAGTTGGTAAGGTTAGCCGAGTGTTCTGTGCCTTATTAGTTTTACAGGTCATTGCGACAGGTTTAAGCCTGCTAGGCGTGAGCCTGCACTTTAACCTCGCTGTTTGGGGGATCACGCTCATCTTGGCATTAGCATTCAAGTTCTTCAAAGAAAAATGGAGTGCTAAACGTGCGATGAACCGCAACCAACGCCTTAATAAAGCATCGACACAAAGTTAATTTTTCAAGGGGAAAACCATGCGCAAGCATCCAATTGGTATTTATGAAAAAGCATTACCGAAAAACAGCAGTTGGTTAGAAAAATTAGTTATCGCAAAATCTGCGGGTTACGATTTTGTGGAAATGTCAGTAGATGAAACTGACGAACGTCTAGCTCGGTTAGACTGGAGCATCGCAGAACGCCTGGAAGTTGTTAGAGCCATTCAAGAAACAGGCATTCGCATTCCAAGTATGTGTTTATCTGGCCATCGCCGCTTTCCTTTCGGTAGCCATGATGAAGCCACCCGTATGATGGCCTATACCTTAATGGAAAAAGCCATTAAGCTCGCTCAAGACTTAGGCATTCGTACTATCCAGCTCGCGGGTTATGACGTTTACTATGAAGAACAAGATGCCGAAACGATTGCCAATTTCGAAAAAGGCATGCAATGGGTCAGTGAAATTGCGGCCGCCTCTCAAGTGATGTGTGCAGTGGAAATCATGGATACGCCTTTTATGAATTCCATTAGCAAATGGCAAACGCTTTCCGATAAGATTCGCTCACCTTGGTTCAGTGTGTATCCTGATGTCGGTAACTTAACCGCGTGGGGTAATGATGTCGAAAAAGAATTCACCCAAGGAATTGAACACGTCGCAGCGATTCACTTAAAAGATACGTATGCAGTGACCGAAACCTGCAAAGGCCAATTTCGTGATGTGCCTTTCGGCGAAGGCTGCGTAGATTTTGTTAATTTATTCAAATTATTAAAACGTTTAAATTACCGCGGTTCCTTCCTGATTGAAATGTGGACAGAAAAAGCCGATGAGCCGCTGATTGAAATTATCAAAGCCCGTCATTGGATGGAAGACAAAATGCAACAAGCAGGCTGGTACAACGCCTAAAGGAGCCGATAATGAATGCATTTTTTATGGGTGTTGACCTTGGTGGTACCGTCATTAAAGCGGGTATCTACACCGCAGAAGGCCAAGAAATTACCGTTGCTGAACATTCTTTTCCCACTGAGAGTCCACAAGCAGGTTTTAGTGAACGCAATATGGAGATGCTGTGGGAAGCGGCTTGCAGTGTGATTCGCCAAGCGATTCAAAATAGCCAACTCAGTCCCGCCCAAATTTCTGGTGTCAGCTTTTCTTCTCACGGCAAAGGGCTGTATTTACTCAATAGCCAAGGAAAACCGGTTAGAAATGGGATTGTGTCATCTGATTCACGCGCTCAATCTATTGTTGATGAATGGCACCAAGACGGCACTGCGGATAAAGCTTATCCATTGAGTTTGCAGCAATTATGGGCTTCTCATCCTGTGGCCCTACTACGCTGGTTAAAACAATACGAGCCTGATAATTATCGTGATACTCAGCATGTTTTGATGGTCCACGATTACATCCGCTACCGTCTAACCGACCAAATTGCCTGCGAAGAAACCAATATTTCTGGTAGCCAATTATTTAACCAAACCCTGTCGAGCTATGATCCTAAATTATGCCAATTATTTGGTATTGATGAGGTAAATGACAAACTCGCACCAGTAATTAACTCAGCGCAATTAGCAGGAACGGTAACCCACAAAGCTGCTGTAGAATCTGGGCTTGTGGAAGGAACCCCTGTATTTGGTGGCTTCTTTGATGTCGTGGGTGCAGCGTTGGCGTCAGGGGTAAGTCAAAAAGATAAACTCAGCGCCGTAGCCGGAACTTGGACCATTTCAACACGTGTCTTCGATGAAATTGTGCCTTCAGATTACCCATACGTATGGAGTAAATACTGTATTCCAGGTACCTATTTTGTCCACGAAGGCAGCCCGACTTCCGCCAGTAACCTCGCGTGGTTCACTCGTCACTTCTTCAATCAACGTTTGCAAGATTATGATGTACTGAATCACTGTGTGGCTGAAGGGGCAACGCGGCCAAACGATATTCTATTTTTCCCTTGGCTGTACGGTTCTAACTACCACAGTAATTTGCACGGTGGTCTACTCGGATTAAGTTCACACCATACGGATGCCGATATTGTTTATGCTATCTATCAAGGGATTGTATTTTCACATTTATTGCACCAAGACCGTATCGTTGGCCTTGATAATACAACTGAATCTATTCGCTTCACAGGTGGCCCAACACAGTCACCATTGTGGATGCAAATGTTCTGTGATGCCAGTAACTTGCCGTTAGATGTCGTCAACGTACAGCAATCAGGTTGCCAAGCCGCAGCACTTTGTGCCGCTGTCGGAACAGGTTACTACTCAGGTTTTGATGTCGCCATTGCAGCAAGTACCCCTAAAATCACCACTTACCAACCAAACTCCGTTGGGTATCAACAGTTACGTGATAAATTTGCCCGCTTTAAAGCAGTTGCCGATGCATTGAGTCAATAACCTATTGAATAAAGATAATAAAGGCAGAACAGATAATTCGGTTCTGCCTTATTTTTTGACAAATTAATTGTCAGCGACGACTTGGGTATTAACTGTGGCTGGTGATAATACGGTATCCTGCGGCAAGCTATCGTACTTCACAAACTCATCCCGTGGGAAAACAAAGACATCAATATCTTTTTCAGGTGTGATAGTCTCCGCTACGATACTTTTCGCTGGGGATGTTAGGTTAGTTTCTACGCCTAACCACGACGCGAAATAATCAAATAAATTCCACTCACTTAACGTTTCATCGCGAAATTCACGTTTAGTATCATCCGAATTGATGACCACTAATGGAACTTGATATGCCCCTTTCACGAGTTGACCATGACGTAAGTATAGATTTCCTTCTTTGATATACCCTTTATACTCTGCTTCCAGTGCTTTTACGTGCTGTTTATTAGCTTTGACTAGCCCTTGCCCATGGTCAGAAAAATATAAAATGGAGAATGGGTTATCCCCATTTTTATTATTTTCTTGCAAGATACTATAAATATCACCAATAAAATCATCACTCAGTTTAATCGCTGAAACATAACAGTTCGCTATACTTCCCCAGCCCGTATCAAATTGCTCAGGGTTAATGTTGTAATTATTTTTAACGAGTTCACAAGCTCCTTTCGGCCAACCATCATGGTGAGGCCCCCACATATGAACAAAAATGACTTTTTCTTTCTCTGACGGGTTATTTAACGCGGCTTTAAAGGCAGGTAACATTTTAAAATCATTGGTGAGTTTATTCACACTGTCATCAACGACAACCTTTTCTTGCACGAAAAGGTTGTCAAAACCAGGCTTGCTGTCTCTAACCGGTAAAAAATAATTCGCCTTTAGAAAATAATTTGTAAAGCCAATTTCATCATCACCAAAGCTGCCATTATTACCGATGTAATAGGTTTCATAACCCGCTTTGTTGGCTAAATCAACAACCGAATTATTATTGTAATACGGCTTTTCATGGTGCTGTGTGATCGTATTTAAATCATTTTTCGCTAATGCACGCGTTAAAGTCGGTACCGTATTGGATGCTGCACTAATAAAATTATTGAAAAAACGTCCATTTACCGATGAAAGAAATGGTGTATTTTCTAATGGATAACCATAAGTATTCATATAATTTTTATTGGTACTTTCACCAATAATGACGACTTTTATCTTATATTTATCATCATTTTTTTTAGTAATTTGAATATCACTAGCCGTATTCACCCCATAGCAAAGATCTGCATTGCTTTTTGCTGCTTGGATTAACTCTGGTGTACAGGCTTTTTTATAGACTCCCGCACTTTCATTAGTATTTGCTTGAGCCCATGTAACGCTAGCTAACAGAAGCGCACTACAAAGTGCGGTTAATTTCATTACTTTCATATTCAGAACCTCATCTTCGTAACTTATTATTTTTTATGAGTTGCTGTGGTGTAGTCAGGGTAGAGTTTGTGAAATTAATGCAGCTATTGCACTAAAATTTCACACCTTAATTAATATATTGAAATATTATTTCATTAAAAGGCGAAGAAGACGAAATTGAGATACCGATAACAATAATTAATTATGAAGAATCACGCATTTATTAGGTACATTTTCATATTGCCTGTATATAAAAAAATAATAATCAATTAGTTATGGAATATAAATGTATTGATCAGAAAGAATAATAGGCGTTACACCCATTACATCTAGAGTTGTGATAAAGATCGGCAATTAAACATTTGTCGCTATTGGGTTAGTGATATAGCTCTGATTTTGCTCTTTTGTCACTAGAAAGCACAATGGAACCGGTTCCATAATGAGTTATTCGCAATGACAAATAGGCTAATGCCCTATTCAGAGAGAGGAAAGTCATGAGCAAACACATTATTGTTGTCACCGCCGCCTATGGGGCACAAACCGTAAAACAATTAGGTGGCCAACAGGCTTTATTCGATATTATTCAAAACAGCCATGCGGATGGCGCAGAGATCCGCCAAGAACTCTTACTACCAAGCGATAATTTTTCGGATATTGCCAAAGGGTTACAATCAAGGCAGCTCACCGCCGTTTATTCCGTGCCTGACACGCTATTTCAGCAACGTAGCCCTATCGCTATCACTAAACTACAAGGCTATTTTGAAGATGCCAAACAACTTAATGCTCGCTTTTTAAAACTATCACTCGGTGAATTACCAGAAAATTATGATTTATCGGAAGTCATTAATCTTCTCAATCAATACAACACGCAGTTAGTGATCGAGAATGACCAAACCGAAGTCGGTGGCCATATTACGCCTCTTGAACGTTTTTTTGCTGATGTAAAACACCAAAATATGCCTATAAAAATGGCGTTTGATATGGCGAACTGGTACTGGCATCGGGAAGATCCGTTAAAAGCTGCACATATTTTTGCTTCCCAAGTCGCTTACATTCACGTTAAAGCCTGCCAATTGCGTGGCAATAAACGCGTTGCTGTAGCACTTGATGACAGCGACGGCACATGGAAAGAAGTACTCAACCTTCTACCAGATGACGCTCCTTGTGGTATCGAGTTTCCGCTCGAAGGGCATGATTTACGCGCAGTCACTGAATACTATGTTTCTCTATTAAAGAACTTCTCTGTTAAAAGCTCTCTCAGTGAAAGGGGAAATTAATTTAATGAAAAATCAATTAGATGTAGTTACTCTTGGCGAAGCCATGATGATGTTCGTCGCCACGCAAACAGGGAAATTGCATGAGGTCGAAAACTTTGTTCGTCGTGCTGCAGGAGCAGAGCTCAACGTTGCTGTTGGCCTTTCACGCCTTGGGTTAAGAACAGGATGGATAAGCCGCTTAGGTAATGACTCTTTCGGGCGTTTTATTCAAGCCACATTGGATAATGAACATGTGGATACTCAATGTGTTACGGTAGACTCTCATTACCCAACAGGCTTTCAACTTAAATCTAAAGCTGAAAATGGAACCGATCCCATTGTGGAGTATTTCCGCCAAGGCTCTGCGGCCAGCCATTTAGATTTAACCGATTTTAATGAAAATTATTTCTTATCCGCACGCCATTTGCATTTAAGTGGTGTGGCAGCCGCGCTTTCACCCACCAGCTACCAACTGTCACTGTATGCCGCGAAATGGATGCGAAATGCAGGTAAAACACTATCATTTGACCCCAACTTGCGCCCTTCTCTATGGAAGAGTGAAACAGAAATGGTGAAACAGCTCAACCAACTCGCGTTTCAAGCTAATTGGGTTTTACCTGGCTTAAAAGAAGGCAAAATTCTGACAGGCTTCGACCAACCCGAGTCTATTGCTGATTTTTATCTCGCTCACGGTGTTGAAGCCGTTGTGATTAAAACCGGAGAACACGGCGCATATTATAAAACAGCGGATAACCAGCAGGGCATATCTCCTGCCGTTCATGTTAAACACGTCATTGATACCGTTGGAGCTGGCGATGGCTTTGCCGTTGGCGTCATTAGCGCCTTACTTGAAGGCTTAACATTACCGCAAGCTGTTGCAAGAGGTAATTTTGTTGGAGCAAGAGCCATTCAAGTTATAGGTGATAGTGAAGGTTTACCAACCCAAGCGCAACTGCAGCATGAAATGGCATTACTCTACGTAGCCACCACTAAAGCGGTATGTTAAAAGGAAATCGATTATGACAATGAATACTCCAGCAATGTCACGTTGGTGGCGCATCATGCCAATCGTGTTTATCACCTATAGCCTTGCCTATTTGGATAGAGCAAACTACAGCTTTGCCGCCGCCGCAGGTATCAATGCCGACTTAGGTATTACCAAAGGGATGTCGTCGCTACTCGGCTCATTATTTTTCCTTGGCTATTTCTTTTTCCAAATACCTGGCGCTATTTACGCGGAAAAGCGCAGTGTCCGCAAACTGATTTTTGCCTGTATTTTTCTCTGGGGAATTTTTGCTAGCCTAACAGGGATGGTCAGCAATATTCCGATGTTGGTAATTATTCGCTTTAGCCTTGGAGTCGTCGAGGCCGCAGTCATGCCTGCGATGCTTATCTATATCAGTAACTGGTTTACTCAGTCAGAACGGTCACGCGCCAACACCTTTTTAATTTTAGGCAACCCAGTTACGGTGCTGTGGATGTCTGTGCTATCCGGTTACCTCATTCAGGCATTCGGTTGGCGGGAAATGTTTATCATTGAAGGGGTTCCTGCGATTTTGTGGGCTTTTTTCTGGTGGAGAACTGCACGTGATAAACCCAGCCAAGTGAGCTGGCTCAGCCAGACTGAAAAAGAGACATTAGATAAAATTCTTAGTGACGAACAAAAAAATATCAAGCCTGTTCGCAATTACCGCGAAGCCTTTAAGTCTCGTAATGTGATTTTACTATGCGCTCAATATTTTTGTTGGAGCATTGGGGTGTATGGTTTTGTACTGTGGTTGCCATCTATTATTCGTGGGGCATCCAACCTTGGAATGGTAGAAACAGGCTGGCTTTCTGCCGTGCCTTACCTTGCTGCAACCTTAGCCATGATCCTCGTGTCATGGGCATCTGACCGTATGCATAACCGTAAACTATTCGTTTGGCCAATGCTTTTGCTTGGGGCGGTTTGTTTCCTCGGCTCATACCTGCTCGGTAGCACGAATTTCTGGTTCTCTTATACCTTATTGGTGATTGCAGGCGCTGCAATGTACGCTCCGTACGGGCCCTTCTTCGCTATCATTCCTGAAATGTTGCCAAAGAACGTTGCAGGTGGTGCAATGGCATTAATCAATAGTATGGGCGCATTAGGTTCATTCTTTGGTTCATGGTTTGTTGGCTATTTAAATGGGGCGACCGGTAGCCCAAGTGCTTCGTATATGTTTATGGGGCTCGCACTATTAGCCTCAGTCTTCTTTACCTTAATTGTCAAACCAAGCCAAGAACAAAATAGTGATGCGGTCATCACGAAACATGCTTAAAAGGGATACTATGAAACAGAACATTATTTTATATAAATCCATTCCCGCGGATCAACTTGAGCGGCTACAACAGCACTTTAATGTCACTGCATTTGACAGCATTACACCTGAGAATCTCGCTAACTTTAAACAAGCGTTATCCAGCGCTGACGGCATTATCGGGGCCAGTTATCCTATTACCGCGGGTGACATTGCCAATGCCCCAAATTTGAAAGCGGCATCGACCATTTCCGTTGGTATCGACCAATTTGATATTGATGCAATGAATACCAGAAAGATCGCCTTGATGCATACGCCTAATGTATTAACCGAAACAACTGCGGATACCATTTTTACGTTAGTGCTTTGCAGTGCACGCCGCATTATCGAAATGGCTGAAATGGTAAAAAATGGCCAATGGACAAAAAGCATTGGTGAAGATGCATACGGCAGTAATGTGAATGGTAAAACTATCGGCATTTTAGGTATGGGACGCATTGGCTATGCCGTTGCCAAACGCGCTCATTTAGGCTTCGGAATGCCGGTTCTCTATTACAATAACCATACCCATCCTGATGCAGAAAACCAACTTAACGCACGCCGTTGTGACCTCGATACGTTGCTGGCAGAATCTGATTTTGTCTGTGTCGTGCTGCCATTATCAGCATTAACCGAAAAGTTGATCGGTAAAAATGAGTTGGCAAAAATGAAACCCAGTGCATTTTTGATCAACGGTTCAAGAGGCCGGATCGTTGATGAAGCCGCGCTGATCGACGCATTAGAAAGAGGCACAATTCAAGGAGCAGGTTTAGATGTGTTTGAAGTTGAACCCCTTCCCTGCAACTCTAAACTACTCACGCTACCTAATGTCGTCGCACTGCCGCATATCGGTTCTGCGACCCATGAGACCCGCTATGCGATGGTAGAATGTGCCGTCGATAACTTGATTGCAGCCTTAAATGGCGATCTGAGCAAGAACTGTGTAAATCCTGAAATTAGGAAATAGCAGAAATACTATCGAGCCCTAATCATATAAATTAGGGCTTTTAAATAAAGAGTTAGTGGCTATGAACACTGCCCTGACGAGCAAAATTTGTTCGCTCGCACTCCGTCAGAAACTGGATAGAATTAAGTTTACTGGTTGACGGCGCTAAATAATATAATCCGATGGTTTTTTGGCTGGGTGAGTAAATCTCCAACATGCCATTGACATCAGAATAAAAATCACCTTTGTTGATCACAACATTAAAATCTTTTATTTTCTCAACACGTTGCTGCTCTGTGCTTTTCACTAGCGGATAACTCATATACTCATAGCCAACAAAATCAACAACATTAATTTGATTATTATTGAAAAAGATTTGAACTTTACTGGCACCGGTGGGAAAGAAAAACTTACCATTACGCTCTATCGTGATGTGATTATAGCTTTGGTCAACTTGGCAGGTATATTCTTTAACCTGACTTCTGGTGCTACACCCCGCTAAAACAAGGCTAGCTAGCAATAATATCCCTATCTTTTTCATATGTTCCCTACACTCTCAAAATGGTTATAACGTAATCTACATGCCAATATACCTGCAATACACCTTAAGCTAAATTGAAAAATGGTAACCAAATCTTAAGAGCCGAACAATTTAGCGTTCAAAAGCTACAATGTCGTCGATTTACGGATCAGCAATTCCCCATTAAATAAGTATTGCATTGGAGGTTTATCCGGGTTTTCCAGTTTTTCTAATAAGCACTCCACCGCCTTGTGCCCCATTTCCGCTGTCGGTTGAGACACCGAGGTCACCCCTTGCCCAGCTAATGCAGCCCATTCGAGGTTATCGAAACTTAAAAAGCCAATATCTGTCCCCCAGCGTAACCCTTGTTTATTCATGACATACGCCAGCTGCAAGGTCAGTACGCCATTGGCGGCGACAATCACTTTACGCATACCACGATGTGCAGTACAAAAATCAGCAACGATGGCTTCTAATTTTGCCGGATCAGGCAAGGTGACTTCATGAAATTCGCTTTGAATATGTTGATGATTCTGCGATAACGCTTGGAATGTCTGTAAGCGCTCTTGGCGTGCACTGTTATACACAATAGGCTCAGTAACGAAGCAAATCGCTTCGAACCCTTGTTCAACCAGATGATTAAAGGCCATTTGTGCGGATGCGGGGTTATCTAATCCAACCATATCGCTGGGAAAATTGTCGATTTTTCTATCTAATAAGACAAAAGGCAGGGTGGTTTCTTTCAGTACGTCAATAAATTGTTCGTTAACACCCGCTGAATTTATGATAAGCCCATCCACGCGGTAACCTTTTAACAGTTGAATAAATTGGCATTCACGTTCAATGCTGTTATCCGCATTGCAAACGACGGTCATAAAACCTTGTTTGATTGACTCGGCTTCCACCCCTTTTAGCACTTCAACAGAGAATGGATTACCGATATCGGCAATAATCAAGCCGATCAAGCCTGTCCGCCCATGTTTCAAGCTACGCGCCATTTGGTTTGGCCGATAATTTAATTCACGAATAGCGCTTTCAATACGTTGACGCAAATTATCTGAAAGCAAATGAAATTCACCATTCAAATAACGTGAGATACTGGTTTTCCCTGCCTGAGCTTTGGCAGCGACATCTTTGATCGTGGCAACTTTTTGCGTTTTCGGGGCCATAGCTTTCGGTTTTTCCATTCTCTAAAAACATCACCAAGTGGTTATCTTACTCGAATAAGTGTCATTTTACTTGCGGTATTGCGTTAACTTGCTGTTTTAGCCATTGAATAAATATATCTGCCTTTGGGTTTCGTTTTTCATTCAACATGGCAAAATAATAGCGTTGTTGGCACTTCAGCGAAATATCGCCAAATGGCATCACCAGTTCTTGTCGCTTCAGCCGTTTTTCAACCAATTGTTTACGCCCCATTGCCACACCGGCATGGTTCATTGCGGCAACAATCGCTAAATCGGAACGATCAAAACACAGGTTGCGACGATGTGGAAACAGTGCCAACTGGTAATGCTCACTCCACGCTTTCCATTCATCATAATCGGAGTTGCTACTCCATGCCTGACGGTCATGCAATAAAGTGCAATTTTTTAGTTGATGAATATTATTAAGTAAATCATATTGCTGCGCGTATTGCGGGCTACAAACAGGCACAATAGATTCAGTCATCAAATCCTCACAATACAGATTAGATCTTGTCATATCATCATAATAAATAGCAATATCAATACCATACCCACGAAAATTAACATCATCGTTTCCCGTTAAGAGATTCAACTGAATTGAGGGGTATTGATTAGCAAAATCTGCAATTTTGGGGATTAACCAGCACTGAGCGATAGATGGCCGTGAATACACCGTCAGTTCACCCGAGATTTCTTGGTTTTTGATATCAATGATTTCTTGGTTAATATCATCCAAATTTTTACGTAGAGCCCAGTAAATTCGTTCCCCGTCAGAGGTTAGTTCAATACGCCGATGAAAACGCTCAAATAATTTAAACCCCAATTCCCCTTCTAACATGTTAATTCGGTGACTAACTGCACTGGGGGTTAACGAAAGTTCCTGCGCCGCTAAGGCAAAAGAAAGATGCCGTGCTGCTGCTTCAAAGGTATGCAAGCGCGATAGTTGATAACTTGATAGCCGTTTATTCCATTGAATAAATCCAGATTGCTCAAATTGATTGAAATTTGCCGACACAATGCCCCCAATAAAAACCATGATGCCTAATAATCCCTACAATACCCATTTTAAGATGAATTTAGGTGACCCAAAGACACTAATCTCCAATTTATATGACTAATATCACAGCCTTGAGTTAATTTAGTTCATCTAAACTGCATGTTTCATCGTTTGTCACCTCTGAATATTTATTATCCAATAGAAGAACAACAACAAGATGATCAGAGGTAGGATATGGACTCTACAATGTGGATGATTGGTACTTTAGTTATCAGTATTTTACTAATCATCGTTTCAATTATTAAATTTAAGTTTCACCCTTTTTTAGCACTTTTACTCGCCAGCTTCTTTGTCGGTATCTCCATGCAAATGAACCCATTAGAGATGGTCAGCGCCATCGAAAATGGCATTGGGGGTACACTTGGGTTTTTAGCCGCTATTATCGGCTTGGGTACCATACTCGGTAAAATGATGGAAATCTCCGGTGCAGCAGAGCGCATTGGGGTGACATTACAAAAGAGCCGTTGGTTAACGCCTGACGTTACCATGGTGCTGATTGGCTTAATCTGCGGTATTACGCTGTTTGTTGAGGTGGGCGTTGTCCTGCTAATCCCATTAGCTTTTTCTATTGCGAAAAAAACCAATACCTCGTTATTAAAACTGGCTATCCCATTATGTACCGCACTGATGGCGGTACACTGTATTGTACCACCACACCCTGCGGCTCTCTTTGTCACAAATGAATTAGGTGCTGACATTGGTACAGTGATTGTGGCAGGGCTCGCAGTAGGCTTAGTCGCGTCATTAGTGGGTGGGCCGCTGTTCCTTAAGTTCTTAGGTGACCGCTTACCGTTTAAAACGGTGCCAGAAGCCTTCTCTGACCTCGAAGTACGAGAAGAGAAAGATTTACCGTCTCTCGGTGCCACACTGTTTACCGTTTTACTGCCAATTATCCTCATGTTGATCAAAACAGCCGCTGATTTAAACATGAGCAAAGATAACCAGTTATTTACCTTTTTACAGTTTATTGGTAACCCAATAACCGCTATGTTTATTGCCGCTTTTGTCGCTTATTACATGTTAGGGATCCGACGTAATATGGGAATGAGCGTATTACTCAGCAAAACCGAAGAGAGTTTTAGCTCAATCGCTAATATTTTATTGATTATCGGTGCGGGAGGGGCATTTAACGGTATCTTAAAAGGCAGTGGGCTGAGTGACTCCTTAGCGATGGTGCTATCGGGTATTGATATGCACCCAATCTTACTGGCCTGGCTAGTGGCAATCATCCTGCATGCCGCAGTTGGTTCTGCCACTGTTGCGATGATGGGCGCAACTGCGATTGTGGCTCCGCTAATGCCGATGTACCCGCACATTAGCCCAGAAATCATGACATTAGCCATTGGTTCAGGCGCAATTGGTTGCACTATCGTCACTGACTCGCTGTTCTGGTTAGTCAAACAGTACTGTAATGCCACTTTAGCCGAAACATTCCGTTTTTACAGTGTCGCCACGTTGATTGCGTCTTTCGTCGCGCTGGCAGGGACTTTTGCACTTTCATTTGTGATTTAAAAGAGAGTAATTATGACTCAGATAAATGTTGATAAGTTAATTGCTGACTACCCTTTAGTTCAGGACTTAATCGATTTAAAGCAAATTGCGTGGTTCAACCCAAATGTCACGACGACACAAGCGGGTTTGCCTTATGTCGGGCTAACCATTGAAGATGTGCAAGATGCAGAAGCGCGCTTAAATCGCTTTGCGCCTTATTTGATGAAAGCGTTTCCAGAAACTCAAGCAACACAAGGAATTATCGAATCTGAAGTTATCGATATTCCAAACATGCAAGCCGCACTGGAAAAACGTTATCAAACGCCAATCGCGGGAAAAATGTTACTGAAAAAAGATAGTCACCTGCCAATTTCGGGGTCAATTAAAGCCCGAGGAGGGATCTATGAAGTACTCACTCATGCGGAAAAACTCGCCTTAGCCGCCGGTATTTTATCGACAGATGATAATTACGAAATTTTATTCTCTGAACAATTTCGCAAATTCTTTAGCCAGTACCGTATTGCTGTTGGTTCAACCGGTAACCTTGGTATGTCCATCGGCATTATGAGCGCTAAACTCGGCTTTAGCGTCAGCGTGCATATGTCCGCTGATGCCAGACAGTGGAAAAAAGACAAATTGCGTTCACATGGTGTGAATGTGGTGGAATATGAGCAAGATTACAGCATCGCCGTTGAGCAAGGCCGTAAAGAAGCCGAAAAAGATCCCAACTGCTTTTTTATTGATGATGAAAACTCAACCACCCTGTTTCTCGGCTATGCTGTCGCAGGCCTTCGTCTAAAAAAACAATTTTTAGAGCAAGGGATTACTGTGGATAACGACCACCCGCTATTTGTCTATTTACCTTGTGGTGTCGGCGGTGGCCCCGGTGGTGTCGCTTTCGGGTTAAAACTGGCCTTTGGTGATGCCGTCCATTGCTTATTTGCCGAACCAACGCACTCACCTTGTATGCTGCTAGGAGTGCATACTGGCCTACATGATGGTGTCTCAGTCCAAGAAATTGGTATTGATAATATCACCGCCGCAGACGGGCTGGCAGTTGGCCGTGCATCCGGTTTTGTGGGGCGTACAATGGAGCGGCTTATTGATGGTTATTACACCATTGACGATAGCGAAATGTATAACCTGTTAGGTTTACTCAACCAGACTGAGTCGATTAAATTAGAACCGTCAGCCTTGGCAGGTATGACTGGCTGCGTACATGTCACGCAAAACAAGGGTTATTTGCAATCTAAATCCCTCACACCGACGAAACTGGCCAACGCAACACATCTTGTATGGGCGACGGGTGGCGGTATGGTGCCTGTGGATGAGATGCAAAAATATTTATCACAAGCCAACCTAAGTTAACAATTAATGTATTCAACGCCCTCTTCGCGTTCAATGAGGAGAGGGCTTTTTAGCATCAACCACACCTTATTAGCTTTGTAATGATTGCCCCGGTAATGGCACTAAATCACTTTCAATATAACGTCTCACTAAGGTCGCGAGCGCCACTAACGAGTCCAAATGAGTCCTTTCCCAGCCGTGGGAGCTGTCTAGTGCGAAACACGCTAAAGCCGCACGAATATCCCATCCGGCATCAATGGCCGCAGCACTATCCGAACGATAATGTTTAAACGTATCGCGGACGTGAGGAATATCATACCGCTGGCATAATTGCAGCAAATGTCGTGTAATTGCCAAATCAAATGGCCCGGTTCTGTCACGAAAGGCTAAAGTCAATGCGTCATCTCGTGTGGTTTGGTCTGGGGCAGAAACTGAGTTATCAATCGCTAACAATTCTTGAACTTGCGAACCAAAACCGTGTGTACCGCCAATTCCGACCTCTTCTGAAATTGTGAACATCATTTGGCAAGGCACCTCAGGCACAACGCCATCATCCACCAGTGATTTTAATGCGGCTAACATCACCGCACATCCAGCCTTATCATCCAAATGACGCGATACAATAAAGCCGTTATCAATGAATTCGGGTTGTGCATCAACCGCAACAATATCACCGACATTTAAGCCATGGGATTGTAAATCAGCGAAATTATAACAAGGGGCATCAAGGCGAATTTCTAAATTATCCCAATCCGCAATTTGAGTATCAACTTCAGTATTAAAGCGATGCCCAGACGCTTTTAATGGCAAAATAGTGCCGCGATATTGGTGATTGTCACTAAATACCGTCACCCTTGCA
Organism: Providencia sp. PROV116; assembly: GCF_028482485.1. Lineage (NCBI taxonomy): Bacteria > Pseudomonadati > Pseudomonadota > Gammaproteobacteria > Enterobacterales > Morganellaceae > Providencia > Providencia sp. PROV116. The sequence goes on along the minus strand of NZ_JAMPQO010000018.1, from coordinate 15,793 downwards.
CCTTCCGCAAAGCGTGCTGCCCATGTGCCTGTATTACGCAGTGCCAAGCGCCCATTCGGTTTGAGTTGTGTCACCATCGCCCCAAGCGTATCAAGGTGTGCGGCTAATGCACGTTTAGGTTCTTCAGAGCCAAGCGTAATATATAGCACTCCACGGCGTGTATATTTCGGCGTGAACCCCAACTCAGCCAACCATTGATGTGTCCGCGCAACGGCTTGTTCAGTCATCCCAACCGGGCTAGGCGTACATAACAATGTTTTTAATACAGAGGTCAGATATGCTTTATCTATCATTACGTTACCTATCTTCACTTAAAAAACGTTCTTGCAATGTGGCTTGTAGCGCTAACATAGCTTGTTCCGCGTAGGCCATGTGTGCTTCCATCACCGATTGAACCTTCTCGGCGTCTTTACGGCGTAAAGCCTCGATTAATTGATATTGGTATTCAATACCTTGGCGCCTGTCGACGGGCTCAGGTTTTAAATAAATGTCCTTACAAACCGCTAAATCTTTGAGTAAACGCTGTAAAAAGTGGCAAATAAACACTAATAAAACGTTATCGGAATAGCTGGCAACCACCGCATGAAAATCCAGTTCTGCCATCCGTTGCTGCCAGCGTTCGTTTTCATCTGCGGGTTCATGGTCATAAATGGCGATGGTATCGTATAGCTTCTGGATACCGTCATTATCGATGTTGTCAATCGCACTAACCGCAACCACCGGTTCTAGTAATTTACGTAACGTATAAATATCTTTGATTGATATATCCCGCGTAAACAAATAGTTCGATAACAAACTCATTGCTCGCGATTCAGTCATGGAATCAATAAACGCACCACCACCCGGCCCGGTTTTCGTTTTAATTAACCCTTGAACTTCCAGTGATTTCAGTGCTTCTCGCACAGTACTTTTGCTGGCGTTGTAATGTTCAATAAGTTCTTTTTCTTGTGGCAAACGGTCACCGGGTATGAGGTTATCGGCCATGATAGTTTCTTTTATTGCATTGACGATTTCATCAGTCCGCTTAATACGTACTGGTTCTATCGTTGTCGGCTTATTGGTGCTCATATTAGGTTCTCAACTGGTTTAAATAAGTTTCTAAGCGACTGAATCAACACGAATACGAGGGGCACTAGCCAATAAATTTCGCGTATATTCATGCTCCGGTGCGGCAAATAAGCTGCGGGTATCTCGACATTCTAGCAAATCCCCTAAATAGAGTACGGCGACTCGATCTGCTATTGATTCCACTACCGCTAAATCGTGACTAATAAATAAATAGGATAACGAAAACTGTTGTTTAAGTTGTTCTAGTAACAACAAAACTTGCGCTTGTACCGAAACATCCAACGCACTAACAGGCTCATCCAGTACTAATATCCGTGCATCTGCGGCTAAGGCTCTCGCAATGGCTAACCGCTGTGCTTGCCCTCCCGAAAATTCATGAGGATAACAAGCTAAAGCATCGATTGGCATATTGACGGCCTCAAGTAATTCCGCCAGCCGAGCCGCTCTTTGTGATGAGTTCATGTGTTTTAAATATTTCAACGGAACAGACAAAGTTTCTCCAATGGTTTTTCGCGGGTTCAAAGATGCGACAGGGTCTTGAAAAACATACTGAATGGCTTGCCCAAAAGCTCGTGAACCTTGCTGCTGCCACTCTGCACGAGTTTGTCCTAAGACAGTAATATCTCCTGAGGTCTCGCGGTCCAAGCCAACTAAAATACGCGCTAAAGTGCTTTTCCCTGAGCCACTCTCCCCAACCACCGACAGAGTTTCACCTTCATAAAGTGATAAAGAAATATTTTTTAATGCATGAACTTGGCGCCCTCGAGGGTGAAATAGGCTTCTTGGCTGCCCGAAGGTTTTCACTAACTGATTAACCTCAATCACTTTTTTCATTAAACCTCCTGTGCCGATGTCAAATCATTACTATCGGGCTGATGACCATAGAGTTGTTGGACTTGTTTTAAAAACCCACGTCCTTCCCCTAACTTAGGTACACTGGCGATCAGACGTTGTGTATAAGGATGCTGAGGCTGCCGTAATACCGTTTGCGTATCACCGGTTTCGACTATCTCACCTTGCTGCATCACCGCAACACGGTCGCAAATTTGGTTAATGACCGCAAAATCATGGGTAATAAATAAGAGCGCAACACCGCGATCACGGCGTAGCTGGTCAAGTAATTCTAGAATTCGCGCTTGTACTGTGACATCTAATGCGGTGGTCGGCTCATCAGCAATAATCAACACGGGGTCATTAGCCAGAGCCATTGCGATCCCTACCCGCTGGCGCTGTCCTCCCGAAAGCTCATGGGGATAGGCATCAAAACGTTCTTGCGCATCTGGGATCCCGACGCTATCCAACAATTCAATGGCTTTATTTTTCGCCTCATAGAGTGACAAAGATTGGTGAGCGGTGATGGCCTCACGCAATTGCACACCAATGGTAAACTGGGGATGGAGTGTCGTCAGTGGGTCTTGGAAAATATATGACACCTTTGCACCGCGACGGCGCTGCATAACAGATAGCGGCAACGACAGCATTTCTTCGTGTTCCACATAAATCCCCCCCGCCGTAATCAATGCAGGAGGCGATGCGAGCAGCCCCATCACAGATAAAGCGGTGACACTCTTACCCGAGCCGCTCTCCCCAATTAACCCTAGACACTCCCCCGCCCCAACGGTAAAACTGATCCCTTTTACAGTCGGACGTAATTGATTTCCTTGGCGAAAAGCAACCGATAAATCTTTGACTTCTAATACCGCTTGTTCACCTCCCGTTTTCGCAGGAATATTAACTCTGTCGGTTTGTGTCATTGGTTGTGATCGCTGTAAGGCTCCCGATTTTAACCGGGGATCAAGAATGTCACGCACGCCATCCCCTAGCAGGTTAAAACTAATCACAATAAGAAAGATCATAATACCGGGTACCAATGCCACATGAGGAGCGACAAACATCTGTGCGCGCCCTTGCCCTAGCATTGAACCTAAGTCTGCATTAGGTGGCTGAGTACCTAACCCTAAAAATGACAAACCTGCCGTCTCTAAAATCATCCAACCGATGGTCGTTGACATAGTAACCACAATGATTGGCAAGACATTCGGTAACACTTCCGTTAATAGGACTTGTAAATGGTTTTTACCTGACAACCTAGCTGCTTGAATAAAATCCCTATCGCGTAAACCCACTGTTAATCCACGAATATTCCTAGCAAAAAAGGGAATATTCACTAATGCGATCGCATATAACGCATTGAGTAACCCTGGCCCAAGTACCGCGACAATGGCTAATGCCAATAGAATGTATGGAAATGCCATTAGCATATCAATACAACGCATCAATAATGTATCGGTGCGATGGCCGACATACCCAGCCACTAAACCAATCAGGGTGCCGAATATTGCAGCGATTAGTGTTGCTGAAATACCGACCAATAGAGACACTCGCGTTCCCCACAGTAATCGAGATAAAATATCTCGCCCTAAATGGTCAGTACCTAATAAATGACCAGACGAAAAAGCGGGAAGTAGCCGATTAACTAAATCAGTTTCATCAGGATTAGCAAGGGGGAGCCAAGGCGCTAAGAATGCCAAGAGCATAATGATAGATAAAGTAAATAGCCCCAAAGTTGCTAGGCGGTTCGCTAGCAGTAACGAGCCGACCGATTGTCGATGACGATGCTGAATAACAGGGGTCACAGATTGGCTCATGATTTCAACCTCGGGTCTAATATGGCTTGCGCAACATCCGCAAGTAAATTGATAAAGACATAGGACGCGGCTGCAATCAATACGCCCCCTTGGACTAAAAATAAGTCACGGGTTGCCACTGCCTTCACTAGCATGGCGCCGAGTCCCGGCCACTGAAAAACGGTTTCAATATATACCGCCCCACCAAAAACAAAGCCTGCTTGGATACCAATGACGGGAATGACGGAAACCAATGCCATACGAAATGCATGGCGGAAAATCACTTTGCGCTCACTTAAGCCTTTTGCCCTTGCGGTGCGAATAAAATCAAGTCGCAGTACTTCTAACATTGCTGTACGCGTCAAACGCGCTATCACCCCTGTCGCAACCAATGAAAGCGTCACAGCAGGTAAAACAAGGTGATGCAATAAATCGCTCAGGCCACCGCCTTGCCAAATATCGTACATTCCAGATGCCGGAAACCATTGTAATTGAACAGAAAAAAGCATAATCATCAATAAACCAATCCAAAAAGATGGCATTGAGATACCCAATAAAACGGCGAGTGTAATAAATCGGTCACTCCAACTAAATTGACGAATGGCAGAAAGAACCCCGGCCAATAGCCCTAAAATTGAGCTGAGTAACAGCGCACTTCCGCCCAAAATTAATGTGGCAGAAAATCGCTCTAAAACCTCATCAACAACAGGTCGGTTAAGGACAAATGAGCGGCCAAAATCTCCCGAAATCAAATTATTCATCCAAATAAAATATTGCTGATATAACGGCTTATCCAACCCAAGCTCTGTTTTTACTCTAGCCACATTTTCAGGAGTCGCCCAAGGGCCAAGCAGTGCTTGAGCTGGTTCTCCAGGGATCATTGCCATGATAAAAAAGACAATTAACGTCAAACCAATCAGTATGGGTATGGTCGCTAAAATGCGTTTCAAACAGTATAACCACATAGTTTTTCCCCATAAAATCAAATAATTAATTGAATAGCTAACTCACATTAATTAATCAATCTTTACGTACGTCTTTAAGTAATAAGTTAAAATTAGGCTGCAATTTGAAATGATTAACATGCTCATTAGCGACCGCATTTTGCTTCCAGTTCGCCACAAACAACCAAGGTGCATCTTGATGAACAATTTTTTGAACTTGTCGATATAACTGAGCGCGCTCCTCAAGGTTATTTGTGACCCGCGCTTTATCTAACAATTCATCCAGTTGCTTGTTACTGTAATAACCGGAGTTAAATCCGCCTTTATCCGGCCAAGAAGCGCTATGCAAGGTTAAAAAAGGTAAGGTATCTGGGTCATTCGTCATCCACGCCATTTCGGCCATATGCGCTTGTTTGAGGCCTGCATTGACCTTGGATAAGTAGGTATTCCACTCAAAGGTTTGAATTTCGACAGCTAAACCAACCGCTTTTAGGTCAGCTTGAATAGCAGTAGCCATAGGAATCGGGTCTAACATTCCTGAGCCCCCTTCGGTGACATAAAAAATAATTTTTTGCCCTTGTGCCCCCGCTTCTGCTATCAATTGGCGAGCTTTTTCAGGGTCATAAGGGTAAGCGTTGGTTTCTTCATCAAATGCCCAATCGAAAGCTGATGGAATTGGTCCTTGTGCAACGCCTGCGGAGTCCTGAAGAATATATTTCACAATATTTTCTTTATTTACCGCGTAGTTAACTGCTTGCCTTACACGCACATCATCAAACGGTGGCTGAGACGCATTAAGCATGGCATACCAAACATGAGGTCCTACAGCTTCATAAACATGGAAGCGGTTGTCATTAACAAATAACGGGACATTATCAGCAGGGACTTCAACCATGGCATCAATCCCCCCTGATAACATTTCGGCTACCCGGGTATTGGCGTCAGTAATAGGCCGAAAAACAACATGTTGTAAGCTGGGTTTACCATCCCAATAGTCTTCATTAGCGGATACGACAACCCTTTGGTTTGCCGTCCATTCATCAAATTTAAAGGGGCCTGTTCCGCTGGGATGGCGACTAAAGTCTTTGTCATATTGCTTTACTGCTGCGGGTGAAACAATCAGCCCTGCGGGTGTGGCTAAGTTTGATAAAAACGGGGCAAACGGTTCTTTTAAGATAAAAACCACAGTCTTGTCATTCGGGGTTGTAATCTTGTCTATCGCAGAGAAAAAAAACGATAATGGGAATGGCCCAGTATGGTAATACGGGTGCTGGTTATCCAACATTCGTTCAAACGTGAATTTGACTGCATCCGCGTTGAAGGGGCTGCCATCATGGAACTTTATATTCTCACGCAAGTGGAAAGTGTATGTGAGGCCATCATCACTAATAGACCATGATTGGGCTAAAGCAGGTTCAAGCGTTAATGTGCCATCAGCATTACGAACTAACCCTTCGTACAAGTTAACCAAAATTCGGGAATCATTCGCAGCGGTTGCAACTTGCGGGTCTAATGACTGCGGCTCTGCAACTTGCCCTAATAACAAAACATTCGGGTGGTTCACCGCCAATGTCGGTAGCGAAATAAAGCATAAAAGCCAAAAACTGGCTATCCACCTACATAAACGCATATTCATTCGCTCCTCCCCGAGTACTGACATTGCCATATGATTGTGAAGTGTGATTTGTGTCAATTTTGTTAATAATTTTATCTTTTTCTTTATTTATGATGATAAATTATATTTCAAGCAAGAATTTATAATGATAAATTTGATCAAGGTCTAATTTATGAGGTGCAAAATGACATTTTCAATTGTGGCGCGCTGCCCATTGACAGGAAAAATAGGTGCAGCGACGGCAACAGGTGGTCCTGCGGTTGGAGCATTAGTCTTACACGGTAAAAGCCAAACGGGAGCCATCGCCACTCAAGCAATGACAAACCCAATTGCAGGCTTAACCGGTATTGAATATTTGCAGCAAGGCCATAATGCAAATAACAGCTTAGACTACCTTGTAACGCAAGATATTGAGCGGAAGCAACGACAGCTGATTATTCTTGATAATCATGGAGGTACAGCTGATTGGACCGGCCAAAATTGTTTACCTTGGTGTGGAAGTTTATCGGAGCCTAACTTAGCCATTGCTGGAAATATGTTAGTTGGAGAGCAAGTCCTGAATGCCATTTATCAGAGCTACCATAACAACTCACATCAAGCTCTGGCTGATCGATTACTCATCGCCATGCAAGCAGGTGCAGATAAAGGTGGTGATTACAGAGGGATCCGTTCCGCTGCATTAAAAGTATGGAATAACCGACAATATCCAGATATTGATATTCGCAGTGACTGGTCAGAAGCACCGCTATCAGCGCTTTCCATCATTCTTCAACAGGTTCGTTCCGAAGATTATGCTGATTTTTTTGCACAAATTCCTACAGGAAATGAATATATCACTCGTAATTGATACTATTTAGGTGTGTATCGACTAATAATGTAAAATAACTTAATGATATACACCCTGAAACAAAATGGTTAATAAATCATTTTATTATTAACTCAATGAATAATTATGTATTTTTTTATTATTCTTAATTCTTTCATTCATCCAAAAAAACTATTTTATAATATATTCTTAATAATTTATTTCTATCTTGCAGCATCTTAATCATTTGCTGCACAGTAGTGGAAACCAAAGTCTCTAATTATTTAGCTATAATACTCAAAGTAATCACAGCGACTGGTTTTTCGTAATATACAAATGCACTTTGTTAATTTATCAAGATTATTAACCTTAATAACAATTAGGTTATTACCCTCACTCAATTACTACGCTAAAAAATAGATGAAAAAAAAATAATCATAATTATCAATAAATTAAAAAGCACCACCTAGATGTATAAAATACATACAAATAAGTGAGTATTTTTAAATCAATATGAATTATATTGCTCTGACTCTACGTATAATTAATAATCAAACGAACAAAAAATAACTCATTTATTTCATTTAAAACATATTTTTTATATTCACTCCCCACTTTAGCATTTAAGGGATATTCAGCACTTTCTTCTGTGATGAAATATTCATCCCTTATTTTGGTTTCACTCTTAATAACACTATTTAAGCGAAATATTTATATTTACACCTGTACACTTTTAATGACATTAACATTTAAAAAATATTAATTCTTACATCTCTAAAATAGAGTAATCATCGACAAAGCCTTTACAGCACTGAGCACATCAATTTACGTCACATTTCATTTCAATGACTTTTATTAACAAATGCTACCGGCACTTAACAATTACAAAATATATGATAAGATCATTATCTCAATTTGAAATTATTTACTATATAAAAAACAAGATTGTTATTGAGGTTATAGATGAAAATCTCGAGAAGAAAGCTATTATTAGGGGTTGGTGCTGCTGGTGTTTTAGCAGGGGGTGCTGCGGTTGTTCCTATGATCAATCGTGAAGGTCGTTTTGAATCGACTAAATCACGTGTACCAGCTGTTGCTGGCACAGAAGGCAAATTACCAGAGTCTGCAGATGCAGTCATCATCGGTGCCGGCCTTCAAGGGATCATGACTGCAATTAACCTTGCTGAAAAAGGTCTTAATGTTGTTATCTGTGAAAAAGGTGTTGTCGGTGGTGAGCAATCAGGCCGTGCATATAGCCAAATTATCAGTTATAAGACTTCCCCAGCTATTTTCCCTTTACACCATTACGGAAAAATTCAATGGCTTGGCATGAACGAAAAAATCGGTGCTGATACCAGCTACCGTGTTCAAGGCCGTGTTGAAGTACCTTCTAGCGAAGAAGATTTAGAAATTTCAAGAGCGTGGATTAAATCTGCATCTGAAAATCCAGGTTTCGATACACCTTTACGTACCCGTATGATTGAAGGAACTGAACTGGCGAATCGTCTGGTTGATGCACAAACTCCATGGAAAATCGGTGGATTTGAAGAAGACTCAGGTAGCCTTGATCCTGAAGTTGTCACACCAACCATGGCAAACTACGCAAAATCAATCGGTATTCGCATCTACACCAATTGCGCAGTACGTGGTATTGAAACGGCGGGCGGCAAAATTTCTGATGTTGTCACAGAAAAAGGTGCAATCAAAACTTCTCGTGTTGTTCTGACGGGCGGTATTTGGTCGCGTCTGTTCATGGGTAACTTAGGCATTGATGTTCCAACACTGAACGTTTACCTATCACAACAGCGTATTACTGGCGTACCAGGCGCACCAAAAGGTAACGTCCACTTACCTAACGGTATTCACTTCCGTGAACAAGCTGATGGTACCTACGCCGTTGCGCCACGTATCTTTACTAGCTCTATCGTAAAAGACAGCTTCCTGTTAGGACCAAGATTCCTACACGTATTAGGCGGCGGGGAATTACCATTAGAGTTCTCTCTTGGTAAAGATTTATTCAACTCCTTCATGATGGCAACGTCTTGGAACTTAGACGAGAAAACACCTTTTGAAGAGTTCCGTACCGCAACTAATACACCAAACAACGAACACTTAGATGGCGTTCTGGAAAGACTGAGAAAAGAATTCCCAGTATTTAAAGAGTCTAAAGTGGTTGAACGTTGGGGTGGTACCGTTGCACCAACGGATGATGAAATTCCAATTATTTCAACAATCGAGCAGTATCCAGGACTAGTCATCAACACCGCCACAGGCTGGGGTATGACGGAAAGCCCTGCATCTGGTCGATTAACGGCAGAATTGTTAATGGGCGAAACACCATTTATCGATCCTACGCCGTATAAACTTTCCCGTTTTAGCTAAAAAACAGGAAAAAAAGCGATTTTTACTGTGGATCTATTAGCGAATAGTTTAAAGTTACATGAAAGTTTAATTTTTGATAAAACTAATAGATCCTATTTACTTTGATAATGTTAAGGAGTTTACATGCGCTATAAAACTTTATTGCTTTCTCTGCCTTTGATTTTAGGTGTAGCAAGTGCGAATGCAGCCGATGATGTTAAACGCGTTCCAGTGAAAGGATTCCCTATCTCTGAATCAGTAGAAATCAACGCGGGCAACCTCATTTTCCTAAGCGGAAAAGTTCCTTCTAAAATCTCTGCTGACGCAAAAGAAGGCGTTTTAGAGTCTTATGGTAATACCGAAGCACAAACAATCAACGTATTAAAACAAATCCAAGCTAACCTCGAAGGTATGGGCTTGACGATGAATGACGTTGTTAAAATGCAAGTATTCTTAGTTGGTGGTGAAGAAACTCAAGGTACTATGGACTTCGCTGGCTTTATGGCTGGTTACAACAAGTTCTATGAGTCTGAGAAAATTACTAATCTGCCAGCTCGTTCTACCTTCCAAGTCGCTAAACTGGCTAACCCAGCTTGGAGAGTAGAAATCGAAGTGACAGCGGTACGCCCTGCTGCAAAAAAATAAGTTCTTCTAACGAAGAATAATCAATAATGGGGCATAATCATTATGCCTCGTTATATTTCCCCCTAATAACCCTATTCCATTCTTTTTTCGATACATTACTTCACGCTACCGCTATTATTTATCCCCCTATCCTCTGTGCGGTCACAAATTATCACTCCTTTTCTGTGCAACCGTTTCACACCTACTTATAATTTCAAAGAACGGATCAGGGCTGAAAAATATGACATCGCGGGTAAACAAAAATGACTCACAATACTGTCAGTCGAATGAATTTAGACCATCTTAAAACTTTTCATTACGTGGCTAAAAGTGGCAGCTTTACTCAAGCAGCACATATCTTATTTTTGAGCCAACCGGCTGTTAGCCAACAAATCCAAGGTTTAGAAAATTCTCTACGGGTTGCTTTATTTGACCGTTCCCGAAAAAAAATCACCTTAACCAGTGAAGGAAAAGTACTCTATAACTATACTAAAAGGTTATTTTCATTATTTGATGAGATAGAGCATGTCTTTCAAGATTTAAATTTATTACAAACTGGTACGCTAACAATTGCAGCAACTGCTGTTATGGGCAGTTATTATTTGCCAGATATCCTAAAACAATTTAATACTCGCTATCCGCTGGTTCATATAAAAATAAAAATCGGCAATTCCCAGCAAGTGATGAATTGGGTAGCAGAACAAGAGGCCGAAATTGGTTTAGCAGGCCGAGTCCCTATTGTGCCGAATGTAAACCAAGTATTCTTACACCGGGAGCCCTATATCGCCGTTGTCGGTCCCAATTCTCCACTTCTACAACTTCAGCGTCCATTAACAATAGAAGAGTTCACAAACGCTTCTCTCGTTATGAGGGAAAAGGGAACACGCACTCGTGCTAAAATTGAAGATTGGCTAAAAGCACATATTGCACTCCATGATTCCCCTCCCCCTATTATTACTGTCACTAACTTAGAGGCGACAAAAAGATTAGTCGCAAGTGGTTTTGGGATTACCGCGTTGCCTTATTTAAGTGTTATCGATGATATTAGTGTTGGAAAATTAATCCAGCTACAAATTAATGCCTTTGATGTTGATGCAGATTATTATTTAACTTATCAAACTAATCGTTCACTTTCCGCAGCTGCTTTTCAATTTATTATGCTATTACGCGAAATATCTGACGAAATATCATTAAATAGTGATATAGCGCAACTTATTCATACCGAAAATATCTAAATCGCATCAATTATACAACAGATAAGCAACTATAATATTTACTTATATTACGCATACAACTTGCTGATTTTTGGTTCCTCTATGAATGTGCAAAGATGGTTTTAAATAAAACTCATGGTTAATAATAAAAATTAACCACTTTGTTCTTCTCAGGAGTAATCATAATGGCTAAAGAAATTGAACGTAAATTTTTAGTATCGGGTGATTCATGGAGAGAATTAGCCAATGGTGTTCGTTACACCCAAGGTTATTTAAATAGCCAGAAAGAACGTACCGTTAGAATAAGAACTATCGATGATAAAGCCTTCTTAACAATTAAAGGAATTACCGTCGGTATTACTCGAACTGAATATGAATATGAAATTCCCCATGCTGATTGTGTTGCTATGCTGATGCAATTAGCAGAACAACCCATTATCGACAAGAAACGTTATAAAATCCCCTTCGATGGCTTAATTTGGGAGGTAGATGAATTTTTTGGTGTTAACGAAGGGTTAATTGTTGCTGAGGTCGAACTTAGCGATGAAAACCAATCCTTTAAAAAACCCGAATGGGTAGGCGACGAAATATCTTCAGACCCCAAATATTTTAATTCTAATCTTGTTGCTAATCCTTATACCACATGGAAAAAATAAGGGAAATTTCATGAATACATTAACTAAAAATTTTGCGATATCAGAAGAAGATGCAAGTAAAATAGTGCCTCGGGCAGAATTCAGAATATTTGGACATGACCTTATTAACGAAATAGAAGCCAAAATTTGGGATGTCAAAGCAACCTTATACGCTGCGCGAAAAATGCCAATAGAAACTTATTTTTTATCTGAAAAAACGAATGATGCCAATGTAAAAGTACGTGATGGGTTATTAGATATTAAAGTTAAAGTTGGTGAAACAAAAGAGGGCTATGAAATATTCCAACCGAAAGGCAAATTCCAATTTCCAGTAAAAAAAGAAGAATTAAATATTATTTTATCTCACCTTAAAGTTGATATTCCTCTCGATAAAGACAGCTATGAAATCGAGGAATTCAAAGCTATTGTACGCCAACACCCTTGTCTCAATGCAGTCACCGTTGAAAAAATGCGCTATGGCTTTATGGTCGATGGCATTATTTGTGAGTTTGCACGCGTTTGGTTCAATGGGGCACTAATGGAAACCGCTTGTTGTGAAAGTGAAGATTACGAAAAAATGCAAGCTGTCATTAATGCCTTAGGTATCAACAAATTACCTAATAAAAATTATTTGAAAGCCGCCAAGCGTGTTGTTGGCATGTAACTCTTTTATGTAATGCATATCGTTGTTCATCTATATGGGTCGAGTCAAATAACACCGACCCTTGAATGATAATAATAAAAGGAGATATGTATGTCAGCAAATAGTAAGCCAAGCTTTGACCCACTTGATATGCGTAATTATTCATTAGAAAAATTCCGTGATATCAAAGCTGGCGCACTAATGCAAAATCTCAAACTCATTGGTGTACCTTTAGCTATTCTCTCATTTCTATTTTTCGAATTACAATGGTGTGGGACAATCGATGTATTTGAAGCACAAACAAAAGTTCCGGCAGCTCATTGCTATAGTGCAATGGGGATTTTTGTTGCTTCACTGATTTTATGGCTCACTGAAGCTATTCCAAATTATCTCACGTCATTAATTGTCGTTGTTGTCGTTATCATTACTGGTGTGATGAAAATGCGCCCTGCCTTCGCGATGCTGGGTGAACCCGTCATGATTCTAAATATTGCCAGCTTTATCCTAGCGAGCGCATTAGTTACGACAGGTTTGGCAAAACGTATTTCACTCATGCTAGTACTCAAAACTAAAAATCATTTAACCATGTTATTCCTATGCTTTGTGGCATTAAACTTGATTTTTGGTGCATTTATTAGTGCAACCTCGGCAAAAACGGCACTACTGCTGCCATTATTTATGGTGATTTCGGCTATCTACGGTGCCACTGGTGGTGCTCAGCGTAACAATGTTGGCCGTAATATGGTGCTCCTTAACTTACTGGCGAATAATGTCTCCGCTAGCGCATTCTTAACAGGTTCTGCGGCCAATTTATTAGCGGCAGCAATGCTAGAAAAAGCAGGTGCATTAGTCACTTATCAAGATTGGTTTATTGCACTATTCCCATTGGCTGTCATTCAATGTTTAGTCGCATGGTGGACTGGGACTCGGTTTATTTTTAGGATTACAGATGAAGAAAAAACACCGAAACTCGAAGGTGGCATGGACCGCTTACGCTCGGAATATAATGCATTAGGTAAAGTCAAAATCAGTGAAATTAAAGCAGGGGTCGTATTTATTCTTGTTTTACTATTATGGTCCACGGGTAAATGGACAGGCTTACGAGCTGAAGTTGTCGCATTAGCAGGTGCTTGTATTGTCCTGATGCCCTCTTTTTCACGACTGCCAGCAATGGGTGTCATGAAATGGAATGATGCTGATATTCCATGGCACATGTTAATGTTTAGTTTTGGTGCTTACGTATTAGGTGGTATGATGGACCAGACGGATATTGTCGGCCTTTATGTCCACAAAGCCTTTGACCATTGGAACATAGACCCTCAAGGTACTGGAAAACTGCTTGTTTTCGCTGTATTAAGCGCAGTATTTGCACTCACCACATTGATTAGTGAAAGTAAAACAGCACGTACAATTATTTTATTCCCTATTATTATTGCCATTGCTCAACGATATAACTGGGATTTAGTTGGCTTCTGTTTACCAATGGCGTTTATGATTAATCAGGTTTATGTTCTCTATTTTAACTCTAAGCCTGCTAATATCAGTTATTTGACTGACCAATATTCAACCGGTGACTCATTTAAATATGGTATGATTCAACTCATTCTTATCTGGATACTACTAATACTATGGACACATTACATTATGCCACTCATGGGATTTAATAGTTATCTTTGGTAAAGATAGAATATTGGCCAAAAGAACAGTGTGAAGGAAAATATGATTAAAGAATCTCTCAAGATCCATGGAAAAAAACAGTTTGAAATCAAACAAAAAGTGTTGTTTCCACGTAAGTCTAAAGAGATCCGTTACCAAGTAGAGACCTTTTTCTTTTTGCCTTCATCATTACAGATTAACCCAGACCTCTACACAGCATCAAACCTCCAGCGCAGCCTCAAAAACTATATTCGGCTGCGCCCACCGACCGTAAAATTATCATCACTGACTGATGAAAACGGGGCATTAGATGAACTAAAACAGTGGTTACAACAATGTACGCCACAAAACTTACCTTCATTAGACGAGTATGAAAATAGGCTAAAGCGCTATGCTTTAACCTTCAAAAGAACTGTTCGTTTGAATGTTAAAATGGTAAGCCAAAATCCCCAACGGCAAACGCCTGAATACTTAGCTGAGTTCATGGCAAACATCGCAAAATGTCTCTGTACTTATCGGGAATTAGCAACACAGTCAACCAAAATTGAAGAAGCAATCCATTCCAATGCATTTTCTTATTGTGACGAATTCATGACGTATTACACCATGAATTATTTACGTGATTTATTAGCCGATAAGCAAATGCCATTGCGCGAAGAAATACGTCATTTCTGGTATCAAGAAATGCGTTACCTAAAGAAACAATACCCTGATTGTTTTCCTAGTGATGAGACGGATGCTGAATTAGTCACATATCGCCGTAATTTATTGAAAAAATATATCAATCGCTATCTCTATTTAGAAATTCGCCACAAGCGGGGACTTCCCCTGTTATTACACTCTATTTATGGTATTGCTGCTGCAATTTCAATGCTTTTCGCAACTGTTATCGCCTTTTTCTGGCAAGGAAAATATGGGGCTTTAAGTGCCAACTTATTTTTGGCTATGGTCATCGGCTATATCTTCAAAGATAGGCTGAAAGAAGTAGGTCGAGAGCAGCTGTATCGCTTATTTCAAAAATGGATCCCTGACCGGCAATTACGTATTTACCGCGAAGGAGTGAAAGCACCAGTCGGTATTTGTAAAGAGTCTTTTCGTTTTATTAATGAAAATATGCTTTCCCCAGATATCCGTGAAATGCGGCAAAAATCGCATTGGGTCAATTTAGTTAACGTCCAGCGAATGGAAGATATCCTGTATTACCGCAAAGATGTATTGCTACATAACCGTCAATCCGTGTTTGAAAAAAACCAATCATCAATCGCAGATATTACGCGTTTTAATATTTCGGATTTCCTAAAATATATTGATATTAGCTATGAAGAACTCACTGTGAATGATGATGAGCCTGCGATTATTGGTGAAAAGGTGTATCACATTTACCTTTGCCGCCGCGTCACAATTAACAAAAAAACCTATAATGAGCTGGCTCGTTTAGTGGTGAATGCCGATGGAATTAAACGCTTAGAAGTGTTGCAGTCACTAGATTTACTGACAACTGATGAAGGTATTGAAATTTCACCGTAAATATTTTGTTTTTTTATTTTCTTCTCAAGAAAAATATTCTAATTCACGATAATTTTCTAAATCATTCGAACTGT